>NZ_UZAC03000001.1:1249452-1561815 GCF_900538055.1 Pasteuria penetrans
GTCACGTCGTACCAGCCGATTGCGTCGCAAACTGACAGAAGGCCTACCTCGATTATCAATACTCAGATGGTACAACATCGCCACACTATCCACCGTAACCGGCAATACCTTCTTTAGCTCCTGCAACTTGACCAAGTCAGCGGATTCTATTATGTCATCCGCATCCACCCAGAAAATATACTCTTGTGTAGCTTTGGAAAAGGCAAAATTACGTGCATCAGCAAAGTGATCACACCACGGAAATTCGTAAATTTTAGCCCCATACTGCTCTGCTATATCCCTCGTTCGGTCCTTAGACCCCGTATCAACCACAATCATCTCATCGACAAAATCCTGCACTCCATCCAAACAACGGGCCAGGGTTTTTTCCTCATCCCTCACAATCATACACAAACTGACGGTAATCACGGTCGATCCCCATCCCCTTCTTCCTTCTGCATATAATTCTCCCTTTCCTTCCTGGCCCTCCCCAGATATCCCCTTGCTTCCCCCAGCATAAGGGGGAGGATGGATGCGATGGGCAGGATACTGTAATCCACATACAGAGGGGAACCTGGGAAACCCGTTGCCCGAACACGGAAAGAACGATCCCCACTCTAAGAGGAGAGATTGGGAATCCCCTTGGGAAGTTTACCTCCTACCCATTTTCCCTGATAAGGATTACAATCCCCCTAGAGCTACATCTAGGGCATTTCGGAAAAATAAAGTACATTGGATGTCCAAAAAATACTGGAAATGATCGGTTTTCGGGCCTTTTACCGTACCGCTCGATGATCCTGGGGTAAAAAATCCACGATTTTGATTCTCGGATCCGGAAGAAGCTCTCTCCTACCCATGGGATCCCCCTCCTATCGCGTATATCCCCCTCCACCAACACATAATGATTCTGATTCAATCCCATCACCGGGGGGATACAGTGGATGTCCTGAGCATCCGCGCGGGGGGAATTCGGGGGATACCCCCATTGCCGTCTACAAAGATGATCCATTCCTTAATAAAAAACTATAAAAAACAACCTGATACAAATCACACATCGTAATGCACCACGACATCCTACTTGTCCTTGGGAAGACCGACATGGTCCCTGACATACAACGATAGGAATGGTGTACCCCATAGGATCATGGGAAATAAAAACTATTCCTGACGACCAATCCATGAATACAACACAGGGACCAAACAGACAGGGGAGAGCACAGGGCCAGTCTGTACCACAACCACCCCATAGGGGCGGGGGAAGCCCCCTCAGGAAACATGCTTCTGATTCACATCCTATGCCCTATCCCCAGACCCCGTGTCCACTGTTATTCCCCTAGGACTAAGAACGGGAACCCCCGTATTCCATTTGGATCACGGCTGAGTCCCTCAGTCTTTTGTACCACTATGCGTACCCAGGAACTATAATCACAAGAAATCCATCCATCTCCTTCGTCCTATCGATCCATGAGAAAGTCCTCTGTCTCCCCCTTGACTCTGTTCATATAATCCCTGACACCCTCTACCATGGAGAGACGATAAATATGATAGGCTGGATAATGGGTGTCCACGTGCAAAGGAAGTCCAAGCGCCATGGCCCGAACACAGAAATGACGATCCTCGCCCCAGAGGGTTATGTTAGGAATTCTGGCAAAACGAACCCCCTTCTCCAAGGCGACACGATCGATCCACGTACACGCACCCAAACCACCCACCTCATACACGCCCGGCTTACGCAACTGCGTGAGGAATTCAGTAACCCGTCGGCCGATTTCATCGTTGTCCAGCTTCTCATTCCCATCCTGTCGAAAAAGGGAATATTTGTCTTGCAACCACACTTGGGGTAATTCCGGGGAATTGGGAACCCACGATGTCCAAAATATATTAGCAATGATTGGTTTTCCCGCTTTTTGTAATTGCTCAAGGGTCAACGGATGAACAACAACGTCAGAATCAATAAGGAAAAGAGCGTCGTACCCTTTCCGCAGAGTATATTCGATGATTTCATCCTTCAGTCGAGCTACCTTCCATACAAGTTCCTCATTCCAGTAATGTGTCGTTTCATCAACATAGTAATCAGTTTTACTATGAGAAGGCAGGACCAATGTTTTCGGCCACTTTCTAGAAAAGGCCATAAGTACTTCCTTTGAGTCCTCCTCCGTGTTGTCATCAATGAATAAAAAAGATAATTCCAGATGACGAGTTGATAAGTTTTCCAATCCCTCTAAAAAGTACTCCAGAATCGTACGATGTTGGTGTACGGGGCTTGCCACCAAAACACGACAGGGACGGGTATTTTTCATCATTTTTCACCTCCCCTGAAGGGGGTGGGGGGTGTAGGGGATAGCCCGAGATGATACATAAGCGCCTGCACAATCCGTTGCGAGGCCTTGCCATCCCCATAGGGATTTATGGAATCCCTGGAATGCAACCATGAAGGGGGATTCTCCAACCAGGAAACGGCAGAATCCACAATATCCCGTGTCTGTGTCCCAGCCAATTTGGCCAATCCTAACTCCACCGACTCTGGCCGATCGGACACGGTACGCATCACGATCGTGGGTACACCCAAACTAGGAGCCTCTTCCTGTAACCCACCGGAATCGGTGAGAAGTAAACAGCTACGCGCCAAAAAATTATGACAATCTACCACATCCAAGGGATCGAGCAGATGAATATTGGGATATTTCGCTACATCAATCTCCTCTACTGCACGCAATACGTTAGGATTGGGATGAACAGGAAAAATAAGGGCTACATCCTTATATAAATCCGCAATATGGCACAAAGAGCGCACAATGCGACGAATGGGTTCGCCAAAACTCTCCCTCCGGTGGGTGGTAGCCAAAATACGTCGCTTACCCTTTGTATCCTTTAGGACAGGGTGCGCATATTCTGAATCCACGGTTTGCGAAATCATATCCACAATCGTATTCCCTGTTACATAAATATGATTTTCAGGAATGCCCTCCCTCAGTAAGTTTTGTTTGCTCCTCACGGTAGGAGCAAAATAATAATCTGCCAGGGCATCCGTAAGCTTACGATTCATTTCCTCTGGAAAAGGATTGTAAGGAGAATGGGAACGGAGTCCAGCCTCAACGTGGGCCACGGGAACCTTGAAATAATAGGCCGCCAAGGAGGCGATCAGGGTCGAGGTAGTATCCCCCTGCACCAGGACGAGATCAGGCTTTTCCTGTCTCAGAATCCCTTCCAACCCCAGAAGTATACGGGTGGTAATCTGAACAAGTGTTTGTCCTTTGGTCATAACAGCTAAATTGTAGGTAACCTTGAAATGGAAACGGTCCAGTACTTGCTTCAGCATTTCGTCGTGTTGAAACGTAGCACACACAACCGGGGTCATGGATGATTGCTTCTGGAGTTCCCGCACTAGTGGCACCATTTTGATGGCCTCTGGTCGTGTACCGAAAACTACAAGAATGTTCATACTCGACAAACTCCATTCTCCACGCCATCAATTTCATCGGAGGATGAACCCACTACAGAAAGAAAGAGGGCATGGCACCTGTACAACCATGCCACTCTTCCCAACTACTTTCCCTCGAAACAATCCACCACCACCCCGCTACGAACAGCAGACAGGTACGGGAGGGGGTGGTGGTGGTGGTGGTGGTGGGCATGGGAGGATATTGATCAAATCTACAATGTTCTCCAGCTTAAATTGCAGTAGAATCTGTTGTTTGATAGCCGATTGGAGGGTCCGCGAAACCAGACAATTGACATTGATCAAATCATCAATGCTGACGTTAACGGGACACGGGCCACCGCCCTCCAACGTTCCCACAACATACTGGATTTTTTCGGCCTCCGCGTTGATGATATGCGCCAGAGCTAGTTCCTCAAGAGCTATGGAGGACAACATCAGGGCTACACTCTGTCCTGCAGTAATGCTTATAATAGGCGTAATATTCGGAATATTTGCTTGGGACACAAACTTCACCTCTCCTTAAGGAATGGATACCTATTACTCCGGCACCAACAAAAATTAGATTCTGCCGCTTCCGAGGATACCAATAATGTTTTCCAACTTGAACTGTAACAACATCTCCGTCTTGATAACATCCTGCAAAGTACGATTGACAATATCGTTAATCTTGATCAAACCAGAAACTGTCACAGGGGGAGAGGAAACGCCAGGCAGGGTCCCCACCACAAATTGAATTTTCTCTGCCTCCGCGTTGATGACATGTGCCAAAGCCAATTCCTCCATAGCCACAGAGGAGAGCATTAAGGAAATACTTTGCCCTGGTGTAATACTGATCACCGGGGTAATATTGGGGATACTCGCTTGAGACAAAAAACTTCACCTCACCTTTCTCAGCTACCTGTAATACACGCCCTTGCCCGGTTTCCACCCGAACACGGGACTGCATCACGAGTGCACAACGATAATTCCCATTCTATGTATGGTGTATCTATTCATGTCTGTACTAAAAAAGAGACCGAGTCCTTTCCGCCTATCCCTACAATGATGCCCTATTCCTGGAAACCATCTCGACGAAATTTCCCTATACACCCACAAACGCATTATGGGAACCACAAGTACGAAGGGTAAAACGAACATTCGGGTTGACTTACCCAATCAACTCCACGAAATGTCCATCACAACACCATATCAATGATCCCCCCACAGATATCCAATGGATCAAAGGAGCCTAATCTAAAATGTTTTTTTATATAATTTTTTATAATTAGGGGAGCGGGTGTATAAAGAACGATCCTTTGGATCTTTTAAAAATATTTAAAAAAATAGGAATATCGGCAAGGCAAGCGGTCAAAGCGATTGGGTATATAATCCTATGCGATACAAACCAAAGAAATTTTCAATGCCAAGAGGACGTAGACGTGATGAACTAGCCAATGGGGGAGGCTATTCGCCCCTCCTATGTATTTACAACGGATCATACTATATTTTGCTCTATTTTATAACATATCCTCTACCTATCTGAAAATCGCCACCCCCTTTATTCCATGGGACCTTGGCCAAACTTCGGACCTGGGGGTTCAGTCTCAGGGGTGGGGGTTGAACCATGGTTCGATAGATCGAATGTATCGTGGTAAGTTTCTGTGTTTATGTCTGCCTAGATTTGGATTCTCTCTCACTGTATTCCAAGGTATTCTTGCGGGAACACAGTAGGACATATACATTATTTTTATAAAATTTAAAGTTTTATGTGTTATAATCATGGGCAACTCACCCCCTATCGGGGAATAAGGGGTTGTCGATATGAAAACAGAACTAAATTTCCCAAGGCCCCCTTTTTCGGACGAAGTGAACATCGTGAAAATAGAGAAATGAGAAACCACAAAATCAGATAAAATGAGTTATATCCTAGAATCCATTGCCAACCGTCCATCTCTGGGAATTAGGTGTTCCTGCGAGAATTCGGGAAACCTGGGACACCCACCTAATTCATCCTTACAATCCAGAATTAGGAAAAAAAAGCCCAAGGATATTCTAGGTCCGAAGTTTGGCCAAGAGCCATTCCATGCTGGGTCAATTCCGTAATCCCAAAAAATCCTCCTCAGTCAACCCCTTTACCGCGCGCCTCGTAGGTGATCCCACATCATAAAAACCTCTCTCCCCATAAAATTCATCCTATCATCTACCAGGATGTTCCTTATCTCCTCAGGATCGGACTTCCGCATCCCCCCGGGGATGGCTGCAAATAGCGGGTCAACCCCCTATTTTCAACCCACCATGGCAAAATAGCCCTACCATCCGTCTTGTGCGACACAAAGCAAGCCGATGCCCCATTTTCTTCGTAATGATTCCCGAATTTATAAACCATTTTTATGATATTGCTTCATATAACCCCCGACTCTAGCTCCATTCGTTCTCATCAGGTCCGGTTTTCTGAAAGTAATCCAAAGTAGGAAATTGCCCCCCGAAACCGTAGGCAAAATGTAATTTATAGTGCATCCCGAGCCAACTTTTCGATACACCCAAAACCGAAAAAAGCGATCCAAAGGGTAGGTGCTAGGTAAGCCCGGGGGGGCCTTCACCTGGGATGCCCTAACGGACATCCCTCGGCCCCGCTGGGAAAAGCAGCCTATTTCGGAACGAAACAGACTTGTATTTATGGATTATCATTCAACCACTAATTTTTGATCGAAACCAATGACCCCATTTGTTATCTGTTGTAAAAAACAAATCGTAAATAATAAAACAAATCTCATTAACATTTATTACCTAAAATTAAGTAGGTAAATTATAAAAAATAGATGAAATTGGCCTGAAATCGGGATTTTTAAACGCAATTAAAGACACCGTATACTAACATTATAAAATATAATAAAAAATGTATTATTATATTTATCAAAAAAATGTATTATTATATTTATCAAAATTCGATCTTATTAGGGTAGATTATGCAATTGGAGTGAGAAATTTATATAACCTTAACAGCCCTGATTAGACCCTGGTTTCGGGGGTCCTTTATGATTTTCCTGTATTCGTGTGGTGTCAAATACCCCAAGCTTCCATGACAGTACTCCTCGTTGTCATGCCTTACGAACGCAACATGTTCCTTATGGAATTCCTCAAAATTGCGAAACTCAAACCTGTCATAGAGATCACTTTTTACAATACTATGGTAGGATTCAATATGCGCATTATGATTGGGTGATTTATTAGGTATTCGTTCATGATGGATTTCTTCCGCCCCAACGAAACCATAGAATTCATGACTAATGAATTGCGAACCATTGTCTGTCCGTAGTACGGGCTTATCCTCTCCATTTTCAGCATATTGATCCAGGGCCGTTTGAACTGCCTTCACTACATCCCTTGATTTACAGGATAGGTAGCTGTCAGAGAAGACAACAACCCTATCAAAAACATCGAGGATGCTCAGAACGAAAACTGGAGTACCATTGGGAAGTCCGCTCATGCTGGATGTCCATCTCCCAGAGCTGGTTAGGGGCCGTTATGTGTCGTTCATAGGCTCTGTGGGCAGGCGGGGAGGAACGACGCCTCCTCCCCGATAACGGAGAAGTCCCTCCTCCTTACAGAGGCGATACATCTTATTGTGATTGACAATAATATCCTCCTTTTTTCTCAGTTTGTATGCGAGTTTTCGATAACCATAGGCATCAAACTTATTTTTTTCCCCTGCCCATCCAAGGCATATCCAGGGATGTTTCCTTTCTTCTTTTCTCTTTTATGATGCATACGAACTATTTTTTGCCCATCGTTTTTCAGAATCGTTTTCTTATTCCTCCTATATTTTTGATAAACGGACTTCGATATATGGACAATATCTAAGGTCCTGTTTTGAGAATACCCCTGTCTCATCCAGCACTCTGCCACCTCAATCCGATCCTGGGGGCAGAGATCCAGCTTTTTTATAAGGTCCTCTAAGATCGCAATCCTAAGTTGATCCCCCTCTTTTTGTTTTTTCATCTCTTTCTCCAATTGGCAAATTTTCTCCCTCAATTTCATAATTGTTTTATATGAAACATCTTGTTCGTTCGCGGAAACCCTTTTTGCACTATCCCTGGTTTTTTTCCAGAGATCCCCCTTCACCTCGTACTGCTTTACCCAACCCCGAACGGTTCTAGGGGCGAGTCCGTGTCTGCGAGCAATCTCAGACATGTTATCGCTACGTAGAGCTTCCTCAACTATTTTCTTCTTTAGTTTCATATCATAGCGTTTTTTCTTCATTTCCCTCCCATTCTCTCCCTCCATCGACTAATTTCCAATTCTTTACTGCCCAGGAGTCTCTTTAAATCATCAATCTCCTTCTGCAGAGACCGGAGGGACGAAGAATCCATCGTACGATGACCTTTTGAGGAGGAGAATGAGCTGGCTAATACACCCTCCCTGTCCTCCTTTATCCAACGGTTAATCGTGCTAACAGCAAGATCGTGCTGTCTAGATACCTGGACAACATGTTGCCCACCCCTGACCTGTTCAATTGCCCTCTGCTTGAATTCTAACGAAAATTTTCTCCGTGCCATTTCCGTGTTCACCCCTTACGGGGACCAGCTCCCATTATACCCACCTGGACCTATTATACCAGGGGGCCTAATAGATAGCTGGGGTAAAGTGCCCTGGTTGTGAGCGATCTAGGAAAAGGCAGGGCATGACCCTGTCAGGTGGGAATCGGGGAGATCAGCGAAAGCGAACCGTTCGAAGACGCATCAAAAAGGCTAGTTCATGTCAAAACCGATGTGGGGTCCTAACGTCGGGATGAACCGTGGGGGATGACCTATCTACTGCCCCCTGGTGGCATGCGGTGTATAGGCGGATGAACCCGATTTAGGCTCTTGATCGGAACTTGAGAGATCGTCGTACGGCGTCTGGCTGCCGCCAGATGGAAAGACCGAGGACAACTGAGGTTCCCCGTGCACGAAGTCGGATCAGCTCATAGTAGTGTGGAAGCTTCTGTAATGGAAGTGGAGCGAAGGGACTGACTCATCCTGCGGAGGACAGTTAGATGAGAACTTTAGCGGGAGATCCGCTGGAGGAGATCAAACGACAACTTTAGTGGAAATCCACTGGAGGAGATCACTGGAACCTCGGAGCAACATCCCCATAATTGAAGTAGGACCCAAAGGGTCTGAAGATTGGGATGGAATGGGAAGAGCTGGATGATGCGAGAGTATCACGTCCAGTTCTGTGAGGGACTCGGCTGAAATGCCGGGTCTACTCGACAGAAAGAAGTACAAGAAGCTCGGTAGCAGGCGAAAGGCTCGAAGGCGGATCCAGTATATACGAGGAAAGTACGGGGACCTGTTTCGCCCACTGGCACGTATTAGAAGCAAAGATGGGGCAATAAGAGCCGCATAATGCGAGAGTATTACGTGTGGTTCTGTGAGAGGGTTGGCTGAGATGCCAGACCTACTCGACACGTTTTATATTTTAATATAGTAAATTTATTTTATATAGTAGTCCATGGAGGAAGCACCTCAAATGGGGGGAAATCCTCCCCCAAAAACCTTGTTCAGAAATTCACACCCCCAACGGGATGCTGCCAAAAGGTAACCCAAGGAGGCAAAAAAGCGGGACTAAAAATCCCCTCCGAAAGATGCACACACCCGTCCGGATGCTGCCACTCGATATCTACAGTTTTTATTTAAAATATATTTTCATAAAATATTTTAAATTTTATTATTTACTTAAATATTAATACAAGAATAAACAGAAAGGAAATTATGATAATGGAAATTGTGATAAATGTCCTGACCATAATTTTCTTTATTTTAAACTTAGGATGTCTTATGGACTCCAACATTCCACCAAAATCATCGTAGTAGATCAGCCCCCCGAGGAACATAGATGGATCCCCTTTATTGTTTTTATGATAACGACTCTTTATACCATATTCTGTAAAAATAGCCCGCTTGCCCAAGAGCAAGTGAAACCAAACGGGGAAGATTAGTTGTATATAAATCAGACAAAGAAAGGAGTATAAGGTGGGACTGAAGTCTTCATTACTAATATCGAAATATTCAAACAATATTTGATATAAATGCAAGGGCAAAGGGTAACAGAGGAACAGAAATAGACTTATATTTACAAAACGTGGATCTGTTTTATTCTGGCTTTCTTTTCCGCACCAACGGTTTTCGCAATGGATTTGCCATTTGAGAATGGTAACCCACCCCGCAACCCCCAACGTCAACACTAAGGAAGATTCCCATATCCACAAAAATACGGCCATTGTCAGCAAAAACCAACCCAGTCCTAACCAACGTAAGACATACCAACTCCATTTGGGTACACCCTTTTGTTGGACCATTCGGGAGCACTGCTGTCGATAGTGATGCAACCAAAAAACACGATCCGTTACATAGAGAAAGTAATCATGGAATGTGTCGAATATAGCCAAGACTCTAAAAACAGTCACAAATAGGAAAAAAAAAGACTAAGTTCCACAACATGCCAAGGATTCCCATCAGGTAGAAACAGACGGATGGATACTAGGTCCGTACCGTAGAGGTAGGAGTGAAACAGCATCATGGTTTGGAACGAAAAAGCTAGTATAAAAAATCTTATCAGGGTACCTACGGCTACGTTTTTCCTTTGTGGTGGAAACCAAAGTATGGGGGAGTCCCTCATTACCCGATCATCCTCCTTCTTCAGAGGGTATGGTGAAAATTGTACCCTATGGTTACCGGCCATGCAAATAATTATGTATTTTCATTTTTCTTATTCTGCGGTATAGGGTGTGTGTCAAGAAGTCGTTCAAGAGATGAAGGTTGCTCGGCCCTTCGTAACCGGCTGATAGGTAGCAGGTTACAAACCGCGTCTCTTGGCCAAACTTCGGACTCGGAATATCCTTGGGCAGTTTTTTCCTAATTAAGGTGCTACCGCGAAAAAAGATATAAAACTTATTAGAATATTTTTTTATGTTAAATGATATGTTATAGAAATGTTTATATTGTTAATGAGTATAGAAATAGTCTGTTTGAGTATTTCCGGCGTAAGTGCTTGGGGGTGGAAAAATACCCCTTTCTGGGGGATTGCACCTGAAAATTTTGTACGATCGGTTATTTTTTTTTGAACCACCGAAATCACCGTGGGATCATAAGAACCGGTTCCTATCTCGCCCCTTTTGCGCACACCAAAGAAACCCGACATAAAGTCGAATTTTATTTTTTATTTAAATAGTATTATATATTAAACTCTATGTAGTTATGGTTGATCTTATCCTTCTCTTCCTGATCTCCTTTTGAAGATAACGAACGGCCTGGGATAAATTATAAGCAGATCCTTTTGCCATCATGGCCCGTGCCACCCTCATCTTACCACGCACCTTCTATTTTGGCGGCCTGAAACGATTCTTCATAGAAGAACAAACCCCCTCCACAGCTGCGCGACGATTCCCCTTCTCTTTGTACCCCGGTTGCTCCATTTTGTCTCGTTGTTCCGCCGTTGAGTAGGACTGATCCGTGGTGCGCAGGACCCTTCCCCCCCCCTCTTCAGAGGTTTGGCGGCACATTGCTCGGCAAATTGACTCTTGGCCAAACTTCGGACCTGAAATATCCTTGGGTGGTTTTTTCCTAATCCTGGATTGTAAGGATGAGTTGGTGGTGGGGGTCCCAGGTTTCCCGAATCCTCACAGGAATACCTGATTCCCGGGAATGAACGGTTGGCAATGGACTCTAGGATATAACTCATTTTATATCTAATTTTGTAGTTCCTAATTTCTCTATTTTCATGATTTTCACTTCGTCCGAAAAAGGGGACCTCGGGAAATTTAGTTCTGGTGCTGGTGCTGGAATTAAAAGTCAGTTGATTTGGTTTTTTCCGATATTAATTATATTTCAAAATGATATATATGATTGCTATTAGTTAATGAATTACTTCTGTATAATATGTATGGATAATTTGTAATGTAAATAAAAAATTGAATAGTATGAATGTTTTGGACTGGATATGTGTGAAACGTAACGATTATGGTTGGATTTCTACTATAACCATGGAAACTCGGTTTTGAACCCATGAGCGCGGAAATGAATGCCCTATTCCGCACACTTGGCACGCAAATAGACCGGCCTATAGTTCCGATTATTTTATGAATTTTTTAAATTATTAGATATGCTCATCACGATATGACTTCTCTCCTTCTTATTCTTATAAATTTACTATATATTCGGAGACTTGAGATGTGTTATACGCTACAACACTTTGCGAACATTGTCAACCTAGCTCTTCGTTCACCACGCACCTTAAGTCGGCGAGCTCCGTAAGCATTTTTTAGTGCGGAGCAAAACGCCCTCAATGGCCGCACGACTGTTCCCTGCTTCCCTATTTTTGTCTCCTCCAATTGATCTCTTTGCTCCGCCGCCGAGTACGTTCGGTCGGTTAATCTTATGGTTCTTCCCCTGTTTTGTTGAGTTTGCCAATGCACTGATCCGCAAAGGGGCACTTCTTGCAATCCTCCCCGTTGAAATAAGCCACACTGGTCCCGCTCCTGGTTTTCTCCCTGGTTTGTACTGGCTGTTCTCGGGTTCTTGTTTGCCACGCACCGTGTAATTTCCTTTGTTCTTTTGTCTCGCACAAACGTGCTTGCCCTCAATTTATCGGGGGTTCTCCCTTCGGCCCGTCATATTGGTGAAGCATAGCGAAATACCCTTTGATTGGGCAAGTTCGCTTATCTCATGGCTGTAGTACCCCCCATCGGCACACAACCGCATTCCATCATGGGGAACCCATGTTTCTATGTACTCCTTCGCAAAGGCCGTATCTGGATGAAGGGAAACCTTTCATATCAAAGAAGGAAATTAGGCTTACTCCCTTCTCTCCATCACGATCCTCTACGATTTGTCCGGAATATCCCCAACATTCCTGTTTGTTCTTCTTCCTGTACTGAGCATCAGGATCATAAGGGCTTTGTAGACTACCAGAACGCACCTTGGAGAGCATCCTGAGATTTCCTTGTTCACCTCCTCAGTTTGTTCCCAGATCACCCTTTCCAGCAATGCATACTCCTTGGTTGATCTGATGTTGTCATAGTGGGAGACCTGTTCCCTTACAGCCAAGCAAACCCCAATTAGCTCTGGCAGTCCTATGATCCCTTGCTGGTTGCTCCTTTTTTGGGGGAAGGGGAGGCTGATAGCCCAATGATTGCCGACTATCGATGTCTGTTAGTTTGGCACCCCTTCTCCAGAAAAACCCCCCACTCCGCCGGGGAGGGGAATCAGGAGTTCAGCCGAGATACAAACCACATTTTTGCCACCAGATAGATCACGTCATTACGGGTCAATTTCCTTATGTTGCTGTTGATTAGCGTGCTATCCATTCTACGGCAGGTGGATGTCATACCTACTATTGACTTTTGGAAGGTGGTGAAGTGCTGAAAGGAGTCCCGTGTAACATTGCATTTTGAGGGTGGCTAACGAAAGGGATATACATTTTTATTTAAATAAAGTTTATATAGTATTTTATTATATCATTCTATTTTTATTCATATTGATTGTTTCTTTATATATGCAATATGAATTTATATGTCAAGAATGTTGCTCTCTCCGGCCCCACAGTTGGCGTAAACGAATTGGGGGCCTTTTTCCCATGAAACTAAATAGTACTAATTTTCAGTTATGGAAAATGCAAAAAATCCCTCTTGAGGTATCTCCCCGAGCGGATCGCTGTGTCCATTATTGTAAAATATATGTAATATAATAAATTTTTACTTATTACCCTATACATACGATTACTCTTTTGTTATAATTTGAAAAAATATATCTATGAAAATAAGGGAGTAGATATAGATGTCCTATCCCATAGACGATATAAGTAATTTTCCAGATCTTCATGGGAAATTAGAAAGAAAAAAGAGAAGAGAACAGGTGAGGAAAAAGAAACCCAATCTTTCAGAACAGCCTTGGGAAGATCATGAGGGCATAGGGGCAGAAGAAAAAAGCCGACTGCTTATGCTGCAGACATTAGCTACCACGGTCTACGGTTTCCCGAATGAGGAGAAGTCAAGCCGTACCCGTGTGATCGATCACCATGTGTCGATATTGTGCTGTTTCGTTATGGCTATTTGGAATTTACAAAGTGAAAGGGAATTAATAAATATTATAAATGGAAATAAAATGATAAGAGATATTATAGGGATTACGAAAGGGTTTAGTCGATCATTATATGATAAAAACATTAAAAAATGTATTGCAAAAAACGGAGAAACAATAATTTTTAACCTATTAGAACTTCTTAGTGAAGAAGATCAGAAGGTTATATTGTCGGAAATAAAGGAAAAATATCTTTTCTTGGATCAAGTGATTGTGTCGACAAGCAGACGGGCGAAAGATACGGCCACCCTTCGGAACTATAAGGGCTTTCACAGGGGAATAGGAGTAACCGGGGTGGCAACCATGGACGGCAGAATACCGTTGGTATTGGCCATGGGCCCCGCAAATTTAGGCGAGGTTGAAGCGTCCTGTTTACTGATCCCCGAGATATCAACCTTAGGATGTAGGGGCCTAGTAGCAGACAGTGCTTACGACGTACATGATCTGTTCGAATTATGTAAACAACACGGTTTGAAATTACTGGCTGGATATAATAAGAGAAGAGCCAAAACACAGAACTCCATCACCAGTCCACTGCGAAAGGAGAATTTTTATCGACTACAAACAAAGGGATGTAAGGAGTTAATGAAAAAACGTTCATCAGGAGAGCATTGTTTCACAATACTAAAGCATACAATGGGGCTAGATAAACATAGACAAACGTCATATAATAAGGCATTCATGCTAATTGTCTCATATATGATGACTATATGTTTTGATAGTATGATTCAGAAAAAGAATAACATAAACATAAGAAAGTCCCCGGGTAGACGTTTTTACCAGCAGATTTCCTGAAGGGGGCACCGATCTAATAATTTAAAATTTTCAAAAAACTATCAGAACATCCCGGTACGCACTATGATGGTAATATTTTACATAATAAGGAAGAAAAACCCTGGGATGAACTGGATAATTGGGACCGTGCAGTTTCTTGTGGGGAATGCCCTATCTATGAATCTAGTCTCACCTTTTCGTAAAGCAATTGAGTGACATAATAACATTTTGTTATGACACTGTTCCTGTTTTGGTATCCCAGGAGTATTTATCTTATTTCATATGAATTTTTATAAAATTTTTACTAGGTCCTTGCGCGGAAGACGAACATTGTGTTGTAGTAAGATCCATCCTGTTTATGGTACGTACAAAAACAACAAAAAATCCGTAATGTTGACAACATTACGGATAAGATGGAACAAGGTTCCATTACCATTACCATGGACAAAGCGATCTGATCAACAAATAGGGCACGATCGCACGATCTGCAGTGAAAAAGAATGAAGCGTTATTATGTAAAAAGGGGATGACTCATGCCCCCTACCTCTGATAGAATATTGATCATCAACAAACAATAAACTCAGAGGAGGGAAAACATGAGCATCCACACCCATAATACAACATTATCAGGAAAAATCAATATCCAAAAAGAAGAGTCATGGATAGCTAGAAATTCGATGAAGATAGGCGACCGATCCATTGACTCCCCGTATTGTGGAAAAACACTGAAAAGTACGTGTCCCTTCTGTCATAGCCATAATGTCTTAATAGATGAGAAACTGATTCTAACCGATAGGACCATAATGGCAATAGCAAACGAGAAGCTGGCCCTAGCCAACGAGACAATGGCAATGGCAAACGAGAAGCTGGCCCTAGCCAACGAGACAATGGCAATGGCAAACGAGAAGCTGGCCCTAGCCAACAAGGCAACGGCAATGGAAGCAGGGAATAAGGACACAAAATGGTCTGCGGTAGCCGGTGAGATTGGGAAATTACATAGTACGAATCCGTCCCCTGCCCCCCAAGAAACGGAACCCAACCCACTGATCGAGGATTCTCCATCCATAACTTTGCGTGACGGAAAAGATAAAGGTCCGGGGAATGCACGATCCGAAGGGGATGGATATCATCAATTGCACGATCCAAAAACTCGGGATCGATTCTTACGTGCTCAACGTTTTTTCGATGATCTCAAGGAGGGAATTACCTCATGGGGTCCCAAGGAGTGGGAGGAATCTAGGCATCTGATTGAGAAACTGCTATTATTGTGTTGTCCATCGAACCACAAGGAAAAGACGAAGGATTCCCTTCCCCTGGACGATATTACTAGCCTCATGTTCCATCACGACGGTGGTAGTATTTTGGTGCGGGCGCTGATTGGATTGTTAAAAAACGCATGGATCCCAGAGATAGACCCTCTAACCGACCCAAAGAATTGGAAACCCGTTGTCGAGGACCTATGTAACTTACGCATGCGTGTAGATCGAACCCTCCATTGTCTGAAATATCCCCAGGATGAGGGGAATGGGGTCTATCATCGCGGATATAGCACACTGTTTGGGGAACTAGATCTAGAGGTTCCTAGGACAAGATGGGAATTTTCACCGTACTCGTTACCACGTTATCAGAGTGCAAAGAATACCCTCAAAGATTTCGTTTATCGTCTTTATCTTCCGGGCCTCTCCTTGCGAAAAATTAGTAAACTATTGGAGGAAGGATTCAACCTTCGGACGCCCCCGGAAACGCTTTCGCAGTGGTTGCAACCTTATTACAACGATGCTATACAATATTTCGAAAGGGATCTGAGCACGACAGTATATACAGCCATAGGTATGGATACCCTCTTTGTTCCCATTCGGGAGGAGGGTCGTTATGTTTCGAAGGCGATCGCAGTCAGCACGGGTATCACGGCGGAGGGGAGGCGGGATATAATAGGGATCACCCCCTCGCCTGATGAGAATGTGGAATCCTATGATCAGCATATAGGGAAACTAAAGGAACGGGGCCTGAATGTCAACGATATACGTATCGTTACCACAGATGGGCATAGGGCTTTTCCCTTAGTTGTACGCAAGCATTTTCCTCACCATACGGTTCACCAACGATGTTACGTTCACGCGATTCGTAACATCATGAATGCAGCTCCTAAAAGTATGAAGAAGGAAATGGCTAAGGACGCTTCTTACGTCTTACGGTCTGGGGATATGAGACAGGCACTAGAACGGTGGTCTGAGTGTGCAGGGAAGTATCGGTTTGGAAATAAGGCGACGTGCGAAGCATGGGAAAGGCTCAGTCCTAAAAAAATCTCCCTGAGCTTACAAGCGGCATCCATAACCCAAAACCCCATACTTCTGCCCTATATACTGTCCACGAACTACACGGAATCGCTGAATGCTTTGTTTCGTGAGAGAACGAATAGCAAAAAAGGTGGATTCGTTGGTCTTGAGGTAGCGATGAAGGAATTGATGCTTACCGCTTTCTATTGGGTGGGGAAACAAAAAGAAAACCCCAACCCATTGCCTGTCGAGGATCTTCTTTCGATCCCTGCTGACTACGAGTCCGAAATTTCGAACGGAGAACCTCTCCCCACCACGGCTTATGACTTTCATCCCCTCTTATACACGGAACAAGGGCAGGGTTGTATGGACGATGTCCATACCCTTGATTTCTAGCTAGCACCTTTCGGGGAAAATCCGTCTAAGGCGCCACGACGGTTTTTCCCCGGGAAACTCCCTCCATCCGACGAGTTCTTCCACGGAACGGAGGTACCATATTCCTTCTCAAGAATCCCACCGCCTAGTTCTGGGGGTAACCTATGTGGTACAATCCTTCCAGCATCAGACTGGGTATCCGCCGCCCATCTCAATATCCATTATACCCCTAAATCTCGCAACGGTCTGTCCAGCCCGTCATTTTCTGAATTTACAATAAATTCGTGATTAAAGGAAACACCTTATAAATATAAGATAAATACCCCTGGGATACCAAAACAGGAACAGTGTCATAACAAAATGTTATTATGTCACTCAATTGCTTTACGAAAAGGTGAGACTAGATTCATAGATAGGGCATTCCCCACAAGAAACTGCACGGTCCCGGATAATTCCAATGAGCAGCAATTTCCAATTACATTGACGGTTGTACCAAGAAGGTACCTTGATTTTAGATTGTTATGTTCATCTTAATAAACTATATGTATATTTTATTTCTATAAATATTATTACACAATATCGATATCAATAAACATTTTTTTTGGGTAGTAATACTTATAGACGTAAATAGGAGGGGGCTGTTCGCACCCCTCTATCCATAACTCTTCTTTTTGGATATTGATTTTTCCTGATAATGTTGTATTATGGGTGTGGATGCTCATGTTTTCCCTCCTCTGGGTTTATTGTCTTTGGGTGATCAATATTCTATCAGAGATAGGGGGCATGAGTCATCCCCTTTTTACATAATAACGCTTCATTCTTTTTCACTGCAGATCGTGCGATCGTGCCCTATTTGTTGATCAGATCGCTTTGTCCATGGTAATGGAACCTTGTTCCATCTTATCCGTAATGTTGACAACATTACGGATTTTTTGTTGTTTTTGTACGTACCATAAACAGGATGGATCTTACTACAACACAATGTTCGTCTTCCGCGCAAGGATCTAGTAAAAATTTATAAAAATTCATATGAAATAAGATAAATCCCCCGTGGATACAAAAACAGGAACTATGTTACTCAATTGCTTTACGAAAAGGTGAGACTAGATTCATAGATAGGGCATTCCCCACAAGAAATTGCACGGTCCCATATAGTACATGCATAGATCCAGGGGGAGTGAAATTTAGGCAGTGCACAGAGTTTCGGGATCGTCTATTGAGCTGGAATACTGGTGAAGAACAAACAATTTAATAAAAAACATAATATTAGATAATATAGATAATATAGAAATGAAAAAAATACAAAAAAAAATTTAAAAATATTTATTGATAATATGAAAACAGATATGATATTATAAATAATAATAATATTTTTTATGAATATGAACAGCAAAGCAAAAGGAGTCAGGGGTATGGAATAATACTGGCCGATCGTCTTGGCATGCCCCAAATTGTTATATTTTCCGTAATGAAATCCTATTTACTAAATACATGCGATGGAGACCCTTATTTAGTAAATTAAGTGTGTTCAATTAAGAAATTTCATAATTAAAAATAAATTTATTATTTCATAAGCCTATGGAGGTAAAAACAGATGAGACAAGAGGGGGTTCTTTACTATGAATTACAAACGACAACACTTTATTATTGCCTTAACCGCAAACCTTTCGTTTTTCATAGCAGCCCTCCCCCCAGTAATGGCACAGGGAAGCAAAGGAGAGACAGTAAATAACTCTGTAGGTGAGGACAACCCTACAACACAAAGTACAGGGGAGTGGGTTCTCGATAAGTCATTGGAATCGTCCTACAAAGGACGTGTAGAGGAAGAACTCAAGAAGGAAACAGGGGGGGACACGAGCGGTTTTACCATCTATCCTTACCGGCATAAGAGTGGCCTCTACGATGACATTCAGGTTCAAAAAGGGGAAATACGTTATGTTTTCCGATTCCGAAAGGGAGATCAAAAACCCGAGATATTGAAATTTGATAACGATGGTAAGAGCTGGAAAACACTTTCGGGGGAGAAAAATGCCAATGAGATCACCCCTAAGGATCCTAAAGAGAACTCACTCAATAATAAAGATCCCAAAAAAGACCCACCCAGTAATAAGGATCCTAAAGAGGACTCATTAAATAATAAGGATCCCAAAAAAGACCCACCCAATAATAAGGATCCTAAAGAAGACCTATCCAATAATAGAGATCCCAAAAAAGTTCCACCCAATACTATAAATTCCGGGGGGAGTCCATCTATCAATGGGAACATGAAGGAAAATACCCTTAGAAACGGAGAACATGAAAAAGGAAAGTCCACAGAATCCAATCCCAGTAAGACCGTTTTAGAAGGGAGAGAGGGTAGCAGGGATAAAAGAGACCTACAAAACCATAATCCAACAACATCCAACTCGCAATCTGTCCATGTTGTTCCCTACGCCGATTCCTCCTACCACAACCATGCAGGATGGAAAGAGGATATAAATAAATATATGAATGCCGCAAAGGAATACTACCGCAGAGTGGGGGTTGAATTGGAGATCGACACCCCCCAAGTCCTAGATCAAGACATAGGAAATATGGACGTAGATGCAAATAATAAGGTCAAAAATGCGCCTCATAGTTCCCCCTCACCCGCATATATAAAAATAGGTTTTACCGATAGAGAAAAGATACGGACATTAGGAACTTCCAACTATTGGGTCAAAAAGCACCCGGATATACCCCTGCCTTCGGTCACTTCCCTTCATGCAGATCACCCCTCAGAAAAGAACGGGGACATGGATCTCAGAAGTATCTGGACCGTGCTTCACGAAATGGGTCACGACTTTGGTTTGGATCACAAGGAAGGGGGCAAAAATTTGATGGAATCTACCATTGTTGATGAGGAAAAAAATCCGGATTTGAACAACAATGAAAATCTACAATTGTCTGAAGATCAAAAACAGCAAGTGAGATCCGCGGTGCAAATTTGGCTTCATAAAAAAATAAACTGGTCCAACGGAAGCCCTGAAGAAAAAAAGGCTTCCAACCTCAAAAGCAACCCTGGGGTCCACCCCGATAAAATACAATAATATATTCAGAACACATTTATGGGATCCCCGAGGTAAAAAGATTTTGCATGCTTTCCCTATGGGAGATCCCTCTTTACCCATTTGCTCACGCTAATCCCCAGAACCACGACAGATACGACCCAATTTTCCCCCTATCGATTGATTTCCCAAACAGTCAAAAATCCCCCATCCCCGATCAATCCCCTTGCCCACGAATCATATCAGACACGGACCTTGTGTGGATGATGTCTTTCACAACAACCCCTTCATCCACCAACCCCTTAGGGACACCCTCCGACTTCGATAGGGGATCGGAGGAGGAAGCACTGATACCCCCTTCGATTCCCTTATCATCAATGAAATCCTATTTACTAAATACATGCGATGGAGACCCTTATTTAGTAAATTGAGTGTGTTCAATTAAGAAATTTCGTAATTGAAAATAAATTTATTATTTCATAAGCCTATGGAGATAAAAACAGATGAGACAAGAGGGGGTTCTTTACTATGAATTGCAAACGACAACACTTTATTATTGCCTTAACCGCAAACCTTTTGTTTTTCATAGCAGCCCTCCCCCCAATAATGGCACAGGAAAACAAGGGGGAGACAGTAAATAACCCTAATGAGCCCACCTTTAAGGATCCTAAAGAAGACCTATCCAATAATAGAGATCCCAAAAAAGTTCTACCCAATACTATAAATTCCGGGGAGAGTCCATCTATCAATGGGAACATGAAGGAAAATACCCTTAGGAACGGAGAACATGAAAAAGGAAAGTCCACAGAATCCAATCCCAGTAAGACCGTTTTAGAAGGGAGAGAGGGTAGCAGGGATAAAAGAGACCTACAAAACCGTAATCCAACAACATCCAACTCGCAATCTGTCCATGTTGTTCCCTACGCCGATCCCTCCTACCGCAACCATGCAGGATGGGAAGAGGATATAAATAAATATATGAATGCCGCAAAGGAATACTACCGCAGAGTGGGGGTTGAATTGGAGATCGACACCCCCCAAGTCCTAGATCAAGACATAGGAAATATGGACGTAGATGCAAATAATAAAGTCAGGAGTGCGCCTCATAGTTCCCCCTCACCCGCGCATATAAAAATAGGTTTTACCGATCGAAAAAAGAACACAGGGCCAATAGCATTTTCCAACTTTTGGGTCCTAAAACACCCGGACCTACCCCTGCCTTCGGTCACCTCCCTTTATGCAGATCACCCCTCAGAAAAGAACGGGGACATGGATCTCGAAAGTATCTGGACCGTGCTTCACGAAATGGGTCACGACTTTGGTTTGGAACACAAGAGAGAGGGCAAAAATTTGATGGAACCTCTCATTTTTGATAGGGGAGAAAATCCGGATTTGAACAACAATGAAAATCTACAATTGTCTGAAGATCAAAAACAGCAAGTGAGATCCGCGGTGCAAATTTGGCTTCATAAAAAAATAAACTGGTCCAACGGAAGCCCTGAAGAAAAAAAGGCTTCCAACCTCAAAAGCAACCCTGGGGTCCACCCCGATAAAATACAATAATATATTCAGAACACATTTATGGGATCCCCGAGGTAAAAAGATTTTGCATGCTTTCCCTATGGGAGATCCCTCTTTACCCATTTGCTCACGCTAATCCCCAGAACCACGACAGCACGACAGATACGACCCAATTTTCCCCCTATCGATTGATTTCCCAAACAGTCAAAAATCCCCCATCCCCGATCAATCCCCTTGCCCACGAATCATATCAGACACGGACCTCGTGTGGATGATGTCTTTCACAACAACCCCTTCATCCACCAACCCCTTAGGGACACCCTCCGACTTCGATAGGGGATCGGGGGAGGAGGCACTGATACCCCCTTCGATCCCCTTATCATCCTCCCCACTCTCATCCCCCAAGGGAACCAGTGGAATCGCTTGGATCCCCGCATCCAGCACGGAAGAGGAAGGATCTTGCAATCTTACATGCTCCGCAATATCATGCTGGCAGGAACGAACGGGAATATGCACTGTAAGGACCGTTACTTTATTACGTGCCCCAGACCGTGGAACGACCTCAATTTGACCCCCTATATCGTAATCAAAATCATCACACAATTGTCTGAGCCGCCCGCGAAAGTCACGCAACCGCTGCCCTCTCGTCTCCAATCGTTGGCAACCTAACACAAGGGAGAGCCGATCGTCCGCGCAAACTGCTGTGGGCTTATGGGATCGAAATCGATCCCAGGCCTGCTGCAAATAGACATACATAGCCAGTAAGTCCCCCTTCTGTTGCTAAACCTCATCATACACTGCTCCATGTAAGGAGATACCATGATTCACGCAATATGGAACAATCGCTTGATTCGGGAGATGAAATTATCCGACATATCCAGTTCTACAATGGGTATATCATCGCCACGCAATCGCCTAGCAATATTAGAAAAAGCCTTCCCAGCCAACGAACGACGATCCAGAATTGCCGGTTCCCCCGTATTGGATGATCGAATCATACGCGCATCCTCCGGAACAATCCCCAGCAAAGGAATAGCCAAATGATCCCGCACCCGATCTACACTCAACATATCGCCACCACGCACCATACGTGGTTGAACCCGGTTGACGATCAAATCGGTTTCATAAATCCCCGTCGACTCAAGCAACCCAACCACACGATCCGCATCGCGTACCGAGGGAATCTCCGGATTGACCACCAAAATAGAACGATCAGCGGGAGAAATGGCATTGCGAAATCCCCCTTCAATACCTGCAGGTGAGTCAATCAGTATATAATCAAAGGATCCACGTAATGCACCCACAAGCTCCTTCATTTGCTGGGGTTCAATCTCCTCCTTGTAACGAGTTTGTGCAGCAGGAAGAAGAGCTAGCTTTGGATAGGTCTTGTGACAAACCAGGGCCTGACGCAAACGACAGGAACCCTCAACTGCATCAATGAGATCATATACAATCCGATTTTCCAGACCTAGCATCAAATCCAATTTCCTCAGACCGATATCTGTATCAATCATACATACCCTATACCCGAGCCGGGCCAAACCGATCCCGAGGGAAGCAACCGTGGTCGATTTCCCAACGCCACCCTTGCCACTGGTTATAGTGATAACGACAGTAGACCTATGCATCCATCAGATCCCCCCTTCATCCCTCGTGAGCCTTACCCCCCTCCCCCCGCCGCCTACACGGGGGGACAACCTCATGATCCACCTACAGGGTCCATCCCGTTGGTAGCCAGTCTTTAGAAAAGTAACCTTCCTCCTACTTCAGAACATCCTTCTCTTACCCTTACGAAATCCCTATACAGAGGGGTTCGTTACTCCGTCCTACTACAAGAACTACGCAACCCAAACGGATACACAACGAACCTATAAAAATTAGGAAAAAAACAGAAAACATAAATTTATTAAGTAATAAAACTTTATATATTATAAAATTGAACCCCCTAGGTAAGACAAAAGGCAGATCTCTAGGGGGAACACGATCATAACAACTCCACAGGAAACCATCAACCCAAGAATGGAAAATCATATGAATTGTGACAGACAGGGGAATCCAAACATCAAACGGGGAACCCATGCCCCGTCATCATGCCGTAATGAAAACCCCATAGGAACGCGGAAAAAAACGGACCATCAAAATCAACAAAAGTACGCAATCAAAAAAACAACAACACACTCCCCCGCCTACCGTAGCTACCACGCGTAGAACAGTAAGAACAAGTAGACAGAAAGACCTAGAGGTAGATTCCCAAGCCATCCGGCACGGGGAAAAACAACACATAACCCATCCCGTATGACATGATTTTGCCTCGGGTACGAAGAAACATGCGAATGAAACCCGCCACTTTTATACCGTAGCAAAAGGAGCATACAACCTGAAACAAACCCACGCAATAGTATGGGAGAACAACTGAACCGTTATGGGGAAATGCAAGGTGTATGCCACCCGGACAAAAGCCCCAATGGAAACCACTCTCTTCCATATACCATCAGTCACCCTATAACGTAGAGCAGGATCGGAGGTCACAAATGACACCTACCCCCCTAACCCAAAACAACTCCCCACCATTCTACCATAAACCACAATGATTGTGCGGAAACAACGATGAACATTTACCCATAGGGGAAGAGAACATCCACCCCCCAGGGAACCCCCCAGGAGGTTCATTTTTAGTAAATCTGCCATAGAACCCAGTGAATGATCCCAATGGTGCAAGCAGCCACCACACCAAAAACAACAATAGCTCCCGCCAGGCGAAACATGTTGCCGGCTACTCCAAGAACCCACCCTTCCGTGCGATGCTCAAGTGCGGACGAGGCAACAGAGTTAGCAAATCCAGTGATGGGAACCGCCAACCCAGCTCCCGCCCATTGGGAGAAATCATCGAATTTCCCCAAACCGGTAAGTAAACAACTCAAACCTATGAGAAATAATAGAGCAATATTACGGGCCATCCCCGTGGAAAAACCCAAAAACACACTGAACTGGGTTACCCCATGCGATAGTAGTGCGACACCCCCCCCGACAAAAAAGGCGCGGAGAATACGGATGACCACCTTCTCCTTGGGAACGAATTTTTCAACCATACTTTTATAATCTTTAAATTTCCTTTCCCTATCAGAAGTATGGGGTATCAATGGAAAAGACATAGAGAATCCATCCTTCCTCATAGGATACATAAAATAGAGAAAAACATAAAAACTACTCCCATGTCACGAACCACGATCCTATAGATATTTTCAATTCATCCCCCTACCCATTCACCTACGAAAGGAATCTGTCGTGATATCACATAAACACGATGTCACACAAAACAAACTATATCCCTCAATCCCCCAAAGAGGAGGGAACGTACCCTAACCACCCTATACCCGGAATCCCTCTCCTCCTTTGTTGGTACAAAATAAAAATATTTTACGTTATTGAATAAAATAACACGAAAAGAATCGATTACTGCTTCGTTCCTATTCACTTTCTATCCTATTCACTTTCTATTTTCCAAATATCTTAATCGAAAAGATTTTATACATAAAATTATCTACAAGTAGTTGGAGGTCCCAGGACTTCCATATGCAGGTTACGATTCTCCAAACCACCTTCCCTCGGGGTATAACTTACAAGTCCCCGCCAGGTCACCCCCCTAGTCCACAGGTCGAATCCATCAAGAAGGTGGGAATCTTTTTAATTTGAAAACAATTCCCTCTCCCTTTTCTCCCGTAAACACCGTCTTGGGGACGCAAAAATGGAAAAAAATCAGCGTGAAAAGAGCCATCAACCCTGAAGCAATGAAAACACTCTGTATGCCCCCCACACCCCCAATCAAGCCCGCGAGCAGACCCAACAAAACAGGACCCAATCCCTGCCCCAATGAGGTAGCGGACGATTGAACCCCATAGATGGCGCCGAACTCACGTTGGGGTGAAACCCTGGCCAGCAGAGCACCCAAAGAGGGTTGAATACCTGCCATGAAGAGACCCAATGGAATACGCAGCATCCACAGGAATACAACCCCAGTGGCCATCGCGTGCAAAAGCAAAAAAACAGTTGCACCCGCCAAACCAACGGAGAGAACCTTGTGGGACCCCCATCGATCCCCAAACCTACCCGCAATAGGAGAAGCAATCCCTGCGGCAAGTGCCGCTGTGGATAGAATGATACCGGTCCAGGATACTGTTTCCGCGGGGGAGGCCACATGCTGTTTCACAAAAATAGTCACAAAGGACATGGATCCATATAGGGCTATAGGTATAAGGAACGAGATGAACAGAAGATTTCTCAATGCCCGATGGCGAAAAAAACGCAAACTTTGGGAAAAAATTCCCTCCCTGTCATATTGTTGCTTCTCGTCGGTTGAATACCCCCCCCTCGTTTCCCGCACAGCAAACACGACAACCAATGTGACCATCAACAGGGCAACCGCGACAATCCGAAAGGTAGCCCGATGACCCACAATGCCGGATAACCATCCGCCAAGGAGGGGACCCGCTGTCACCCCTATCACAAGACCTGTCTGCAACATCCCCAACGCATACTGGGTCCTCCCCGACGGTGCGGATACAGCCATGAGGGCAACGGATGCAGGCATGAAACCTGAAAAGAGTCCGTCCGCCAAACGAAACAGAAGAAGCTCCCACGGCGAACGGGCCAGTGACATAAGAGCAGTGGATATTGCCATGCCAAGACCCGAACGAATGATCATTACTTTACGACCCCACCGGTCGGAAAGCCTCCCCCAGAGTGGCGATACTAGGCATGTAGTCAAAAAAGGCGCACCGTTGATGACACCCAGCCAAACCGGCAGATGGCCCAGGTTGTCAACACCTATTTCCTGTAGGTACACGGGGAGAAAAGGCATCACCATCATCATGGATACATAAACGAGGCCCAACGAGACCATCAGAATGTACATATTGCGATGCCATTCACTATAGGAGGTCCTTTGACCTATACCGATTTCTCCATCCCTCCAACGTTCCCGCCTGCCCCTATGATCCCCACGAAGGAGCAAGAAAAATTCATATAATTTTTTTGTAATACCCATCCATTGTACCATAGTTTTCAAAATGAAAGAAAAGGGGGGAAAATGACATTCTTAAAAATCCCAGAAGAAGGAAACTTGGCCTACATTCAAGGACAAACTACCACTCAAAAAACACGCGTGAACGTCATAGGTAATCAACGAGTATGGTACAATGGCCGTGATGCTCACCAATACCATTCAAAGGAAGGATGAAGGATCTACTTATGAACCCACAAAAACGAGATGTAATCCCTTTTGCTGATAAAAATGCACCCCGCATCGGTTTGGGTACCATGTCCCTAGGAGGGGATCTTTGCGGACCCATGGAAGAAAAGGTGGCACATTCCATTCTGGAACAATCCTTGGAAATGGGAATACGAATCTGGGATACCGCTGCCTTTTATGGGATGGGAAAGGCAGAAGTATTATGCGGGGAGGTATTATCATCAAGTGGTCTGCGCAACGAGGTTACTATCATCACCAAAGGAGGCCTGCGTCGCGATCGTCACACAAATCGACCCATCCGCAATGCATCACGAACCGCATTACTACAGGATATCGAGGGAAGCCTACGACGTTTGAAAACGGATACTATTGATATATACCAACTGCATTGGCCCGATGCAGCCACCCCAGTAGAAGAAACGGCCACTACCCTGCGCGGGTTACAAGAGGAAGGGGTTCTCCGACATATCGGAATTTGTAATAGTTCCCCCTCCATACTACGGGAATTCAGCCAATGGATTCGCATCCATAGTCATGAACTCCCCTTTAGCCTACTGGATACGAGTCTACGAACTACCATAATGACCACCAGCCGAAACATGAACATACCCATCATTGCCTATGGCACACTAGCCCAAGGACTACTAGCATATGATCCTACCCAAAAAATTTCTACCACACCCCTCTTCCGTAGTTGGCAACCCTGGTTCCGAGATCAACTACTCCCTACCTATCGAAAAGCATGCCGTGATCTGGCAGACTGGGCGGAGCAACGCGATAAAACCCTGCCCCAGCTGGCCGTGCGCTATGTACTTGATGAGCCTGGTGTCGCCATTGCCCTCTGGGGAATTCATCGCCCCAAACAACTATCCGCACTGCAGGGTGCTCTAGAATGGTCACTGTCGGGGGAAGAAAGAAAAGCACTGGAATCGATCATACAAAAATGGGTATCGCCCTCTTCCCCCAATACCGAGGTAAAGGGTCCCCCCCAGCGAACCCCCCATTGACTTGCCCATAGGATCCTGCCCTATTTGGGTACCAAGTTCGATGCCATCCACGTTCCCAGTACCTACCTCCGCTGTGTGCTGCATCGGTCCGGTTTTCAATCCAATGCTGCTAGAATCCAATGAACCCTCCAATCCCTTTCACTCCACTTCTACCACGGGGACTTCCATAACTGGGGGATGCAAACAGCTGAGAGATGCGAACAAACCCCTCCCACCTACATCTATAAGTATTACTACCTGTCGGGTAGGTCTGGCGTCTCAGCCAACCCTCTTACAGAACTACACGTACTACTCCGCATTATGTGACCCCTATGGTCCCATAGGATTTTGCTCCTTTGGAACCCCCCAGTTGATTATGTGTGAAATAAAGGGATAATAGAAAATCCATCCGTCCTTGTTGTATTATCTTCCTTACTGTAGACAAAAAATATAAGGAAACTAGAGGACCGATGGCTTCCCAGTATTGTAACACAATACCGAATAACTACGAAACAGAGAAAAATAGAAAATAAAGAAAACTTTTCAAAATCGTCTGTTATCCACGGTGGGTCTTGATAACCATTCCAATGCGAAATTGGTTTACACCCTCCTTGGCTTGTTCCCCACTGAAATGGGAAGATACGACACAATACCATGGGTAGTCCATACAAACATGTACTCATCCCATTGATTATGGACACGATTGAGAAGTTTCTGAAATATAGCGATCGTATACTGATCAATCAGCTCCCCTATGAGGGTCCTTTGAGGGAAGCATTGGGTGGTAAAAAAGAGTAGACCACTTATGAGCGAAAGGACACTATATGAGAGTCGAAATCACCTCAATGCCTATGAAGAAGCCACAGACTAATGAGGTCACAAGGATCAGGTCTACTCCGATTTCACCCAAATTTTTGATGGAAATCATGGATATGAAACCATGTTTTAATCGGATAGATCCATATCCTGCTGTATCAGGAACCTGAACCGCAATGTGTTGATTTTCTTGGTTATTTGGGTTGCAGTTCGTCCGATGGTCCAACCCGCCCTCCCCTTCCTTCCGAAATGTGTTGCCCCAAATTTTATGAAAATCATAGGCAGAATTTCGTATACAATCCTATCATATATTCATAACTTTATTTTGTTTATCAATTTAATTTATATAAAATTAAAATTATTAAATAGTAAAAATATAATTATGCCCGCAAGCTGTTTGCAACATATTCTGTATGTGGATAGAACTCCTCTTGGGTACTTCTGGCCCTACGTCCGTGAAACAAACGTTGGACCACATGGTATCCACAGATAAAACAAAAAAATAATATGAAATAGCATAAAAGATATGGAAGATTAATCCCTCCCCTGAACTATAGAAACCCAAAACGCCATGCTATCATCAACCACTCCGATCCCTATGCCCGCTTCCTATATTCCCATCGGAGAACAAGTTAGGAAGAACCATCAAACAGGTACACAAGGAAAAAATTCCGGCCACAATAAAAACACTACGCAACCCATCCATCCCGCCAACAACCCTAACCACCACGGACCCAAGGAGTAACGGTCCCACACATCGACCCAACGAATCAAGGGAAAATTGAAAACCATAAACACTCCCTATCTCCCCTCTAGGGGCGGCTACGGCCAACAGTGCGGCGATTGAAGGTGAAATACCGGCCATACACACCCCTAAAGGAAAACTCAAGGCAATAATCATCCATTGATTAGCGGCAAAAGCAAAACCCATCAAAAAAAGCGCTGCACCGAACGAACAAACGAAAAACACCCTATAGGAGCCCCACCGATCGCCCCATTTCCCCATCCATGGGGAAGCAACAGCAGTAGCAATTGCTGTAACAGAAAATAGAATGCTCGCCCAATAGATCCGGTCATCCCCGGGGGATAACAACAACTGCAGAAGATAGGATAAGAGCGTTAGATAACTGCCCACAGCGATCGGCACCAAAAAGGAAATCACCAGTAACTTCCGTAATAAACGATGGCGAAACCACTGTATACACTGCCAAAAAAGATTCCCCCGCGGACCCGCTCGCCTTTCCTTCTCCACATCATCAAGAGCAAAAACGATGACAAAGGTCATCAAGGCCAACATACCCGCAACGATCAGAAAGGTATTCTGATAGGGTGAAAACACATTCCCCTTATCCCGTAAAATACTGGTGAGCCACCCCCCGAATAGGGGTCCCGTCACAATACCAATCGAGGTCCCAACCTGCAACATGCTCACTGAATATTGCAAACGCCGCGTGGGCGCGGATGCACCCACCATCGTCACTGCAGTAGGGAGAAAACCAGCAACGACCCCCTCGGCCAAGCGCAACAATAACAATTCCCATGGGGAATCCGCTAAAGACATCAAGAAAATCACTACAGTGGTACCCAATACGGAACGGACCACCATCCACCTATACCCTAGACGATCAGAAAGCCTACCCCAAATCGGCAAAACTAAAAACATGGTGAGATACGTTGACCCCTCAATAATCCCCATCCACATGGTCAAATTTTCCGGACCCTCGACACCCATCGCCTGTAGGTATTGAGGGAGAAACACAGGAACCATCGTGATGGACACATGGACAATACAAGACGTCACCATCAAAATGTACATTGTGCGGCGCCACCCACTGTGGGCATTGACGGAAGGAACCATAACTTCATTCCCCTCTACCCAATTCATGACTCACCACATCCTACTTCCTGGCAGAACCCATACCATAAGGCCTTGCAGGTCTGAACCCCATCTATTTTCCATATAATTTTTATGGAAAATAATCACTCTCCAAATACTAAAGCAGTTTCCATCCTAATCAGAGGACCTTCATGGGCACGAACCTATTCTCCCGCACCACAAAAAGCTACGCACTCCTGGATTCGCAAAACAGGCCCCAACCATAATGTAAAAATCGCGGGCCCTAGAATACCAAATAACCAACTGGATAACCATGATATGTACACCCAAAATACTTTTGAGATAAAATCCAGAAAACCCAGATGGGATGCCCTTCAGAACCCCTTCTCCCAAGCCAAGTGGGTACTATAGCAATTCCGGTGAAAAACAAAATACCGTTGGTTATAACAAGGAACGATAGCTAATTAACATAGAATGTATACCAAAATTTAAAATTTAATAAAGTAAAATTTAGTAGATTATATCAATTGCAATCCACTCGGATCATGGGGACGATAGCACAAAAAACTTGACCACCCGTTTTGAATGCAATCCGTCATTCATAGTTCAGTTCATCCCTTACCCTATCAGGGAAAAATTCTCGCACTGGCGATATCTCTTCTCCTGATACAAATCCAAAAACAGGAGATATACAAACACATTCCCAACCTACCCAACCCACGATCTTTCTATAATAGTTTTGAATAATTTACAAAAACTATAGAAAAATGAATATTGACCCGCGAAGGAAACAATCCAATGAAAGCCTCATACGAACCCCTCACCTACACCGTTACCCCAAAAATGCAACACAAATATGTTCTTAGGGAACACCCCAAAATCACCAAAACCAAACAACAATCCACGGGACTCCATCAAGTCCCGTCCGGGACCCCCAGAAATTGGTTCATTACAGAACCTATTGACACATTGTATTTTATGTAAAAACCACAAACCGATTCCTAATAAAGATGTTTCATGAAAATAAAAATTAAATATATAAAACCCAGCACGACCCCAGAGTGACCCTTCCCGTTCCAGTGCCCTCTCTATCAATTGACACCCATCCCACCCAACATCCCAATGGGGGCCACATGAAGGAAAATCCCCCTACCCTGTCCGATCAACCCCCGCCACGGCCCTTTCCATCTCCTGCATCTTGACCGAGATAACTTCCCTCAGACCAGCAGGAACAACAGCCTCTGTATCAAGACCATGAGGAAAATAGTGTCGAGCCAGTACGGGAGCCCGTAGGACTAACTCCGCACGGGGGTTCTCAAGCCTGCGTTTCCCAATCACATCACCATGCAAACGAAGATAGTAACGCACCCTATCGTCCACAAACTCATGGTCGTACACAACCTGATGATAATCCCAACTCTCCCTCACAAAACCAATGCTGAACATAGCCCTCTCTAGATCAGAAAAACTCCTTTGTACGCCCTCAACCGCCGTATTCAGAAAGATCATCCGCCATCCCCCTCCTGTCCAAACCCGCCCCTAAGGGGAAAAACACACAAAACGATCCGCGAGAAAGTTACCCCTTACAATCCACCACCGCATTGAATTCAACAAAGGGCCAAGGGGGAGAATGATGACCCCCGTCTCAGATCCTATCAGGGGGAAGACTCGTACACAGATCTGCCAGACGTCGCTCCAAATCCCCCAATAAACGCTGCCCCTGTTCCCGCGTAATCAGACCCACACGGATAGCAAAATGAATCTGGCGGGAGAAACCAAACATCTGGGTATCTAAAACCTCCTCGTAAAGTGGGCACTTAGGTAAGGTGAGATGTTTCATTTGCACCTCAATCAAACGATTGATCTTCTCAGCATCCTCCCGTAAAACCCGCAAGGCCTTTGTCTCCTTATCCACCATTGTCGTCACAAACCCACCCCCCTTCCGCACCCCATTCGATCCCTTTGTGTACACAACCCACATTTAGAAAATACTCAGACCCCACTCGCAGGAGAGCTCCCGAAGAACAGCACATCCACCCACACTATTACCCTTTTCATCCAAGGAGGGGCCAAATACACCAACACCCATCCGGCTGGGCACAGAGGCCAAAATCCCGCCCGAAACACCGCTCTTAGCAGGAATACCAACCTTAATAGCAAATTCCCCTGAGGCATTGTACATACCACATGTTACCATAAAGGTTTTCACCAAACGAGCTAGGGATTCCGAAAATAGGAGATTTCCGTGCCTATCGGACCCATACTGCGCCAAACAAAATCCCATATTGGCAAGATCTACACAATCTACCTGAACAGAACATTGACGCAGATACAACTCCAACGTCGCATCCACATCATCAATGAGATTCAACTCCTTCAACAGGTGAGCCAGCGCCCGATTTCGATGAGCGTGGGCCTGCTCCGACTGGTACACGGCTTCTATAGAATCTATTTTATCATTACCGGCCATAGAACGAACCAACGATAGGAATCTCTCCAAACACTCCGACACCGTATTTCCTTTGATCAGGCTACACACAACCATTGCACCGGCATTGATCATTGGATTGAGCGGCTTGCGGGAGGAAAAAACCTCCATTTTATAAATGGAATTGAAAGGATCCCCTGTAGGCTCCATCCCCACCTTAGAAAAAACCTCGTCTTCACCCCTATCAGACAAAGCGAGAATGAGGGAGGCCACCTTGGAAATACTCTGTAGGGTGAAAGGTGTTCTGGACGCACCCGCCTCCCAACAACACCCATCGGCTGTAAGTACAGCAATCCCCAGGGCACCCGGATCCTGCTCTTTCAGCAATGGAATATAGGTTACAATCTCCCCCTGACTACATCGAACGCGGTGTCGGTCCACCAACTGTTGTAGGAACGATGCCTGGATCAAAACGTTTCCTCCCAAGCTTACTACATATGAATCTATTGAATCTACAGAACTCGAAAACAAACAAAGGCTCCATCCCTCCCCCCGAGGATACCCCTAGGGTGAGGATTGCTGGTCTAACAATGTAGGCTTACGCAACCAACGACAACGACATTCAGATACCGACGGCTCAGGGAGCGACGACAAGGCATCCAACAAGATCTTCCCCATGGTTGTCGCCTCCCCATAGAATAGAGATGTCAAATCCCCGTGATCCCAATCGCCCCCTACACCCTCTGCCGCATTCACGATCATGTAAATCCCCGCATAACAGGCACCAATCTCGCGCGCCAGGTACACCTCCGGGACTACACTCTGCCCAATGACATCTGCACCCCATTGCCGATAAGCTCGTACCTCTGCCCGGCTTTCAAAATGACGGCCATCCGTAGTAAGGTAAACACCGTGCTTATGAACACGACGCCTACTACCCGACAAATTTCCAGCAGCTGCCTCGAATAGACATGCACGCAAGGACGGACAAAAGGGATCACGCATAACCAGGAGATAGGGGAGATCGAGAGATACATCGGACCGCTGTGAATGATCAATGTAGTCATCGACAATCACAAAATCCCGCAGTGAGAGGGATTGATGGATGCATCCCACGCCCCCCTCCGCCAGAATCTGCCGTACACCAGCCTCTTTAAAAACCCAAAATAACTGTTGGGAGGCCGTAGAACGACTGACAACCCCCGGTCGCCAACCATGCATACGGCACGATAACACCTTACGATCCCGAAAGGACCAAACGTCCAAATCCGGACTCGCGCCGTAAGGTGTATCCACAACCAACCCCGTTTCCAACATTTCAATCTCTGAATGGGAAAGATCGGACGGAAAATCCATGGAAAATGTACTAGAACCACCAATAATCGCGCAAGAAACCACTGGAACATCGCCTGACAACCGTCCTGCACCTCATTCATCAATTTTTCGAAAACTTTAAAAATGCGTATCTCGTCTTAGGGGTCCAGGAAGGGGAATCGAGATACCGCCAATCCCTATAACGACTCGCCACTGTTTGGGCGTGAACAAGGGGCTCCCCTAATGGATCTATCGCTGTCACAATCGTATTATGGCCCCAAATACCCGCACCCTTCCAATCATAGCAAACAATATCCCCCGGTGCCAATGCCCGTACATCCTCCACCGGATCCACCCGCAGACCACCCTCCGGCCTCCGTACATGAAGAGTACAAAGATACCGGTAGAGGGAATGGGCTACCGTCCATGTCAAACTCCATCGGGGATCTCCCCCCTGACTAGCATACCACCAACCACACCGAGGGGAAAAATTGCAATATTCCATTTTCAATCCCCCTGCATGCAAACACTGGGAAACAAAATTGGTACATTGATTATCCCCCGGCACCCAAAAATCGATATTCGGTTGGTTCCAATGAACTTCTGCATAAGCCACGGCCCGGGATGGACTATAGGTAATTCCCTCTGCACCCATCTCCATCTCGGGCGGAGTAGAAAAGGAAAAAGACTTGAACCACATCCCTCCTTGGAAGGTGGACAGCGGATCATTCGTACGAAAATCCCCCAGTACCACCCCATGGATCGATCTCCGAAATATAAATCCCTGGCATCCTTCTCTCTCTTCTTCCCAGCAATCACCTAAGACCTCATAGAGAGATTGTACGGTGAAAAGAATCAAGAATTCCGAATGCGATGGAAATTGCCGCCCACCCACATTATGTATTCGCAAACTCCGCTTAAGAATTTGAATACCGCGCTTACGCCATAGCCTATGCATTCTATAAATTCGCATCTCCTCCCGCCACAAGGACCTTTGGGCAGTTGGGAGAGCGGGCAAGGCATTCACCAACGGTATACCTATCAACCAGGTTTGTTGAATTCTTACAAGCCAATGTTCTATAATATGCCACCCAATAAAACCTGCAACCATCCCGACTTCCACCCCCAGGGCGGGTCCGGTATCTCACAACCACAGGGAACTAGAATTCCGGTCAGAAACAGAAAACCACACACAGCGCAATGAAATACACCACGGGGGCCGTGGACCCCATCCTGTCAGGAAAACCCAACGTTCCAAACCATTCCACAAGACTCGAATGTGCACCTAAAAGCGGTCCAACAAGGTTACGTCGTATTCACCCTTTCGTCTGCTGTCCTTGCAATACAAAGTCCACACCCAGGACAACCCCTCCCTGTCGTAATCTCCCCCGAGGGGGGATTTTGGACCTTTTGGGCCCCTCTTTCCAGCCGTAACATCATCCCCATACCCCGCACAGGGACCGTAGCCGTAGATCAGGATATGGGATGAAGACCCTATCCGCCCCGAAACGCCTGAGTATCTCCAGGACAAGGGGATATGGGGTTTCATCAAAGAAGCTCACGAAATATACCCCCCATCCGTATTTACGGCGTCGTTTACGAGCCAGATGTGGCACATCATGCACCAGCAGCTTACTCGGACTATACTCGCAGGAAATCTTCTATGGGGGTAAGGTTCCCAAATTAGGATCCGGTCGGTCTTTATTGCCACTTCCCCATCCCATTGCCAAGGGAACCCACTATGAACTAGTGGATCCAACCCCGCAACTGGGGTGTCCTATCCAAGATCTCGGCAAGTCCAGTGAACGAACGATCCCGGGATGAGCCTACCCCTGACGTACTGCTGGGACCTTTACTCCACCTCAAACCGTGTGATTCTGTACTAATGACTCCGCTTTCTTCCCATGCGAACCCCCGTGGGCTTATTGCCTGTTACTAAAAAGCTAGACTACTCTTGTCCTCTGACTCCATCCCATTACAGAAATCCCCCACTACTACAACAAGTGAATAGACCCAACCTCACGACTGGGTCTCTCCTAGAACCATGTGTACGTAAAAGCCTCCATTGTATGGATTCCCCATTACTCAAGTCCATTCTTCCTAGTAGCGAGCCAGTGAACGAACAACCTTGGCTGGTGAAAACCCTACTCTTTCCATGACGCCGGGCTCCATTCCCTTCAGAATTGCGTACCTCTGTACCTGGATCTACTTTGGAACAACCCCGCTTCCTTCACGTACAAACCCCCCGATAGGTTGTTTGTCTGGTACCAAAAGCCGGACAATTCCGTCCCCACGCACAACGCAAATACTGTATCTTCAGCAAGGGGGTCCGGATCCGACAAGTTTCCCCGGCAGAATGCTCCGGCATCATCCGTCCGTCATACGGTTTTCCCGGCAGATCAGGTCTTATGCCCCCACGCAGATTCCGCCGCAAGGAAATTTACTACCCTGCAATGATCCCCCACTGGAGGAGGGGAAGAGTACATCCTAACGGAAACGGAGCAAAGCCCCTCTGGCCAAAAAATCACAACGATTGTTCCACTTCACACTGCTATGTCCTTTAACCTTAATAAAATCGATATGAGATCTGGAATGAAATAAATCCAGTAACTGAACCCACAAATCCTTGTTTTCTACCGCCTTGCCCGTGGAGGTCCGCCAACCATTTTCCCGCCAACGAACGTACCAGCGCTGTTTAAAACAGTTGACCAAGTAAGCACTATCAGAATGGACATGCACCCCAACGCTGGGCGGCAATTTGCGTAGAGCCTCAATCACGGCCATCATTTCCATCCGATTGTTTGTCGTATGGCGTTCTCCTCCTGATAACTCCTCCGGGCCTGTAGCCAGCAAAAGAACAGCGGCCCAACCACCGGGACCAGGATTACCAGAACAGGCGCCATCCGTATAAATATCTACAACCTCCGCTTTTCCTATCGTTTCCTGCCCCCTTTTCCCTGATCCTTCCTTCCATAAGCTGCGCAAAGTCCCTGCAACACTCCCCCAATCTTGTTCGGCTTCCTTCAAACGCGCTGGGCTACGCAACAGGTAAGCGGGGTGATAGGTCGGTAAAAAATATATTCCCTTGAGCTCAAACCCATGTCCGCGAACCGCACTAATACGAATTTTCGTTTTGAAAAATACCTGCGTCGCCACCGCCCCCAACAAAACAACAAGTCGCGGTTGAATGATGGAAAACTGTTGCCAAAGGATGGGTAAGCAAGCCGATACCTCATCGGGAAAGGGTGTACGGTTATCGGGCGGGCGACACTTGATCACGTTGGTAATGTAAATATCGGAACGCGAAATACCTGCGGTGGTCAACATCTCATTCAACAATTGTCCCGCCCGTCCCACAAAGGGACGACCCTGACGATCCTCCCCCGCCCCTGGCCCTTCTCCTATCAACATAAGCTTTGCAGATGAATTACCTTCCCCCAGAACCACACGCTGACGATGGGTAGAGAGACGACAACATGTACAGTTGTGATATTTCGTATGCAAACTCTTAAGATCCACAATCTCTAACTCCCTAGATATTCCAACTATTCCCTTGATTGAATCGTGGAAGAACACAAAAAAGACACCACGAAGGGTGCCCCTCTCCTTGTCACAACAATCGGGATGACAGGATTTGAACCTGCGACCCCCTGGTCCCAAACCAGGTGCTCTACCAAGCTGAGCCACATCCCGCTGATGAACCTTCCCTCCGCATCCCCCACCGACCATGCAAAACCCGATGCCGAAGGTGGGAGTCGAACCCACACTCCACAAGGGAACACGATTTTGAGTCGTGCGCGTCTGCCGATTCCGCCACTCCGGCTCACTCCGATAGCATCTATTATAACAGTAAGGAGCGATGACTGTCAACCACCCTAAACGTATTTTTATCCCAACCCCCACTTCCTGAAATTCCTTCTGGATCCTACCCCGGGCCCCATCCACGATCCCTCCACCCCTACAACTATACAGTGGGGTAACGATATATGAACCTGGAGTTAGGGACTAAAAAAGAACTAAAAAAATGAATCCCATAATCATACCCATCCATTTCCACTCATAACAAAGCAATCCCCATGTGTGGTGACGGACAACAACACAACAATCGCAAATTCCCCTGTAATTCCTACACCAGATTTGCTGGGTTCCCAACATCCCCAAAACGTGTCGGCCCTTTACATTGATTTATTTTATAAATTAAAAAATACAAAAGGTAATGCATATACAAAATAGGGCATTGTACCCATTGTATGCAGAATACGGAGTAATATGTACATAAAGTATTTGTTTGAATTGAATGTAAATTTATGATAGAATGGCGCCGGAGGTGAAAAAAGATGACTAACCTGTCCCGCGGAGATATGATTCGGCAGTGTCTCAGTCTACTCATCCTGTTGTTTACCACTATCCTCTCGCCAGTTTCCCCCTTCCACGTCCATACCCCCGTCACACCACCACCTACTCAATCTGCCGAAAATCACAATTCCCCCGCACCACCACCCGACATCGCCCAGGCTCTCGCGCAAACCTTTGCTGCCTGGACATTTTCCCTGCTGGACGGAGCTTATGCCAACTTGGCTCAACAACATCGCACCATATTAGAAGAAATTTTCAAAAAATTTGGTAAAATACCCCCAGCTGACACCTTCTATCGCCAACTGCTGGTACATCGTGTGGACCCTAACGAAGCTTACCGACTCCGACAAGCTGTGGAACTCTTACTGGCTACCATAGATCAAAAGGAAAAAAATTGTCAATCTCCATGATTTTTTCCCTATTACAGAAAGCCCTCATAACCGATGCAATGACATTCCTGGTCCATGAATCCAACATGAATCTACGCACCTGTCCCCCATACCACAACAAACACAACGGAATGAAAAACCCAACGGGAAGTTCCTTGTCCTTTGCATTCCGCATAGGAGATAACGGGTTCAGCCCAATGCAGGGTTTATCCGAGAGGAAGATTCGCCATCCACTGCCGACCAACATCGACATTGTTCTGGCGCCTACGTTCACCCTACACGACTCCCATTCCCCACTTGATCACAGGAGGACTTCCGGGATGTGTGGAAGGGGAAATCATAGATCCAACCGGGACCCATCGATTCATCTGCAAAGGCCTCTATGATATAAAGCCAAGAAAAAAAGAACCCCGCGCTACACAACGTATAGTACAATCCCGCCCCAGGGAACAACAGCACACCATGGTACCAAGGGGTTCTCTTTAACTCTAAAGAGGGATCAGGAAATATCTCAGCTCTGGAAGGGTATGAATTGCCAAGGAAACTCGGAACCCTAGACGACCACGATCTAAAAATAGGCAACAATCACCCACACCCTCGCGTTTCATCCATTGTACAAACCAATGGAAAGAGCTGCTTTCCATACATAGGAACTACCGCTTGGGAAACCGTCATGGCGGAAAAATCCCATGGTGGTTTTTTTAGACCATTATCTCTTTCTTAATCCTCCGTCTTCCCCACCCAATTATTTCTATGGAATGATTCCACAAAAATTACCTGTGCCCCCCTGCCCCCGTTATATACCTGAAAAAATGTGTAAAACGACAACCCGTTCCCATCCATCCCAAGAGGTGTCTATCCCTCTGTCGATTCGCACAAGGAACAGAGGGGGGGCAAAAAATCACTACCAAACTAGTTCACCTAAAAATAGGGTGAACACAGCGGGAACCCTTGTTTCCAGATTCTCTATGACAGTTGCCCACTCCGCAGAGAGAAGGGACTTCTGAAGAGTCCCCTCATCGGGAAACAGTATCATCAATTGTGAATGGTAAGGAGGGGGATCCCCTTTCGGCATGGCCCTGAATTTCATAACCTCGCCGCCTACTACCCCAGGTACATTATGCACAGAGGGCAAAAAGGTCCCAAAATAATGCTGATCGAATTCCTCTAGGTCGTCAGGTGAATGATGCAGGACCATCAGTTTGACCATTTTCTCCATAAGATATCCCCCCACCCAACCCTTTTAACAGTTCTTCTACCTACTGTCAAGAGTGGAATATAAGTGAGCAAACCATAGGAAACCTTACCCATCCTATCATATCCCATCCTATTCAGGAACGTTAGATCCCCGAAAACTTTGCATACCCCCGTGTTCCCCTCCTATGGATGGTGCTACCGTGGGAGGAACCCATCCGACAATTCCCACCCTGAACACCCGTTTCTAGAATTTGATTCTCCCCCTTGACCTCAAATGAATTCAACACATCATGAGTTCAACAGATATAGTAAGGTTAATTTGATAGTACCTGCTCCCTCATTCAATGCCTCCCCAAGAAATAGATCAGCACGACATTTCATAAATAAACATTTTATTCAGAATTATTACGCATCAATCCATGACCCTTACATCCTGTTGATGAAAAAACTGGTAAGGAATAGTGGAAAATTCCTCCGTCCTTATTGTATAACCCCCCCTTACCCCACAGGAAAAACAGAACAGAGGGTGTCTAACAACAGGGGAATACATTTTTATTTACATAATGTTTATATAATATATTGCACATAATGCTATTTTTACTCATATTGCTCGTTTCCTTATACATACAATATGAATTTACGTGTAAAAGCGTTTCTTCCTCCAGTCCCATGGCTGGCGCGGTTGATATAAGCGAATCTTGGACCTCCCCCGCATAAAATTACATAGTAATAATTTTCGGGTACGGGAGATTAGGGGAGAAAATCCCTCTTGGAGTGTCCCCCTCGTCAGTCACCCTCATTATAGCAGAAGAAAAACTGATGGCCTAATTTTCTGTTCCTTTTTCCATAACTACCAAACCAATGGTCTATGATCTTCGATTCTACAGCAGCCAGGGGACACCCCCCGAGCAAGCAACCGATCCATTTTTCTATACTCGTTGCTTCGTGGTCACCCACTCGCCTGATTCCTGCAGGAACTCCACGCCAAAAGTCTTCTGTTCATGGCAGCATCCCGCTTGAAATGTAAAGTTCTGAACATGGTAACAAACTCCTATCCTCTTTCACCCATCCTCCCATTATACTATTCCATATCCATAAAAACAAAAAAAATATACGAAATAGTACAACGGGAGGATGTAAACTCATGCTCCACGATACTTGCACCTCTCTATCGTCCCCTATTCGCAGGAAAAAAATGAGGAACGATCCCCCAGAGCATTTACCCTAGTTACAAAAATTGGGAATATCAAACCCAACAGGCTGTCCAAACCGTTGGGTATCTAGTCCTGTACGATGAAAACAGGGGAATTTCAGAGGCTTGGACGTGGTTCAGCCAGCTGGGACAATGGCTTTCCAACATAAAAAATAGGGATGAATGGGGGTTCTCTTTAGGCCTTATGTACACGCCCTGTGTACCCGGATAATTATAATATTATGTAAAACATATTCAAAAATTGCACCTTGGGGATGCCGAGAGGTACCCCCGGAAACCCCCCTAGAAAATCTACATACGAACCCAGAGGCAAACCTGGAAACAACCAGATATTTTCGGAATCCAAGACCCGGTACTTCGGAATCCAAGACCCGGTACTTTATGAAGTCACGATTCCACTCTCCAGTCCGAAAAGGGATCATGGGAACGATTTTAGCCGCAAAGTTAGGTACGCCCACGACTCAATTCATCACAGAAGTCGAGGGGAAGAACACGGTACATTTGGCCCCCCATCCCCATCGGAATCCATAAACCTCTATCCAATAGCCCACTGAATCACCCCTACGATTCCATCCAAAACAAACCCCGTAGAGGATTGCAACCACTGGCCAATTTGATTTCCTAAACCCATTTCCACTGGGGGAGGATCCCCTGCCCTAGAAAATTCCTCAATGGGTTCCCGTAAACGATCCCCTTCATGCCTAGGTAGATATTTCCTAATACCCCCCTCTATTGGCAAATTCATAAGTTGTGATGTACCCTCCAGTCCCCTGGATGCTTGTATATTTTTCTCCGTCACTTGCATTCCCCATGCGGTACCAATCCCGAGTAAAACAAGCAAGGCTATCACCTGGGACAAATAGCGTGCCATTGTAACTCTACCTCCCTGAATACGACTCTACCTTAGTAAATTGAACATGATTCCGCAAAACATCGGCCAATACATCCATGGATCGATAGGCCTCCCTGAAATTGTTATCCACTCCCCCCACTTCTACGAGGATACTATGCGGAGACATGGACTGGTTGTATTCCCCATTGGCAACCATACTTTTCCTCTTCACAAGAACTCCTCTCGACAAACCCTTACACACTTGATTGATACTCCGGTGCAATCCCTCTGCCAGGCGGATATTTTGATGGTAATATTTACTATCCCCTCCCACAATGAACAACAAACGGGCATACGTATCACTACCGCATTCGATGGTCGTCTTATCCCTTCGCTGGGAATCGCGATGGATATCAACCAAATAAGGGATATCACCGTATTGCATCAAAATCCCCTTAACGAGTCTGCGTGAAGAATCGTAAGCATCCCTTACACCATAAGTACGATAGGTAGTAAACGCCCCTACCCCTATCTTTTCCAATTGACCCGCCAAATATTGCCCCACCCGTGTTATATTTTTATGTACATGACTAGCCCCCCGAGGATCTGTTTTCTGTAACTCTGGTAAATAGGACTCCCAAAAATGTGTATGATAAATCAATACCTGTTTACCCAATCCCTGCTGTGGATGGGGATTGCTGACGATGGGCCCCGGATTTCTCTCCATTTCCTTTGAAATCTCCCTTTCTACCTCCTCAGGAGGGAACTCTTCGATAGGAAGGGAACCATAATCAACATCCTCACTAGCTACATCAATTTCACTGTCAAATAGAGAGAACATAGGCAATCCCTTCCCGAGAAACGTACGCGGGTCGTGCAGATCCAGCCCAGCCACCATAGAAAATGCTGCCTGTAGGGAACGATCCCCCCACCCACACTGAGCTAGGGCATGACCCATACCCCAGAGAATGGTCTCATTCGATATACGTTTGACTACACTATCAAGCCAGGAAAACTTGAACCCATCCTTTCTTCCCATAAGAAGAGGGAAACAGGTACCAAGCAACAATAGGGCACACAGCCCCCCGATCAGTGCAACCCATTTTTTAGAAAAAAAACATTTCCACGTCCGTGATCCTTGACAAAAATGAGCCGGCTTGGCCAACGTTCTGATCCCCCACTTCACGGTGATCTCCCATTCCACCCTATGTGATATCCCACAGGAATAGAATGGAAGAAATGCGAAAACGGGACGGGGGATTCTCTACCCAACCAACTAACAAATCGTATGCGAGGCGAGATTGTCCAAATGGACTGCGGCATGGAGGGTGCAGTTGAGGCTATTAGCCACAATACGCGCCATGGTGCCAATGAAAGCATCCGTTTCCTTTGGTGTCACCCACAAATTATGACCCAAAGGAGACAGCACCTCCTGAATGAGCTGGCGCTGCTCCACACTGGAGAGTTGGCCCAGTAATCCCATCCATTTCTCCCTATTGGAATCCTTTCCGCCGGGGACCTGCTGTTGGAGATGACCCAGAACAGCCGTCATAGAATCATAAGCAATCGTAGCGGCATCGACCACCGTAGGTACGCCCACTGCCATAACGGGTACACCTAGAACCTCCTCATTGAGTGCCTTACGACGATTGCCCACCCCACTCCCGGGATGGATACCCGTACTCGTCACCTGAACTGTCGTATGAACACGGCCCAACGCGCGGGCGGCCAGGGCGTCAAATACAATGACCAAATCGGGCTGAACACGCTCCACAACACCCTGCACAATCTCACTGGTCTCTACCCCGGTAATACCCATAACCCCAGGAGACAAGGCACTGACGGGCCGATAACCCTCCGCAACGTCGTCAGGAGAAAGCTGGAAGAGGTGACGAGTAACAATGGCATGGCGCACTACATGAGGACCAAAGGAATCAGGGGTCACGTGATGATTCCCCAAACCCACCAATAAGCAACTTGCATTGGGCTCCACATTCAATTCGGATAAAAATTTATCAAATTGTTCCACAAAAATTTCCGTTACCCTACGTTCTATCTCCGGATTCGGGTTTCGTAAAGAAGGGGCCTCCAACGTAAAGTACACACCAGACTCGCGACCCATCAACTTAGCCGCCCTATCCCTGTCGATCCACAACCAATGCATGCTAATGTCATCCACTTCATCTACCTGTACACGAACCCCGTCCAAATCCCCTTCCAATAGTTCGGCTTGCTTCTGCTGGAGCAACATATCCTCATAAGCCTCACGTGCTAGATCAGTACGTATCATAGTTTCATCTGCCATAATAATTTATTCCCCCATCTTTTTTCCTCTATCCTGTTCCCATGCTACCCAGTTTGCACAGAGTATCGAATGGAAATACATGCCAACCACGAGGATCACCCTCATGAACATTCACTTGATCCCCTCGTTGCACTATGATAAATTGAGTTGGTTCCTCCTCATGTTCTGAGGCCTCCATGAGTACGAAGAAGGATCTCTCATGGCCTTCTTTTTCATGAGAATAATCCTTGCTGCTCATATCATTGTTTCTATAGTAAATATTAAATTATTATTTATATATAAACATTGTTTTCCACACCTGTTGATATTGTAGTGTACCTATCTAGTATCTGTGGTATTAGCACAGGCGATGGTGATGAGGACGGTCACTGTCCCACATTATTTTCCCTATTTTTCCGTAGTTTCATGATATAATAATGTTTGTAAAAAATACCATCATCCAATGAATAGACATGAGATGGGAAGCGATTTCGTTCCTGCACTAGAACCAGTCATCCGTATTGGTTCCCCCTACTGTGCTCCGGAATATGAAACCCAACCGTCATTGGTCCAAAATACCCAAGTGTACCTAGGATTGAAGACCCTTCCTGGTGAAATACTGAATCCCCATACCCGGAATCCACTGTTCAAATCATGGCAGAGGTGTGGGTTCATGATCCATTGCAATCCCCTGAAAAATTTTCATAGCAGGGGGCTTGGGAAAACGGTACTCACGAGATCCAGTAGGAAGACGGGTCCGAATGTAAAGCGAAGAACCCACAAAGCCCAATGGGGCGGGAAACTCGCAATAAGGACATGGAGCCTCGTGAAACCGAATAAACAATGGGACATATGGGGGAGGAAACCCCCACGAAGGAATTTCGTCGGGGGTGTGTCCCATAAGCTGTATAAGCAATGAAAGTTGCAATCGGTTCTTCATGGCTGGTTGGTGGATGCAACAGGCTCCAAACCACCCAACGATACTGGTTTTGGGTTAGAATCCCCATCGGGTGTAGGGATCAGAGAGCCCAATGGGAGTGGAGAAACCATTCGAGAATGCATCGAACGGAACCATTCATGTCGAAACCGAGGTATGGGCCGGCACATCGGGGGAAGTCGCAAAAGACGACCACTTACGATCCGAGTTGCATGCAGTGTACAAGATGGAAAAAACCTAATCTAGGCGGTCTTTGTACAGAACTTGAGACGTCGCCGTCGTACGGACGCCTGGCCGTTGCCAGGCGCAATAAAAGCCAGAACAATTGAGAACAACTCCGTATACAAAAGAGGACCTTAGTGGGCAACCCACTTGGGGGATCACGAAAACCTCAGATCTCCATAATCGAAGTAGAACTTGAATGGTTTGGGGATTGGGATGGCATGGGAAGAGCTGTATCATAGAAGGCTATTGTGTACGGTTCTCATGAAAAAATTGGCCGGGGTACCCCCTACCCGACAACAACAAAATAGGTAGGAATACCCCGCCGGAAAGAGCGTCCATGTGCGGGACAAAACGAGTCGATTTCCCCGAAAAGGGAATAGGAAATTTCCCCCATGGCAAGTATCGAAAATACGACCAGAGTGGAGGGTCTGAAGGAAGAAGAGTTCCATAGGCAAAAGGGTTTTCGAGCAAACACAAAGAGAGTCGGTATAAGCCCGTCATCCTCCCTACTAGACCCTCTGTGTGGGCCCAGTAGGAGAAACCTATTCCTTATCTGAATCCCCAGATAGTGCTGAAGTAAAAATATTCTCCTAGTTATGCATGCCTGACGAATAGTTTTATTTTAAGAAGGTTGTCCCATAGATACTAGAGGGGAAAAAACGGAAGGATCGGGACGATGACCGTTTCGTCCACCATTGTGTGCGTCCAAATCCAAAACAAAGGACTACCGGGAAGAGAAAAAATATAGAAAGTTCTAATTTGGATGAAAATAGTAATTTAGAGACAAACTAATTCTTATCCATTGATTAAAATCAAGTATTATGTTCATAACAAATATACTACGAAATGGCGGAGGTTATTTCATGTTCAGCCAGAGATCGAAAAGGTTCTGGTAGAAGAAACCCTGCGAAAATTTTTTATTCCGGTTCTTCTTCCCAGGCTAAGGAAGAACACTCGATTTTTGTCCTTCACAAGTAGTTCGATCGAAGTTCATTCCCTTGATTTATTGCTTAATATAAATTGTAAAATTTCATACACAAAAGGATAAATTTGCAATATCAATCTACTTGTGAGGTTCTGGTTCCTAACTCAAACAGTACAGAGTTTGTCGTATCATATCCCCATGAAATCTTTTTTATATTTATTTAGATATTATCATTTATTATTTTCATTGAACATAAAAAATCCATCTTTCATCCATCTCCATTGTTATGTTTGGAAACAACAGGGCTATCAAAGCCTAGAAATAGCGGGGAATTATAAGGGAAAGAGAACATCGAAAAGGATCTCAACGTCCCCATACATAAGTAACATGGGATTCCGAAGAGGGAACCCACGCCCTAATCCGAACCATCCACCCAATGGATCTCACACATCCCCCGTTTCATTCGGGCCCGGATGGGCCTGTCTAGTAAAAGAAATCCCGCTTTACTAATCGATTCCTCTATAACTTGGAACAAGCCGGGTGGTTCTGCTATCTACGCGGTCGGTTTCCATAGCTGAACACCCCCTCCCTATCCATGCCAGGGGCCCCCCCTTGTAAGAAAGATACAGGGGGAACAGAGAATCATAGAACAAAAGACCCGCTATGGTGCAAAAGCCTCCTACACAATAAACATGGCGTCCAGTAGAACCCTAAGTTGGGGGATGAAAATCAACAAATGGGGGACCTACAGAGGAAAGGAAGAAAAAAATATTCCCTATGCTTGCCCTCCTTGCCCTCCTTGTCCCCCTGTATTCCTCCATTATTCAGAGGGCAGTTGTTTCCATCCGGGAACTCAGAAAAGAATCCTATTGGTATATCAAATGACCAGGGAGGGATTGCCCACAAAACTCTACGGTTCTGCTATGAGTGGGATTTCGGGAAAAATCCTCCAAAGACATATTGCATACCCTAAGACGAACCGGATCCTCCAGAAATGGAGATTTAGAAACAACCCCCCCTGATTGTGAAACAAAAATTCAGGAATATGGCCCCATCTCATCCCCAGATACCGGGTTGTTTTATGACCCATCCTGCAGAACCCCCCACAACGGGCGTTTGGGTCACTCTGAAAACAATTTCGCCCTAACTCAACCCCACCACACTCGTAGTTCACTAGCTATTCATAACGGTCCTGACACTGTTTAGGTCCCGAATCCGAGTTTTCCTGATCACCCGTTGGTTGATGGCCAAAACTGTTTTCATTGCGGATAGCCCCTGCTTCCATAGGGTTCATACGTACCCTATAAAGAAATTTTCTGATAGATTCTTCACAGAATGGAAATTGTAGGATAGAATGTGTACAATAGGACCTCGGTCCTAACATATTCTCTCTGAATTGAAGCTTTCTGTTCTTCACGAAAGAGTGAACAGGAAAACTCATGGCCTGTTTCCTTCTGAATTTTTATAAAATTTTTATATGGGAGAAATGAACAAGGGACTGGACAAAAAAGTGCAGTAAACACACGGTTTTGTTTTTATGTAATACAGGACTGAGGCAAAAGCAGAACCACCCCTTCGATCCGTACCTACCTAAACAAATTATTTTGTTTTTAAAAATATTTGTTCAATGGATAGTAGGGGGTGAAAGACAACGCGGTTAGGATAGCAACTGCCTCCGTCACCGCTATTTTCGCTAGTACCGTAATACTAAATGCAAGACATTATCAATATTCATGTAAGCATTGTCACGAAAAATACCTTGCAAACGTTAGAATATTTCCCCAAAATTATGTTCGGAAAATTTACATACGAACTCGGGGGCAGCCACCCTCCGTACAGAAAGATTGGGTCGTCCCCGGATTATGTATGAATACAACAAAGAGCTAGATATCCTTTCCTTCCTCGGGATTCTTGCTGAGTCAAAGGAAAGGAGTTGAACAGGAGGCATTATGTGCGGTTTTGTGGCGATTCATCAGTGGGAGGAATACGTGAAAGAAGATGAGCTGCGGCTCATGACGGAGGCTATCGCACACCGGGGTCCTGATGATCAGGGTTTTCTTATTGATCGACGTACAGGGTTCGGCTTCCAACGGCTGAGCATCCTAGATCAACAGGGTGGGCGACAACCCATGGTGAATAAAACAAGGGATCTGTGGATTGTCTTCAACGGCGAAATCTATAATCATGCGAGTCTACGCAGGTGGTTAGGGGATCAAGGGTATAACTGTACCACCCGTTCCGATACGGAGGTTATCCTACGTCTTTACGAAGCCGTGGGACAAAAAGCCCCACGCTATCTGCGCGGTATGTTTGCCTTTGTTCTGTGGGATGGATTACATAATCGGTTATTCGGTGCCCGTGATCCCTTTGGTATCAAGCCCCTCTGCTACACCCACAACTCAAGGGGTGTGGCCCTTTCCTCAGAGACTAAAAGCCTATTGATGTACCCCCATGTACCCAGAGACATCAATCCCCTCTCCGCCTATCACTACTTTACCTTCCAATATGTCCCCGAACCAGCCACCATGTTCACACATATTCACAAGGTCCCCGCGGGCTGCACCTTCGTTGTCCGCTGTGACGGTCTACAGAATCATACCCCAGTTATCGAATCCTACACCTCCCTGGAGCTGACTCCGGACGAAAGCATCCCGCTCGAGGAACATATCACCTCCGTCCGATCGGCTCTATTTGACTCAGTGAAGGTACATCGCCAGTGCGATGTGTCTTACGGGAGTTTTTTATCTAGCGGCATTGATTCCGCCTGCATTGCAGCATTATTACGATGTTATGGACCCCTACACACCTTTTCGGTGGGTTTTTCGGTACCAACAGCTAATGAATTGGAGCCTGCTAGACAAATCGCAAATTTTCTAGGAACAGAGCATCATGAAATGATCATCACCTCCCAAGATTTTATGGAAAATTTATCTCGTCTATCGTGGTACTTTGATGAACCCGTGGCTGATCCCGCCGCTATACCCCTGTATTTTGTCGCGCAAATGGCCCGACGTTACGTCAAGGTAACACTCTCCGGTGAGGGAGCTGACGAACTATTCGGTGGCTACGGAATCTATCGGGAGCCGCACATGCTACGGGTTATTACATCTATGCCGAAACGTTTTCGACGCACCCTAGCCACATACGCCAATCGACTACCCGAGGGCTTATATGGCCGCGGCTACCTCCTACGGGGGAGCACACCGCTGGAACAACGTTTCATTGGAAATGCCCGTATTTTCTCTGAATCCATGAAAAATGAAATTTTCCGTACAGATTTCCTCCCCCCCGAGGAATACGGAGGGCCACAGGACATAACAAAACCCCTCTATGCTAGCACCCATAAGCTAGACGACGTAACGCGTATGCAATTTATCGACATACATACGTGGCTACGTGGTGATATCCTCGTAAAATCGGACAAAATGTCTATGGCTCACTCCCTAGAAACACGGGTCCCCTTTCTTGACAGTGCCGTGTTTGCCGCTGCAAAACGTATTCCCACCCAGTACCGAATTCGTAATGCAACAACGAAATGGATTTTGCGCGAGGCAATGCGCTCCTATTTACCTAAGGATGTCATACAACGCCCAAAACTCGGATTTCCTGTCCCACTGAATCCCTGGCTAAAGAATGATTTGCACGAGTGGGCACTGGACCTATTAACCAATTCGAAATCCAACCCTATCATCGATACGGGTTATGCTCTCAAGCTATTGGATGAGCATTTCCGTGGTAGAAAAAACCATAGCAGGGCGATATGGACCGTGCTCATGTTTCTACTTTGGTATTCCATCTACGTTGAACAACTACGGACCATTGATCTAGGAATGTCCCCACGACAGAATTTCGAACCCCTTCCTCTCCCCATAGGGGGATTGAAAAGATCGCATCCCGAATGCGGTGTTACTTCCGGGAATTAGGTAATTTTAGATTCCCCAAACTGCCCATGAACTGTCCTCCAGGTTTTTTCGGATCAGATCATACGAGAAGATCCCATGTGGGATGGAAAACGAGAGGAACCATCCGGGGGAGAGGGACCTCCACGGGGGGAGTACCCAATAGGAGGTATACGAACCTGGACCCCTCCTTGCAAAATATTTCAAGCGGGGCGGAAGAACTAAATTATAAACCCAACAAAGAGATTAGCATGCAGCTTCCAACGAAGGGAAGGCGGGTTCAGTGTGGACTCAAGGGGGTCCCTAGGGGGCTTGGTGGGAAATAACAGATACCTAAGCAGGTATATTGCGTGCCGGGAAAGAAATAATAGTAATAGAAGGAAATATATATGTAATGGAAGTAATTTATATTTTACTATATATAAGTAATTAGTTAACTAGTAAAAAAATAAATGCTGAAACGATCCATCCGATGACGCAGAAAAGACAAAAAGGAATCTCCAGGGACTGACACCAAATTCAGGATACGACCAAAATCCCCCTTTGAAAAAAATCCATTGATTCCATTTTCACAACGGGGTACAATAGGCATTGGATTGTAAGCGGGGAAGATGGGAAAGAGAAAGGAAGGTGGGGAAAGAATGGCCAATACAAAATCAGCTACAAAGAGGGTTCGCACGTCAGAAATACGTAGAAAACGTAATGTTTCCAAACGTTCAGCCATGCGCACCGCTATAAAAAAGTGCATACTTGCCATTGAATCTGGAGATGTCCAGGCCTCCAAGGAATTGTTGCACGAGAGCGTGAGTAGGATCGACAAAGCGGCAAAAAAGAGAATCATTCACTCCAACAAAGCAGCACGTTATAAATCGCAATTAGCGCGTCGTGTAGATCAGTTGTCCAAATCTGGTTAGTGTATAAAAATATAATCATCGCATAATAGAAAAAACCTGTGCCCTTCTAGGCACAGGTTTTTTTGCCTACATATGAAGGATATGAACAACCCCCCTCATTTTCCCTCCGCAAAAATGAGGAACGATTCCCTGCATTATTTACAATATTTGAAAAATTCGGTATACCAATAGAGCAAGCTGCAGGACGGCTGGGTATCTGGTTCCCCACGACATTGCAAAACGGCGTGATCGTACAATTTCGTGGGGAGAATGTCCTACTTCATATCATATTTTATAATAAAATAATTAGTAAATAATAACATTCCACTATACCGGATCTTCAGACCCTGATGGACACGAAATCGGAAAGGCCTAGAGGGATCCTATTTTTTTATGATGAAGAAAAAAACTGTTCGCATCCCTCAGTAGGAGAGGATTGTACAATCGAAGTCCATACCAAAGCTACGGCATTATAAGGAATTATCAAAATTACGTAATGTTTGTACGATACAACCAGCATCTTCGGAAACAGAGTGATAGGGAAAAACATAAAGCTTCATAAAAATATGTCCCTACAAGTATTCCTAATGAATTTTGCCTTTTTATTCTATATATAATTATGAAATCATAAGTATATATAAAAAATATATTATATATTATAAAATATTGTGGCAAAATAAAAACTTTTGTCATATTATGTTAATACGTTAAAAATAACTAATATACCAAAACATTTTTATTTATAAAATAAAAATTAAAGAGAAACATCACAAGATTTCCTTTCTAATAATCATCAATGGGGTGATACAACACCGTGATCATGAATTATAATCCACCACGATTTTCTACCAAACCAACAAATCCGCCAAAACCAACAGGGCCAAAAAAGACAACAAGTTCGAGAGGATCAACAGGTCCGGTAAAACCAACAAAACCAATAAAAATAATATGTCCGACGGGACCAACAAGACCAACGGGGCCAACAGGACCAACAGGACCAACAAGTCCTACAGGGCCTACAAGTCCTACAAGTCCTACAGGGCCTACAAGTCCTACAAGTCCTACAGGGCCTACAAGTCCTACAAGTCCTACAAGTCCTACAGGGCCTACAAGTCCTACAAGTCCTACAGGGCCTACAAGTCCTACAAGTCCTACAGGGCCTACAAGTCCTACAAGTCCTACAGGGCCTACAGGGCCTACAAGTCCAACGGGACCAACAAGTCCAACGAGTCCCACAGGACCAACAAGTCCTACAGGACTAACAGGTCCTACAGGACTAACAAGAACAGTGAAAACATTAGGAACACAGAGCCCAGCAAAATCAGTGGGACCACTGGGATCGGCAAAGATGCCGAGGGCACAGGGACCAGCAGCAGGATCCATGGGACCACCAAAATCGGTAGGAACACCAGAAACACAGAGACCCGAAGGACCAGTAGGGATACAAAAAACGGAGGGACCTATAAAACCACAGGAATCAGTGGAAACACAGAAACCAACAAGACCAGTGGAGCCGCAAGAACTGGACCGGCAGAATCCTACTATGGGTGTGAATTCCTGAATGAGCCTTTTAGGGGATATTTCCGGATCCAAAGGGGAACCTCTTAAACCCGAATGATTGGGCATGTCCTTACATGAGGTACCCAATCAGTCTTTCCAGACATTGACCCGGGGGGGAGGGTGGGTTCCCGAAACCCCACCTCCCCTTATCTCCTCCCCGTTTGGCCCCTCTTCTTACTCGAATTTCAGAGGTTCCCGTGTGTACTCCGCCGTCCTACGGGCCATCCCCACGATTGCGTTCCATCACGTGCATACATTTCCCCGGGGGTCTCTTCAGGTATTTTCTGAAGGATTTACCCTACCCAAAGGGGGTTCCCTCTAAATTCTAATCATCAAAATAAAGATCCCGTTCCAATTCCTGTTTGCATTCATAAAGTTGGCTGGCCATCTACATTGCTTTGCTGATAATCGAAGCAACCCAAATTGGGAAAGTCATCCACTCATCTGTTTCTTGATCATACGAACGATTCCATCACTGATGACCCTTTCCCTCATAGGGTCTGCACACGTCCGACGAGGATATCTTCTGGATTTTCCTTCACAAGGGGGAGCAGATAAGGCGGGGTGTATAGAACAGATCATTGGTAGTACCACTCTCTATTCCATATTTTTTATAATTACATGAAATGATATACATAGGATTCGGTTGCCTGTCCCTACCTGTACCGAATCATTTTCAGGGATACAGAAGTACATAATAACAAAACAAAAAATTATGTATAAATAAAAAACAGTATTCAAAGTTGATTTCAACCTTCATATTTATAAAAAATAACTATATTTTGATAATTAGGGCTCAAGAGGAACCTCCTATTGGATAGGATAGACCTTCAAAAAATCCCTGAAAAGCCCCCAGGAGAACGGGCCATCCACTGTTGCAATTCTTCTATAGTAGTGCAGGAACCAGTGGGGTCAGTAGGGGCCTAGGACGCCCCCTTGCGGTTGGTCCCTTGGTTCCTCATCTCTTTTGATTGTCCCATAGGAAACGGAGCAAGGAGTATCCCTTGGTCTATGCCACCACAATGCTTCCATGTCCTTATGAACAAGTCATATAGTATATTGTCAAAGAATTACCCCGCCATCAAGATCGATCCACCAAACGTATTTCCAACAACGTATTTCCAACATCGTTTTCCATGCCGATCTACCACATCCGAGGAAGATTTCCCGGGCGACATCCGAAGGAATCGGGGACAAAGCGCAGGGGTTCGAGTCATTGATTCTTGGCTATCGTATGGGCTATCCCCTAATTGTGAGCACTCCAAGGGGTCTCTTCCCCCATCCGGCTTCGGGATTTCCGACCTTTTCCCATCTTGTATGGGTTTTGCCTTAGCTCAGAATTAAGCAATAAACACCTTATTCGATCCCATATGTTCCACCATTACGCTCGACCTGGAACTATGCATTCAGTACTTCCTGCGCCCTGATATCACCCCTTAACAGGTTGCGATCCGATACCACCAGGACAGCGGATAGCTTGGCTTCGTTTTAGGGATAGGTTCCGACACCTTTATTTCGACGATGAACAAACCAACCATATCATAACAGCCCTATAAAAATGCCCATTCTCCCTCCCTAATCCCCCTCATGTAATACCGAACCAAAGGATTCGATTCCCATCGACCTCTGCATACGGTGCAGAGTTTGCCCAGCCACCTCACGAGCCTTTGCACTACCCCGTTGTAGGTAGCGAACCACATCATCCCCCTCTATCAGATCAGCATAGGATTCACGAATCGGTTCGAGAGCCCCACAAACAACCTCAACCAATTCCCCCTTGAAAACTCCATATCCCTTGTCCGCATACAACCTCTCCAGATCATCCATGGAAACTCCACTCAACAGATGATGAATCATTAGCAGGTTACTGATCCCTGGCTTGTTAGCCACATCATAACGAACCGTACCCTCCATATCCGTAACCGCCTTCTTAATCTTTCGAGCCACCTTGTCAGGGGAGTCCAACAAATACAAACAACCCGAGGGGTCTCCGCTTTTGCTCATCTTCTGCCGCGGATTATCCAGGGACATCACACGCGCCGCCTGCGGATGTACCAAAGACTTCGGTATCTTGAAAATACCCTCCCCGTACCAATGGTGGAATTTGTTCGCCAGCGTACGCATCAGCTCTAGATGTTGCAGCTGGTCCTCACCCACCGGAACAAAATCCGCCTGGTACAGTAAAACATCCGCTGCTTGTAACACAGGATATGTATACAAACCTACTTTAACAGAGCCTTCGTACGCAGTACCCTGCTTCTGTTTGAATTGCGTCATACGCCGCAATTCACCCATGGGCGCTACACACTGCAAAAGCCAAGCGGCTTCACTATGGGCAGGAACAGCCGATTGGACGAAAATCGTTACCTTCTGTGGATCCAAGCCCGCCGCAAGGTACAAGCGGACCACCTCTAACACAGATCTCCGTAGAACCGCGGGATCCCGCACCGTCGTCAACGCATGGAGATCGGCAACAAAGAAAAAAATCGTAGCAGAACGGGATTGCCATTCTAGCATAGGGCGGATGGCACCGAGATAATTCCCTAAATGCAAACTACCACTCGCCTGAATACCTGTTATCACGATTGCTGACACGACAAACTCACCCTTCCCTAACCCGCCAATAGAACCCCCTCCATGGACTATCCCCTGCCTAACACCTCACGCATTTTCTGACAAGTCAGGCCAGCAAACGAGCGAGCCTTCTGCGCGCCCTTCCTCAATTCAGCGGCAATTGCCCCCTTTGTAACCGCTTCCTTGTAGTTACGTTGCACAGGACGCAATAGAATATAGGCCATCTCCTTCGCCGCCTTCTTAAAATCATCATGGTCCATACCGGAGAACAGTCTACCTGTCATGTAAGGATAGGAAAAACCTGTAGCCCAACGACAGAGTGTCAACAAATTACTGATCACGGGCTTTTCACGTGGATCATAAACAATGCCACCACTTTCTAACGCTAGCTTGCGAAACTTCCTCGCCGTAGACGCTAGAGGATCCAGCAGGTAAATACAACCCCCCGGCCCCGTATCCCCCATCGCCCGATGCGGATCATCAAGGGCACGCAGAGGTTCCAACTCCACGGGGTGTAGAATTTCCGGTATCCTAAAAACGGACTCCCCCGTATGTAAACCGTGGAAACGTTCCCCCAATGCTGATGTCCACTCGGACAACGCTACCTCGGATCTCGGCAATATCATGGCATCCATTGGGTAGGCAAGACATTGCGCAGCCTGAAGAACGGGATAACGGGGAAAGGGAATGACACTACTGGACACGGAACCCGGGGATCCTGACCCCCTCCCCAATGTACGCAGGGATTTCCAGTCCCCCTTTTGGATCAAACATTCCAAAACACCCGCTATCTCCATGGCTTCAGGAACATCGGACTCTAAGAACATGAAAAAATTTTCCTCACGATTCACCCCAAGTGCCAAATACACACCGGCCAATCCATAGGCATACTCCCGAACCAGCTCCCGATCGGGAACTACAGATAAAGCCTCACAATCCTGTATGCAGAGAAAAAACGTATCTGTATTATGAAACCAGCTAAGACCGGCGGGACGAATGAAACTTACATAATCATATAAGTTCAGCTTTCGATCCGGCTTGACAAACATCAACATCGTATCGATTTCTTCTATAGCACGCGTCGGCTTATTTGATGATTTCGCATAGGACAACCCCACCTCGAGTGCCATGATAGACAATCCCCCCGTCCACAATTCCCTAGGCCCCGATAAAAAACAGCAGAAATCTCCCGTGGGTGATCGCCGAACGATCCAAAAACATGTTCTACATCCTGGTTCACAATTCTAGCAGATTCAAACAGATCATAGCAAATGAGCCCCATCCCCACCCAAATCCCACGGAAAAGCATCCCCCAACAACCCACATCGGTTGCACCCCTTTACCCACATGAGATAAAATGCGGGGGGATGAATCCTTGATCGGAGGAGGGTGTACCGAGTCATGGAACAGATCATGCAGTGGTTCTCTATGATACCCTGGAACTGGGTCGTGCCCACCCTAGGAATTATAGCCGCCCTCGGGATCCTCTATTTGAGGTTCCTGGAAAGAAAACGACCTGTAACTACTCGTTCCCTACTGATTCCACCGCTGGGTATGAGCACAGGGGCGATCATGTTCCTCTGTCCCCTGTTCAAAGTGCCGTGGCAGTGGGGACTCATCGTACTCCTTACCGGATGCCTTGTGTTAGCCCCCCTACTCATTCTCACATCATCCCTAACAATCAACGATAAGGGCATCGTTCGTATGCGATCCTCCCCCGCCTCCTTTACCGTCATCATCCTCATCATTCTCGCACGCCTGTTATTCCGTGAGTGGATGGAGGAGTATCTCAGCTGGGCACAAACAGGAGGCATGGCGTTCCTACTTGCGTTTGGCATGCTTGTCCCTTGGAGATTAGCCCTGTATAGGAGCTATCGTAAATTACAACAGAACTCCGTAAAAAAATGTCCGTCTATGGAATCCAAACCTTGAAAAAGAGCAACCCCCCATCCGGGGTTGTTTTTTCTGCACCAATCCATCCCCCTGAAGGAGCAAACTGAATCCAAACATCCTGCATCCCTCTCTACCGTTTCAGAAACAAATCCCCCCTACCATACACAGAAACATCCCGGATTATCGCACTTGAAGATGAACCAACCATCGGTACGAAATAGCCCCACCCAGCATAATACCTACTAATCTGCACCAATCCATCCCCCTGAGGGAGCAAACTGAATCCAAACATCCTGCATCCCTCTCTACCGTTTCAGAAACAAATCCCCCCTACCATACACAGAAACATCCCGGATTATCGCACTTGAAGATGAACCAACCATCGGTACGAAATAGCCCCACCCAGCATAATACCTACTAATAGGAAAGTCAGTATCTTCAAAAATAATTGGCGATCACGACTATACCCGGACCAACGTTCTACGGACCATTGCCGAACCCAACGTTGATGAATTTGATGATGTACAATTCCAATCATGGGGACCAACACAACAATACAAATCCAATAACCGACGGGCATTTCTCTCAACCATGGGGAAGAAGAGGATCGGAACCAGGCCTGCAAGCCGAACAAAAAACCCAGAAAAAGAAAAATCCACCCCCCACTCTGGTAATAAAGAGGAAAGGCGTCCCCCATCCTTTGCCGCTCATACCGATACAAATCACGTAAACCCGGTACGTAAACGCATAAGGGTTCGCGAATCCATAGGCGAAGAAACCCCACCAGAAGGAAAAGAACTGCTAAGAAACTGCACACCTCACGTGCAGTCCAACCCAACCACAAGATGAGAACGAGGCCACCACCGACAACATGAAACCCCAAGAGTTGCAAACCGTACCAACGACTCAATTTCCCGGGAACAGGACCGTGCTGATGAGGTAGACCATACATTCTAAATCACCATCCCCGTTTTCTCAGGGTATTTTCATCTAGAAAATACCACGTACAATAGGGCACGCTCAATCGCCATTTCTTGCGGTAAACGCCCCGTTTTAATCGATTCTTCCGTCATCAGGGCTTCCCGCAACCACCGATGCAACTGATCCATTGAAAGCGCCCTCGCATGTGTAATGGTCTGTTTAGCAACATGAAAGGGAAGACGAGCCTCCCTGGCCAACACAGCAACCTGGCCCAATCGCTTGGCAAGAAGGAGCAAACGAACCTGGCGTACCCAAAGTGCCAACAGGAAAAATACGTCTACCCCCTGTTGACGCATAAATCGCCATGTTTTCCACGCATCGCCTTCCCGTCCCCCCACTAGATGATCCATAAACTGAAAAACTTGATCCGACAATGCAAGAGGTACGAGGAGTTCTACGTCGGAAACGGTAATCCCCCGCCCTATCCCCCTGGAAAAGGTCACCAGTTTCTGACATTCCTGACACAGGAGTTCCATAGCCGAACCTGCACGGAGTAGCAAAACATCCAGGGCCCCAGGTTCTATTTCTACCCCGCGTTGCCGGAATTGTTTTCGTAGCCAACGTCGCATCTTTTCCCCTTCAAAGGGGACAAAACGAGCCACACAAACACTACTAAGGAGCTTTTTCACTATTTTCTTTCTCTTATCCAAAGCGTCGGAAAGAACACTGCAAATGAACACATTCCCCGGAATGCAATGGTTCCAATAGGCCTCTAATGCCTCCACCTTATGATCCGGACTACCCCTCTTGACACGGGCGGAAGTAAAACAATGGGCCCGTTTGGCCCATACTAGTCGCCGTTCTGATAACAAAGAGGGGGTGGACACTCCCTGTATAGCCGCCTGCAAGGGCTCCTCCTCCAGATCGAAAACCGTTCGATCTACAGACCCACCCTGGGAGAGAACGCGCATAATCCATTCTACCGTCTTACGCAACAAAAAGGCCTCTGTGCCATAAAAAAAATAAACAGGTTCCACCTTACCCTGCTGCAAGGACGCCCATACTTTCTCCATCTTCCCCCCCCTATGGGAGCAACGTAACCCCTATAGATCAAGAAAACTACCTTATGAACACAATGGAGGGGGAAGATGGGAATCAAAAACCCTTTTCTCCCTCCCAATCCCACGACATCACGATCTTGGGGAGGAAAATTACACCCACCCGAATGATAGCATAAATATCCCCCCCTGAACCCCCACATTTTCATCATAGACGAAAGTACGAGTCTCGTCTGTGAATCCCGGTTTGTTATCACCATCGATATCCTCGAACTTGAAAGGTCGTGCACCAAGCTAGGTGCAGAAAGGATAAAGGAGCAGGCCCTTTCGAACCGATCGATGGGTATAGGTTCCAAACCGCTCTAGCGCGGCTCATGGTAAGAGCATAGGTCGTGAGCGGCTAGGGAAAAGGCGGAGCATGACTCCGTCCGGTGAGTGTTGAGAAGGTGAGCGCGAGCGAACCGGCCGAGGACGCATCGAAACGAGCAATTTATGTCGAAACCATAGGGTAAAGATCTCTACCCCGGGGCCAAGCTAAGGAAGACGACCTATCTACTGTCCTAGCGGCATGCGGTGCACAGGACATACAATCCGAAGCGAAGAAATGATCGTGGGTTAGACCCGATGGGTCTAACTGGACGCACAATCTGAGATAAGGAGATGATCGCAAGTTGGACCAGGCAACATTGGATCGAAACCCGGTAGGACACGGCAGAGGAAGGTACGGAGAACGTAACACCAGACTGGGGTTCTAAATGGGCAAAATTCTATGGGACCATAGGAGCCACATAATGCGAGAATAGTACGTGTGGTTCTGTGAAAGGGTTGACTGAGATGCCAGCCTTACTCGACGTGAGAGGCTTGGTTCGAAATACCGTGTCTACTCGACATAGCACCACACAAACGCCTTGGCAACGACCCAGGCGTAATAAAAAAAGCCAAAGACAACGGAAGAAACCCAGTGCACGGAGTCGGATCGTCCCATAGTATCGATGAAACCCTTTTGTAACGATCGTGTACCAGGGCAATATTTGTGTTATTACTGTTTGGTGCTACCGCGAAAAAAGGTATCAAACTTATTAAAATATTTTTGTAGATTAAATGATGTGTTCAGGAAATGTTTATATTGTTATGGGTATTTCCAGCGTAAGTTCTTTTGGGGGGAAAGGTACCCCTTTCTGGGGGATTGCACCTGAAAATTTCGTGCGATCGGTTATTTTTTGTTGAACCACCGAAATCACCGTGGAATCATAGGAACCGGTTCCTATCTCGCCCCTTTTGCGCACACTAAAGAAACCGACATAAAGTCGAATTTTATTTTTTATTTAAATATTATTATATATTAAAACCTATGTAGTTATTGGTGATCTTATCCTTGGTGCCCCTGCTGAAAAAAGTATCAGACTCATTAGAATATTTTTCTAAATCAAATGACATATTTAGAAAATGTTTATATTATTAATAAGTATAAAACAGTCTGTGTAAATATTTCAGACGTAAGTACTTTGGGGTTGAAAGGCACCTCTTTCTGGAAGAGTGCACCTGAAAATTTAGTACGATCGGTTATTTTTTGTTGAGCTCCCGAAATCGCCGAGGAATCATAGGAGCTGGTTCCTATCTCATAGCCTTTTGCGCACATCAAGGAAACCGACATAAAGTCGAATTTTATTTTTTATTGAAATTGAAGGAGGATTATTTATCATTATTAAAAACAAATATACTCATAAAAAATAGACCCTGAGATGGGTCATCAAACGGCACAAGGAGAATCTAAAAAGGAATTCCTCCGGGGCCTACACCCTATTTAGAATGAAAACCATGCGAAGAAAACAGTCACAGAGCCAAGGAAACAGGATGCGAATTGGGAATCAATATACAGAAACGGGTGTGCCCGATCCTGCTCCACACTAGCCACGGAACCAAGGTTCAAGTATCTGGCCGTGGTAGGCCAAAAACAGGAAGGAGAACAACCCGCATCCCACTACGGGAATAAAAAAACTAGTCCCCTTGTACATCAGGGGAACTCTCCCCCTTCTCTCCCTTCCTATCCCCAGCTGAGGATTCGGCGGTCGATAGACCCTTGGCCCCCTTGGGCTTGACCACCGCGTTGATAGCGGAGCGCTCAAAAACCAACCTTATATCCCCTGATCGTAAGGCAACCTCGTCTTCGTCCTCATCAATAGCAACCACTATGCCATGCATACCCCCAATGGTAATAACCTTATCACCTTTTTTTAAATTCTTAAGCATCAACAACTTTTCCTGCCTCTGCTTCCTTTGGGAACGCTGCATAAAATATATGGAACCAAACAAAATGACCATCATAAAAAGCAAATAGAATACTGAATTCATTCCATCCAAGGGAATACACACCTCCTGTATACTAAAACCACACGATGACAGAAAATTCCTCCGAAAAAGGAAAAATCACCCCCGCGCAACAATCCATGAATCTCCCACGTAAACCCTAGCAAAAAACACAATAGCTCACATCAGATATAATCCCAATATTTCCCTACCCCCAACAAACAACGCGGAATGAACACGACCAGAACCCCTATTACAAACACCGGATAAATTCCATGCCGATATACAAACCAATATCCCCTTTCCCCGAATCTGTGACACAACAGCAACAAAATCTGGAAACCTACGCTATCCCGTCACAATATGAAAACCTTTTCAGACCACAAGGGAACACAATCCCCCAACAACCACACCCATACCAGGGTGCAAATAGAGATGGAACATATTGGTATTGGTCAGCGGCAGAATACATCGTAATGATGAGGATGACAAAGTTTTTGCAGCAATTGAGGTACTTGCAAGCATAAACAAGAGAGCTTCATAAGCATCACGTAACGTTGTTATTGGAAAACCCCATCGGACATCTTGGCAACACAACAGTTGCAGAATACACAAACTGAATAAACAAGAAACCTACCTCCTACTATATCAAGGAAATTGGCTGGCAACAAGCCATACCTTCAGTGGAACAGGTAAGGCCACCATCACATCACCCAAACCGATAGAAAACTTCCCAAAAAGGGTGATACGTTGGCGCGCGAACCCCCCACCGATTCATAAGGGAGGCCACAGGGGATCAACAACACCACCCACGCAACCAATGAAAATCCGCGATCAATCCCACACACGGTCTGAAAAAAAATGTAAGGGGCAATGAAAGTTGATCCACTTGCCATCCACAAATAGCCCACGCAAAGCCAACCACCTTCAGAACCAGGAACCGCAGACCCACAATCCCCACGCACCTTTGTCCGTTGGATAGACCCATGTGCAGGACGACAAAAACCCGTCCTCATCCCTCAGGAACACAAAAGAAAAATTCATTCCCGTATCGCACGCAATCCGGAAGCGGGGGCTACACTCCCGAATTGCACAAAAAATGTCTGAGTTCTGCATCAGTTGACTCATATCAAACCCAATAGGGACATCGTATTATGTAAAGAGAGGGGGACACCCCACCACCTACCTCGCCTACTACCCGTACCACCACAAAGGACACCCGGAAGGAATCCCCTCAAACCCCTCGCAGTACAAATCCCCAGTGTTCCCCAACACCCATTCCAAGCTTCCTTCGTACCCAAGCCGGAGCCCAACGGGCCCGGAGGAACGTATCGGGGTTTCCCCAGGCGCCCCTAATCCCCCTTCGCCCAATTGCTTTCATGCACACAAATGAACCGACACACAACTACCATTGTCCTCTGGCATAGGCAAACACATGGGAATCTGATCAATGGACCCTATCGATACCAACCCACTGTATGCCCTACGATCCATAACTTAGCAATTGCATATTCCCTTAGGAAGGGTAGGGATCACCATCGTCCGCCCCCTCAAGATAACGCAACCCCTTACCCGTCAGACGACGCCCACGCAACGTTCTTTCCAGAAGACCTATTTGCAATAAATAAGGTTCATAGACTTCTTCCAATGTTCCGATCTCTTCCCCCATGGCCGCTGCCACGGTAGCCACACCTACTGGCCCACAGGAAAATCGATCACGGAGTAACAACAACAAGCGCCGATCTACCGTATCCAAACCCAATGGATCTACTTGCATCTGGTTCAGAGCCTGTTCTGCAACCCCCCCGTCCAACATAGCATGCCCTTGTACCTGCACAAAATCACGCACACGCCGCAACAAGCGGTTGGCGATCCGTGGTGTACCCCTTGACCTTTTGGCAATCAAATCCACACCGGAGGATTCCACAGAAACCTCGAGAAGAGCTGCACTACGATGGAGGATGGTCCCCAAATCAGTCAGGGTATACGGCTCCAAACGATGGACGATACCAAAACGGTCGCGAAAGGGGGAGGTTAACGATCCCATCCGTGTTGTGGCCCCAACGAGGGTAAAGGATGGGAGATCCAATCGTACAGATCTCGCCCCCGGTCCCTTACCGAGGACGATATCAAGAGCAAAGTCCTCCATAGCTGGATACAGAACCTCTGTCGACGTCCGGGGAAGACGATGAATTTCATCAATAAAAAGCACATCATGGTTTTGTAGGTTCGTCAGCATAGCTGCTAGATCCCCTGGCCGATCCATGGCAGGCCCTGATGTAACATTGATCTGCACACCCAACTCCTGTGCAATGATCCTCGCCAACGTAGTTTTCCCCAATCCAGGAGGACCATGCAAAAGCACATGGTCCAAGGCCTCTCCCCGTTTTCGGGCTGCGGCGATATAAATTTCTAAATTTTCCTTCACTTGCGTTTGTCCAATGTACGCCGCCAATGTCCGAGGACGTAGACTACGCTCTATCGAATCGGTGTTTTCATGCGATGACGGAGACAATTCTCCTTCAACCTGCGAATGCAACAGCCCCTCCCCCCTATTCCTTGCCCCTCGACACCCTGCATTCTACTTGCTACCCAATAATTGCAAAGCCCTCCGCAACCACGATCTACCCTCATCCGACATACTGACAGGTAGGGATGTGGACTGGACAGCCCCCGTTGCCTCCCTCTTATTGTAGCCAAGGGATTGGAGAGCGGCAATGACTTCCTCCCCCATCATCTGTCGTGGAATGCCCTCAGGTGAAATACCCCCAGGGGATTCGGATGATACCCCTATCTCCGTAAAAACAGACCTACGATCTTGTAATTCCAAAATGATTCGCTGTGCTGTTTTACGACCAATTCCTGGTACCCTTTCAAAGAAAGCATGATCCCCGTCGTGAATTGCCTGGGCCAACTGGGAAACTGTACTCCTCTCCAATATCAAACAGGCGGCCTTGGGTCCTACACCGTGCGCCTGCAACAATTGACGAAAACAATCACGTAACAAACGTGTGGGAAATCCATACCATGTACGTACCTCATCACGTACCATCTCATGGATATACAAAATTATTTCCTCTTCCAAACGGGGCGAAGATCCACCAACCAAGAGAATCTCGTAACCGATCCCGCCACCGGTCTCCACAACCACACCCCGTGTGGTTACATGGAATACCACACCACGTAGAAAATCAATCATCGGCCCCCCTCATCCCATACCTGGAGACCGCAAATCGCCACGGCTAAAGCATCCGCCGTATCATCGGGTTGGGGAATACCGGGAAGACCCAGAAGACGAGTAACCATATGTTGAACCTGCTTCTTATCGGCCCTTCCATAACCTGTCACTGCCATCTTCACCTGCGAAGGGGTAACAATCCGTACGGGTAGGGAAACCTGCGCGCAATGCAGGGAAAGCACCCCCCAAACTTGTCCCACATGAAAAGCGGTCGTCACATTACGCTGAAAGAAAAGACGCTCCACGGTCACACCCTGCAGACGATACCGAGTCAACAGTTTCTGAACCCCCTGCGAGAGGGAAAGTAATCGTTCGGGTAACGCCAGCCCCTTTGCGGTCGTAAGACAGCCGTGGGTTAGGGACCGAAAGCGACAACCCTGTTTATATACAATTCCATACCCCAGGCGTGCAATACCAGGATCGAAACCGATGATACAGGCATCTGGCTGTGGTATAGGAGAAATAATATCTAAAATAAAAACCCCCCCTCATCATCCCACATCTTTCCTTCTTGTATGTTTGTATGTATGAAAGAAACATTCCGAAATTCACATCAATTCTTCAATGAATAGCCTCTTTTTTGAAACGTCCTCCCTGTACATCATGAATCGTACCGATAGCAAGGAAGGCATTTGGATCCACCTCGGCGATAATCGTTTTGAGCTTGGCCTGCTCAAGGCGGGTAACAATACAAAAGATTACCATTTTCCCTTCTCTGGTATAACCACCCTCACCATAGAGATAGGTAACACCCCGCCCCAAACGCTGGAGAATGACTTGGGCAATGTGGGCACTATGATCACTGATAATCCAAACAGACTTGGTTTCATCCAAACCCTCCACCACAATGTCCATGGTTTTGAAGGCAATGAAATAGCATATCAGGGAGTACATAGCGTGATCCCAGCCAAAGAAAAATCCCGCCGCGCACAAAATAAAAAAGTTGACAAACATAACGATCTGCCCAATGGAAAAGGGGAGATGGCGCGATATCGTAATCCCCAAAATCTCGACCCCATCCAACGAACCACCATACCGCAGAACGAGACCCACCCCGATACCCTGAAGGATCCCGCCAAATACCGCTGCATTGAGGAGGTCACGTGTCGCTGGTCCCATGTGGGACAAAAAGATCGTTCCCAACGCCAAACTGGTTACACCCAACAACGTAAGAAAAGCGAAGGTTTTTCCAATTTGCCGGTAACCATAAACGAAGAATGGAAGACTGAAAACTACAAGGAAAAAACCGAGGGGTAAGGCCGTACGGTAAGCCGCCAAAATAGAAACACCGGTCACACCCCCATCGATGATGCGATTGGGGATCATAAAAAACTGTAGGGAACAGGCCACCAATAGGGAACCCAAAATGACAAAAAGGGAGCGGATGCTAACTCGTCCTAGCAACAGCCACTGTTTTCTGGAAAGCATAGGATTATAATCGTGCCCTTCCTCTATCGGTAGGCCTTCATGCGCAAAAGTTGATCTACCGTTACCATTTTATATCCGGAGCGCCTGAGAAAACGAATGATTTTGGGCAATGCCTCCAATGTACCATGAAGACGTTGCTCTCCACCTGCTGAATGCTGGAGGATGATGGCCCCCGGGTGAACCCCCTGCTGGATCGTCTCGATGATGGAACTTGCAGAACGACCGGACCAATCCCGTGTATCCACGCTCCAGTGTACCACGGTGAACCCATGATCGGAAAGCATGCGTACCAAACGTTTGTTCATGGAACCAAAAGGGGGACGAATCAACCTTGGCCGTTTGCCTACAAGATTCTGGATGATCCACTGAGTACGGTAGATTTCCTTTTGGGCCTCGGCCCTCGAAATATAGGGCAAATAGGGGTGACTCCATGTGTGGTTTCCGATCACATGCCCCTCCCGCACCATCCGCTGCAAAAGACGGGGATTGCGTTGCATGAGTTCACCAACTACAAAAAAGGTAGCCTTTACCCCCTCACGACGCAAGATATCAAGGACCCGTTTGGTATAGTACTCATCGGGGCCATCGTCAAAGGTGAGTGCCACCCAACGCCGCGATCGATCCCCTTGATAGTACAGTTGTTTTTTAGCAATCGCTTCTTTGAATGCTTCCGGTTCGTCAATAGGGGAATCCTGGATGATCACCTCCTTGGACCAACCCCCATCCATTCTGGGTACCACCCACAAGGAAAGCAATAACGCTATAATGCATCCTACTCCCAACCGAATTCGCTGACCCATATTCCCGTCACCCCCATGCCCGATTAGTATGATTCAAATGGGCTACCGGTATGGGGGTGGACCCTTTGGTTTTGTTATTTTAACAAGGATTTTCTTGTATATTATAGTATTTTATCAATTATTAGCAAGCAAAATTGGGATTATGAATATTTGGGAGAAAAAAGGAAAACAGGACCAAATTGGGGATGCAACCGATACGAATCAACATCACGTTCCATCCACTGGGGAATCCCTCACATAAGTACCCTCTTTTCCATAATCCGAATCATCTCTTCCAAAAAACGAATAGAAACCTGAATAGGCGACGTAATTATTGCTAAAAATAATATCAAAATGAAATCATGAACGGATAGGGAAGAACCATGGATGGATAGAAACAGATAAGGCGCACTCGCCCTTAATAAGGGCTGCAGCAAAGGTAAGTAAATCCAAACCATGAATCCATGGAGCAATGGAATCCCCAACCCTATTGTCAATAAAGAACGGTACCAATACTTAGTGTTCCATGGATGTTGAGGGGAGAAACTACACCCAAACCAATGTACAAAGAACGCCAAAATACCAAAAATGCCAACAAAAAAAATCATCCCGACTTCCCATTTCTCCATCATCGTGTAGTAATAAAAAAGCGAAGTAGAAACAATATATAACATGATACATAACAAAAATATAATATTTCTTAAAATGTTATATTTTTTATTTAAATAAAAATATTTTTTCCACTCCCTATCCCAGTAGTTCAAACATAACATCAACCCCTCGCGTCCGTTCCACGATTCCCGTAACCATGGAATCCAGGGAAGGGAACAAAAAATGCAGAGGGAAATATATAAGACAATAAAAAATATAGTAAGCGGAAATGGGATAGATGTTAAATTATCTCTAAAAAATACCAACAGGAATGAAATTATCATAGTTACCAGGAATATAACAATCCGAAATCCACCAACATTGCCCTTGTTCTTCATTCCTTGCCCTTCTGCCCTTGTATTATGAGACATACAGTGTAGAAAGAATCTAGGATTTATAATGCAAAGAACTGGAAACAAAAAAATAAAGGAAAATGCACAGAAAGTGATAATAGATACACCATGGGAAAAGGCATACACTCCCATCCACGCTGCAATCGGGAATAATAATAACAATCTAGGCAATATTATGTAAAGTAAGAAGAGAGAGAAACCATGAATTTCCAACACCCCCATTACAATGGAACCAACATTTTGCCGATCCTCCCACAGCTCCACACGTACTACCCTCGCATTATGCAGCTCCTATTGTCCCATCAACATCGCCCCTTGACAATTATTCATAATTCTGATGTTATCCGGTACAACCCTACAATTCACTACGCCTCTTATGAACAAGAGGTTCATCACCACTATGAGTACAAACCCAACCTTGCGACTAAGCCCTCTAGAACCATACATAATAGTCTCACACATTACCATTGCCCGAGTCAATATTCCCCAGCGGATCCAGTGAACGATCGATCTTGGGGTGATAGACCTTACCTTCACCATAACGCCAGACTCTATCTGCTTTCAGATTGCATAATTCTGTACCCAGAATCTAATCATTCGAAATGATGCCCCTTCCCTCACACACAGCCCTGGCAGCATCCGAACGGGTGTATGCATTTTCTGGGGGGATTTTTAGTCCTACTTTTTTGCCTCTTTGGGTGCCCTTTTCCTGTATTTTTTAATAATAATTATTTTACTAATTTGTTATAGATAGAAAATTCGTTTCTGTCCTCTGGTCTCCTCTCGTCCATTTTTATTATGAATCCTATAGGGATTGGAAAAAGGGCGATTCTTACTTTACCAAATTTTCGATCTAAATCGCAGAAACACATGATTCCATACTATTTTCTGATTTTCTTCCCAATCCCTATGATTCATGCTGTCTTCTGGTCCGTTCTTTCTTGCCGTTTCTGGTGATAACGGAGACAGAAGAGGAGAGATCGTTCTCCATTTTTTTATCACAAATAGGAGCCAGTAAGGCGGTATGAGTATTGTGTTCCATCAATCTATAATCCTACCCGCTATTCCATAAAATTTTTAATTTTTATGGAGGGAGCACCCAAAATGGGGGGGAAATCCCCCCAAAAACCCTGTTCAGAAATTCACACCCCCAACGGGATGATGCCAAAAATTCCCATTAACCACAAATACCCGTTCTGGTACAGATCTGATACTGTGCTTCCCCACACCCAAGGAAGAACGCATAAGAACAAACACCGAGACAGCCAGTCCCTAGGATAGCCATTACCCAGGGTATACGCCCCCTTGCAGCAAATTTAATACACACCCCTGCACAACTACTTTCACCGGGAATAGCACAGGATGCACCCACAAGAGCATTACAATGGGAACAAACAGAAAATAATCTATCCCAGATACCCCGCCTCCCTCTAACTTGCCCAGTCAATTCTGAATCAACATAACTATCCGGGATCAACTCCCCTTTGTCATTCCATATGTCCCCATGACTATCAAGATGAAACACCTCCGTCCTGCCCTCGCGAAAGATATAAAAGGATTTCTTCCCCTCAGATGGGATCACAGCCACTACCGGTATGGCCCTATCATCCTTGATCCAAGGCCTTATCATATAACCCATACGTTCACCCGTATACTTATGTCGAAGCAAGTAAGAAGCGGAGAACACGGGAGAAAGGTCTAACTTTTCCTTGAGTTCCTTTGGAATACCCTCTTGATTTTTAAAAAAAGTTCTATAAAATTTTATATCTTGATACTCTATTTTATCACTAACTTCGATATTCCTTTCATTCAGGTAAGAATACACACCTAACTCCCGAATTGCCTTCAGGGATCTATCTAATACAATATTGTGAAAATTTTCATCGTAACCCGGCAATTGTTCAGGAGATATCTCCTTCTCTTCAAAGAGACCCTCCCAATCAACTTTCTTACAGGATGAATTACCAGATCCTTGTCCTTCTGAGGATGATCTGCCTATATTGGAAGAAAAATCATCCACAGAATCCATAGCACTTCCCTGCTCATGGGGTATGATGAGTCCTGATATAAGAACCCCCACACTAATAGAAGAAAATAACCTACGAAATCCCATAGACATACAACGGTCATATCCCACTTTCCGCTGTAAGATTCAAGAGCGGGTAGTCTGTGGTCCCTAAAAATTCCCTATTTGCGTCTTTTCGATTAACAATTGTTTTTATGTTTTTAATAAATAGATAGAAATTTATTGTTAAATCATATTGTAAATAGCACAAAAGGCGTTATAGGGGTGCTTTTTCTCGGAATCGTGGTTAGATATATCTTCAGAATAATTTTATTTTAATCAGGGGGTTCCCTCTGGAGGAATCCATAGGTCAGCAAAACGTCCCTCCTACACGAAACGGGAATCTCAGTAGAACCTAAAGCTCTCCCTCCCCCTGTTTTTGGTCTCTGTTTTTGCCTTTAGTCCCTTGATCTTTTGTTTTGATTCCCTTGTGTTTTTGTTCTTTTCCCCTTGCCCCCTGGCCTAGGCCAGGGGGTTTTCGCGCCCCTACCCCTCCTCCCTCCAACTCACCATTGTTGTTTGTGTTGGCCTGGCCCATTGTGTAATGGCGCCTGGCTTCTCCATCGTGGGGGCTCCAGAATGGCGCTGCTGCATGGCCTTCTTTTATCCCTCTCCCTTGTGGGGAAGGGGGGTTCTTCTATGACTGTCGTTGCCCTTATGTAGCCCTATGCGACCCTATAGTCCTTCTCACTTTTACATACGCAATTCCCGCTATTGCCCTTGGGAAACAGTCGATCCTCTACTCAAAAACTCTGTTCCATGATCCCTTCTGGATCCTCCGCGATATGCATGATGATCAACAGGGTTAGGTGAGATAAAAAAGGGAAATACAAGACAAGAGTGGGGAAATGTATAGAGGACAACCGCTTGGTTTCTGAAATGAAAAACTTAATATAGGAAAGGTTGGTTTTATGATTCCAATTGACTTGGATGTAGACAGAATGGAAAAAAGGATAGAAGAACGTATACAACATTACGAACAGAAAGGATTATCGCTTCAGGAATCCATCCCCCATGTAGTGGAAGAGATCGAGGAAGATTCTGAATGGGCTCCTGGTCCCATGGGGAGGGCTTATACTTTTATAGCCAATTATCAGTTTAAAAAACAAATTTTAGGTGGCCGGGAGAAACACCAAAGGGGTCCCGATTTCCCAAAAGTAGACCGAAATGGTTATAAAAAACGTAAAAAACGCACCAGCAAAGGAATTGTGGTTTACTATGACCCCCAGCCAAGGAAAGGGCATTTCCGATCTGCGGTTACTAAACCCTACAAAAAATATACGAAGTCGTGTATAGATATTCTTTCCTCCTTACGTAAGGCCGGTATGTCCATAAAAAAAATATCCGAATTGTCGAATGATATTCTGCGATCAAAAATCTCACGCTCCACTGTGTCAAGATTACTTATGGGACATCTAAAGGAAGAGAATAGAGGATTCAATGAGGAACCCATAAGAAACCCGCATGAAATTAGGACCGTAAAGGTGGATGCTTACTACAAACCCGTTCGTGGATTCGGGAAAGTAGCTGTCTATGTCATAAAAGCGAGTAGGAAAAATACATCAGGGATAAAAACAGATGAGGTTTTATCAAGTTTGGTAAATCCCCCCGAAACAGCTGAAACTTGGTATGAAGCCCTCCAAAATGTTTACGACCGTGGTTTACGGATGGGTCCTGATACCCTTTTTATTGCTGATGGTCATAAGGGAATCAGAAAGGCGCTAAGCCAAGTATATCCCGAAGCAGGTTTTCAAGGGTGTCAATTCCACAAAATGGTGAATCTTTACCAGGCCTTCAGAAAGGATAGACCGAGAAAAAAAGGAGTGAAGTGGGAACCCATCCGAAGCCGGATTTATCAAGACATTTTTCATGTTCTTGACAAAAAAGAAGCCCTTCATGGCTTGATACGCTTTAGTGATGACTATCAATCCAAGTTGCCCAAGCTCGTTGAAGGTCTATGGGCTTCCTTTGATGATGTGACAACGTATCTCGATTACGACCTAGCGGATGCTGTTCAAAATCGTACAACGGGTTCCTTAGAGAGAAATCACAGGGAGGCCAGACGTTATACGAATGGAGTGAGCTGTTATCCTACCCTTGATTCATTCCAAAGGGTGATTGATTCCGTGTATAAAAATTTCAACTTAGAGCAGGCAAAGAAACTTAGTGGGATGGATAATCACTCTGTGTCCGCATGGGGACTGGGAGAATTCGCTATCCCTGCCATGTATCCCCTATCTTCACACTAAAAAAATAATATTCTTACATTTATTTTCAGGAAAACCAACCTACCCTGAGTATGGGTATGGCTTCCATTTTTTTACATAATTGCCATTTACAGTAATTTTTTATGTTTTATTATAATTTTTAAATTATTGTGTAATTTTAACTTTTATTATGTATGTCAATGGTTATAATTCATTACGATGATATGATTTCCGAAGGATGGGGAACCCAAGAAAGTCAATCAGGGGGAGATTACAACCGAAAAAGGGATATCACCCATACAACCCCCTATACGAGCTATCAAAACTCTGAACAACAACTGCCTGCACCAAGGTGCCTTCAAGGGAATACTGCAATTTCTAATACGTAATAGGAAAAACTCATATATTATTTTATAAATTAATAGAGACAGATGTTCTTTGGCATGGGCCCGTGTACAATGAACTGAAGAAACAAACTAATTATAGGGGAAAAGTAGACCCTCACCCAACTGATCCTTACAATCTAAAATTGAGGAAAAGCCCACCCGACGATATTCCAAATCTGAAGTTCGGCCAAGGGCCAGGGCCCGCATTCCCGACCGGACACCCTGTCACTATTCCATACCTTCCCCCACATCCCAATATCCAGATTACTTCAAAACTCACGCTCAAATCGTAAACAATAGTGGATATACCTGTCAAGTGGATATATCTGTCCACTGGGAAGAGGAAGTGGTGGGGAAAGAGTACATAGAGCATGGTTTTATATTATTTAAATATAATAAATATTTTATATAAATAATTAATATTTTTATAATGAATAAATTATTTATAAAAAATATTCATATAGGAATCACCCCGAACCAAGCAAAGGTAGGTCGTCCTCCGTGACCTCTCCCGACGTATCAAGCCACACTTCGGTTTCGACATGAACTGTCCTTTTCGATGCGTCACCAAACGGTTCACCCCCGTTGAGCCCCCTAATCCTCACCTGACGGGGATTCATCTAACCCCATCTTTTCCTAACTGCTCACCATCGGGATATTGCTACCTTCAACAGTATTAGGTGGTTCGGAACCTCAGTAACCTCCCAACCAACCGGTTTCGACAGGCCACTGATAAAGACTACACCACTTACAAAGCCTACTGAACACACACATGAAGGAATTCAAAGAATTGGAGGACAAATTTGAGTACACAATGGAAGATTAAGCCCTCCCCCACCCTCTTTAACCCATTCCGGGGAACCCCCGCCAACGCCAAAAAACACTCTGGCATAATCAGAGCGTTTTTTGGCTATCCGAACACACGAAAATGGATACAGATGGAAGAACAGGGGCAAACCCACACAACCACCATAAAATGCCCCCTTCACATATATCAGACTATTCCATAAATCATCCCGTGGATTTATCGCTCAACAACACCATGTTTGGGAACTGACAATTGCCAGGCATAACGAAAATCCCTCTTTTCATCCCAAGAGATCCCTGCATCCAAGAAATCGTAGAGGGCCTCCACATCCTTAGCATGCCGCGCATAACCTGGCAAAATTTGCAGATCCCCCCATAACTTTGGCAACCACATACGCAGTGGACTCTTATCGCCGGTATAATAGGCGCGTTGAATCTCGGGATCGCGCAGGGGTTCCAGGGAGAGAAGGTGAGCGCAACGAATCACAAGCGCGGCAACCGCTAGCACACCCTTTGTCAAAATGGGCGAAATCAGCCAGCTGGGTAACGTTCGATATTCAAAACCCCCATGATTTTTCTCACGAAAATCTCCTAGGAAACCGTACTTGGGACGGCGGGTACAACCACGTTCATCCTCTGCCAGTACCAACGGAAGAGCCAAATAATTATCCAATGCCCGTAGGATGGGAAACGTAGGCTTCAACCCCCCAAAATGCACATGCCCCCCCAACGACAATCCAGCATGGGGCATAGCACCAGCTAGCCAGCGCGCGGCAATACCCTGCATACGCCGATTAGCCTGCAACAAACTACGTCGTAACTCCAAAAAAAGGGCATGGGGTGTAGCCTGTGGGGGTGGACGGAGTTCGACAATCGGTTTGTTATTCCTACCCGTTCCCACTCGAATGGCATCACAACCGATTCGACCTTGCATAGGAAAATAATGTGAAGCCACCAACAAACGTCCCTGTGGGGACTGCATTACAAATTCCGGATCCGCTCCCAAGGAAAGCCTATGATGAACCCAGGGAGCTTCCCCCAACCACCGATAGTATCCCGACAAAGCCCGTGCAAACATCCGTGCCAAATCACGATGGCAGCGCGGACTTGAAAGCACATGCAAAACCACAATCCGGCGACCTGTACCCACGCCACAGCGTACCACACCATAATCCAGTCCCAATGCATAGAGAGAACGCACAGCTAGTGTTCGCACACGTTGCAATTCCCTATCCGTTTCATGGTCAGGAACACGCCGAAACTCCGGCCGCTGCACAGATCGTGGTTTAGCCAACCAAGCTGGTGCGTGTACGGAACGGTATATGCGTAGTACTTTGGTTTGGAACACACCCACCCAATATACGCGCAGCAGCCGCATCTCCGGCGCAGTGGCCACGCCATGGAGCCGCAACCACTCCTCTTGTTGGACTTCGGGTCGTGCCATAGTAGAACGCTCTGGTGCGTTGAGGGTACGCCATAACACATTACCTTTTGGAATCCCTAATTGAATCGATTCTGGCAATCGACCACGAATGAGGATTTGATCTGTCAAAACTTCCTCGTCCAACCAAGGTGCCTCGCCGGAAAGAGTGAGGGTTCCCATACAACGCCCCCTCGCAACCGGTCCTTTTTAGACAACCCCCACAACAAGCCCATTTCCGCATTCATTCCCTATATGGAGGGAGAAGAATCGCCACATCTCAGTTGTTATCAAGGTCATCCAAAAGGAGATCAGGATCAAGATCCTCAAAGGATCTCGTCTCCAGTGAGTCATCCATGCCATGATGTTCCTTGTCATCAGCCTCTGCATAGGATAGGGGATGAACCGCGACACACATTTTTGTTTCACCAATCAGCTCCACCAACAACTCCTTCTCCACTCGAACTTGTACGGCCTCCCGATGCGGTGTGAAGGCTGCTTCTATGCAGTTAGGGGCCTGCGCCACGGTAACTGTAACTCTAATAGTGGATTCATGAACATTGTTGTCCATAAAAGTCAAGGGAATGCTCTCTTTATAATCCACTCTCTCGTTCAAAACTGCAGTTTCCGTATTCCCACCGGTGGAGTACCAAATGTTGAGATCGTAACTCCCCACTACATCTGCCATATCCCCACGCCGCTGACAATCATACCTGTGATTGATAACCCAGGCGCCAAGGATCGTGTGCATTTTCTCAGGCGGGCGGAAGGTATGTGCCAATTGAGAAAATTTATGACCCTTACCCACCACAGCACGTGTGATGATTTGTCGGTAAGTTGGTGCTCGTTCGGTACGCGACAACGTGCTCCCCCCTCCTAGTGTCGTTCCCTAAGAGTGTATGCAGGACATCTGCCTAGCGTTCCAGGCTCCTGGGACGAAGAAGCATCGTTTCCGCAAACAATCCATACGAACGTCAGGAAACATAGGCATTCCAGACCCTATATCACATTCGCAAAGAAAGATTTTTGCCGACGATATTCCATAAAGAACCCCCGCTCATGCAGAAAAGGTCCATCGATTCTCATCCGTTCGTCCCCCGCGAAACTAGAGGGCTCCACAAAACCCACACACGGTAATTTCAACCCACCACACTGGCGGGGATGGACCGGGAATTCCCTCCCTGTACTATCCCACGCAAGGAAAAGGAATTCGCCTCCGTAACCTGCACGTAGAGCAACTTCCCAATCCACTCCTGTGGCCCTTCAAAATGAATCAATTTATTCGTACGAGTCCTCCCCGTGAGGCGATCCCTACGCTTCTTGCTCGTACCTTCTACCAGTACCTCCAGGACCTGACCCACTAGAGCCAAATTGCAATCCCGACTGATGTCATTCTGTATCTTATGCAAACGTCGTAGACGTTCCGCCTTGGCAGTCTGCGAGATATCATCTGGCATACTAGCGGCCGGTGTCCCCACACGCGGCGAATAAACGAAGGAAAAAACAGAATCAAAACGTACCTCCTCTAGCAGGGACAACGTACGCGCAAACTGCTCCTCCGTTTCCCCAGGAAAACCTACAATGATATCGGTCGTCAATGCAATATCCGGAATCGCCACCCGCAAACGCCGTACAAAATCAAGATACTGCACCCGATTATAGATACGACCCATTCTTTTGAGGATCCTATCATCACCGGATTGTACCGGTAGATGGAAATGCTCCACCAGATTCCCCCGTTTGGCAAGCACATCGATAAGCGCATCATTACAATCCCGTGGGTGACTCGTCGTGAAACGAACCCTTGGAATGGGAACAGATCGCAGATCGTCCAACAAACGGTCGAATGGGTAAGGGGAATCGGATAGATCCTTACCATAGGCATTCACATTCTGCCCCAACAACGTTACCTCACAATACCCGGAGGCAGCCAACTGCCGCACCTCTTCCAGGATTGCCCCCGGCGGCCGGCTGCGCTCCTTCCCTCGCGTATAAGGCACAATGCAATAGGTGCAAAGTTTATCACAACCGTACATGATATTAACAAAGGCCCGTAATTGATCACCACGAACTTTAGGAAGTTGCTCGATTATTTCCCCTTCCTGCGACCAAACTTCCACCACCATCTCCTTGCTAAAGTACGCCTCTTCTAGAAGATAGGGAAGGCGATAAATATTATGCGTACCAAAAACCAGATCTACATACGGATGAACTTCTAAGACACGCCGCACCACAACCTCCTCCTGTGGCATACAACCGCAAATCCCGAGCAGGAGCCCGGGATGTTCACGCTTACGTTGTGCCAAACGTCCTAATTCCCCAAACACTTTATCCTCCGCATTCTCGCGAATGGCACACGTATTGAGAAGGATAAGATCTGCCTCCTCCTCCTCCTCCGTTACCTCATACCCCATCGATTCCAACAACCCTGCCAGGGCTTCACTATCATGAACGTTCATCTGACAACCGTAAGTAACAATCCGGTATTTCTTACCCACACCCAAGGTACGGAGATGGGACGGCAAGGGTTCCATATCGACCACAGCAACGGAACTGCGTGTACGTTTCTTAGCCGCCCGCAAATCTGGACGCTGATCGGTAGCCATATCTGTTCCCCCTTCAAACTTCCATTAAGTATGTCATATTTTTTCGTTCGCCCGTCGGAATTCACACTCAGCCCTTATTGTAGCGCACAGACCCCTTCCCTGGCTAACCAAGTACGTATGGCATCCATTTTCCTATCCTGAAAAAGGTTTATTTCATTCATAACACCCTTCACCCGTATACTTATCGAATCCTAATACAAAAATCCAGTAAAACTAATTATTTTCAGTTTTTTAAGTATAAATTTTTAATAAATATAAATACATGGGTATACCCCTACACCCATACTATGGAATACGGGAAAGACAGTACCCGAACAGATTTTTTATGCTCATGCACGTAGAAGCCCTGTATATATCGATAGATTGAAATAAAATAATACAATAAACATTTGTATAATTCTTATTATTTTAATTTTTTCTATTTTTCAATAATAGGATCGGTATGGTAATGGAACACGAAAAGAGAGGACCGTGATGGCATAGTGATAGGAAAATTGACTCGGTGGTTACCACAAAAGGGAATGAAGACGTTGCAAATTTGCTTGGGATGCATAAGTATTGGCATTTGGGCGGGCACCGAATACAACCCCTATTTATGGAATCACACGCATGCCCATAACGTCCACAGTGGTGGGGAATGGACCCCTGCAAGGCCTGTCTACGAAATTACTGGTACCTATGAGCCAAAACAACGCGATCTAAAAGGTCACATGCAACTCCATGTACCAGAAAATCTCCCCGAGGCCCAAGGGAATTCCGTCTTTCTACACCTCTATCCTAATGCATTTCATCATTGGAAACATGAAAAATTCATACGACCCGTGAAACCCGGTTTCTTGATCCCCTACAATGTAAAAATCAACGGGCAAAATGCTGTTACAGAACTACATCATAATAAAACAATCCTGCAAATCCACCTGCCACGGCAAACAAAGGAAACCACATTGAATATAGAAATGGATTACCACCTCCGCATCCCGGAAGGGGGACTACGGTTGAGCCAGGAGGGGAAAACCGCCTTCCTAGCTCAATGGTATCCTATGCTAGCTGTCCATGATCAAAATCGTTGGCACCTGAATCCTTATACCACTATAGGGGAACCCTTCTACACCCGAGCAGCTGATTACCATGTCTCCCTCGAAACCCCCCCCGGGTACCGTATCATTTCCACTGGTAGGAATCCGGAACCTAGTAAAAACACAGCACGGATTTCATCCCACCAAACACGTGATTTTACAGCAATGATCACTTCAGAATACCAGGCACTCACTAGTCAAGAGGATGGTGTATATATCCATCTATGGTACCGACCCGAGGATCGAGAACTAGCACAATCATTGCAACATACCGCTGTCTCCAGCTTACGTTTCTTCAGCGAAAAATTCGGGGCATACCGTGACGAAATAACCGATGAACTGGACATCGTGTTTGATTCATCGAAGATCAACCCCGGCAACATGGGGGGTATGGAATATCCCGGGTTAATCACCATCCAAACCCGAGGCATATCACGGATGAGAAGAGAGATTCCCATACCCGATAACGCAATAAAAACCCCATTGGCTCACGAAATAGCCCACCAGTGGTGGTATGGATTTGTGGGCAATAACCAAGCACAAGAAGCATGGCTCGATGAGGGATTAACCACCTTTTCTGAAATCCTCTACATGGAGAACGTGGAGGGGGAAACCCATCTAGACGATTTACGGAAAATCGTCTCCAGCTCTGATAAAAGCGAAATCGGCAAGAAGGAAACACTCACTGGAGATCCGCATTCCAAAGAATCCTATGGCATCATGGCCTATGCAAGGCCCGCAGCCATGATGTTCGATTTGGCTACTGAAGTGGGGAATATGGACGAATTATTGGCAATCTTAAATAAATACCACAATCAATATCGCTATAAGATTGCAACAGGCTGCGAATTCATACGATTTGTGGAATCACAATCTAGAAAAAATTTGAGATATTTTTTCTATAAATGGTTGTACCGTTTGCCAGATGATTGTCTATCGGAGAACGAAAAACCAGTAACAAAATAGAGGAAAATTAGGTTGCTGGGAACAGCAGATCATCTAGCAATTTATGTGACCCTTCCCCCATGAAGCCGCGGCGTATCCGGTGAACCAATCCAACGCCGCGGAAACAACGCAAACAGTGGACCATCGATATCGCGGTTAAGGCCAACTCCCCCCATCCACCAGGTCATTATGGCTATAGCAGAGGGAATATGAACTTTCCGATGCTCTCTGACTCACTATGGGAAGTCAATGGACGGGTTGTTTACCCCCATAAGACTTCCCGCTATCATAATAGATTTTTCTCTCTGAAATGTTGTTTTTTTCCTAGTAATGTTGTACCATGGATGTGAGTGCTTAGGGTTTCCCCCTTCTGGTTTTATTGTTTTGTGCCAATCAATGGGCACAGGGTCAAAAGTCCCCCGCAGGGCTCTTAAGTCTTCGGGAACTATCTTGTATTTTTTTAATAGAATATATTTATTTATTAATGAGAATACCCATTGCATGTATTTGTTAGTAAATAGTATGTTCTGATTGTACGATAGCAGGTACGAAAACTGGAGTGGGCGTGTATAAACGATCGGCCGGTACTATCTCATACTTTTGACCCTACACCCAATATCCTACCAGGGATAGGGGGCATAGGCCATCATCCCCTTTCTACATACCGTAGCGGTAATTTTCACTCCTAATTCGTTGTAAATAGTGTGACAGTATTCTATTTTTTATCCGATAGCTCGGTTCATGGTCATCAAACAGGGTTCAGCGTGCCTATACTATGGACAGGTATTTTCACTAATAAAATGTTATTATATTACTAGTTTATTTTACCAAAAGGTGTAACTAGGTTCATAACAGTGGGAACATTCCCCACAGAAAATTGCACGATCCCAACATACGAGGAAGAGAAATAGGATGACATACGTAATGAGAAAATTGGTTCGATGGTTACCACAACAGAAAAGAAAGATGTTGCAGATTTGCTTAGGATTCGTAGGTATTAGCATTTGGACAAGCATCGAATACAACCCTTGTTTCTGGAATTACGCCCATGCCCATGATATCCACAGTGGTGGGGAATGGACCCCCGCAAGACCTATCTATAAAATTACCGGTACCTATAAGCCAAAGCAACGTAGTCTAAAAGGTCATATGCAGCTCTATGTATCGGCAAATCTCCCCGAGGCCCAAGGGGATTCCATATTTCTACATCTCTACCCTAATGCATTTCATCATTGGAAACATGAAAAATCCTTTCGACCTGCAAAACCCGGTTTCTTGATCCCCCACAACGTGAAAATCAACGGGCAGAATGCTGTTACAGAACTACATCATGATAAAACAATCCTGCAAATCCACCTGCCACAGCAAGTAAAGGGAACCACATTGGACATAGAAATGGATTATCACCTCCGCATTCCTAAGGGAGGCATACGGTTGAGCCAGGAGGGGAAAACCGCCTTCTTAGCCCAATGGTACCCTATGCTAGCTGTTCGTGATCAAAAGGGTTGGCACCTAAATCCCTACACCCCTACGAGTGAACCTTTCTACACCCGAGCAGCTGATTACCATGTCTCCTTCGAGGTTCCCCCTGGATACCGTGTCATTTCCACTGGTAGGAATCCAGAACCTATGAAAAACACAGCACAGATCTCATCCCACCAAACACGTGATTTTACAGCAATGATCACTTCAGAGTACCAGGCACTCACCGTTCAAGAGGATGGCGTACACATCCATCTGTGGCACCGACCCAAAGATCGGAAACTAGCACAATCATCGCAACATACTGCTGTTTCCAGCTTGCGTTTCTTTAGCGAAAAATTCGGAGCATACCGTGACGAAATAACCGATGAACTGGACATCGTGCTTGATTCATCAAAAACCAATCCTAGCAACATGGGGGGTATGGAATACCCGGGATTAGTCACCATCTCCACCCAGAGCACACAAAGGACTCCCGCATCCCATAATAGCACAACAATAAAGGACACATTGACCCACGAGATAGCCCACCAGTGGTGGTATGGATTTGTAGGCAATAATCAAGCGCGAGAAGCATGGCTCGATGAGGGATTGACCACATTTTCCCATAACCTCTACATGAAGAACGTGGAAGGGGAAGACCGTATACTAGACGGTTTAAGGAAATCTGTCTCCGAAGCCGATAAAAACGGAATCGGCAAAAAGGAAGCACTCGCCGGGAATCCCCCCTCCAAAGAATCCTACATCACTATGGCCTATGCAAGACCCGCGGCCATGATGTTCGATTTGGCTACTGAAGTGGGTGGTATGGATGAATTATTGGGGATATTGAAAAAATACCACACTCAATATCGCTACAAGATTGCAACGAGCTGCGACTTCATTCGATTTGTGGAATCCCAATCCGGAAAAGATTTGAGATATTTTTTCAAGAAATGGTTGTACCGTTTGCCCGAGGATTGTCCATCAGGTAACGAAAACCAGTAACAAAATAGAAAAAATAAGTTGCCGGGAACAGTAAGCCCATCTAGCAACCCACGTAGCCTTTCCACCCATGGAGCCGCGATGGGCGTCTGGGATACCAAACCCAACAACGCAGCCACAAGATGTGGGAGTGGGCCATAAGGATGAGAGAGCCCCCCACCACCACATATCCGAGAATCCCCCATTTGATGAAGACATCAACCACAATCCCATTGGTAATAGGAAACTCGGTGTTTCAATTCTCCCCTTGTTTTAGAGGGGGGAAACCTTCCCCCTGAGCAACCTGACCCTAAAAGGGCCCCCTGTTAACATAGGGGGCCCTTTTATCATGGGGAAAACATAAGAATGAAGTTTCTCTCTGAACTAAGCCCTCCAACTTGGAGGGCATAAAATTTATCATAAAAAATTTATCATAAGTAAATAAATGAAACAATAAGAAAAAATATATTGTTTATAAAAATAAATTTTTTTTGCACAATATAAATATATAATATAAATACAGCAATAATGAAATCCGAATACAAACTATTATGAATATGAAACGGATCAAGAAAGAACCCTTCACCGCACCCCACGCCACGTATCCTTTCATTACAAGTCCCTCTACGCTCGCACTTCCTACCCTAACAAACAAGCCGCTGAACCCCATAAAGACAAACCTTTCTACGAAAATGCAACCTGATGGGGGAATGTTCCGGGAGACTCCTCACATCGGGAAACAATTTTCTTATTTTTATGAATATAATCAATAAAAAAATAACCACAGCCAGAGAGTTATAGAATACAAATTACATTTTAGTATGGATGATTTCAAATACCCCCTATAATTATCCCAAACCAAATACCAGAAAAAAAAGGGCCCGCCTACAACAAAAAAACATCTCATATCTGAATGGACAAACCTGGATACAAGAAGGAAACCAAACATCCCAAATCACCTCGTAGTACTAACCCCCATCCCCAAAAATTCCAAATCATGGAAGCCACAGGTGGCATCCGACTGCTCAGTAAAAACTCATAAAATAGGGAGGTAATCATTATGAAACAAATTAAAATAACAAATTTCTTTCATCCCATACTCCTCATTACGAGTCTCACCGCACTCACATTCCCTGCCCTCTCCCTATCAACCAACGCCCAACCCAATAATCTAAACTCTAAGGGAGAGAGCGAAGACAAACAAACCAAGAATCCTTCATCATCACACGACGAACAAAACAGGAAAAATACCATACCAACAAAGACAAACAGTCCGTCAGAGAAACAATCCGGGGAAGAAGGATGCAGCAGACTTTCGGAAACGGACCACTGGAAACCCATACCCACAAAATCTATAGACGATAAATTAAAGGATAAAATAATGAAAAGTGGTTACGAACTAGCAGAATGCTCCTATCAACTCAAGGGAGGACACACCATAGACGTTCGGGTCAAAGAACCCAGCGGTAAAACTACTATGATTCGTTCCTCGGATGGGAAAAATTTGGACGATGAACAAGGGGACAACAAAAGGGAACAATCCGATCTTGATTCTAATAAATCTCATCAAGAAGAAATCCATGAGACAAAATCAAAACCCGACACCACCCCCACAAGGGAAAAACGCGACAAACACAGTACCCCCCAAAGCCCGGTGAAGGAACCACAGGAAAAAAATGTAACCAACAACCCCTCCACCAGCAACCCTACTGAGACAAGTACAGACCCATCAACCCCACCACCCAACCATAATAACATCAAAACCGATGCCGACTCCCCCACCAGCAACCACGCTGGGACAAGTACAGACCCGTCAGCCCCACCCAACGATACCAAAACAAATGAAACGGCCCCATCACAAAATATACAGGCTATTCTGAATCGCATCAATGAATTCCGTCGTGAAAACGGATCGGGTCCCATCACATTGGATTCCACCTATACAGAAAAAGCAAACGAAAAAGCTAAGACCATAGTCAAGAGAAGGGCGAGCGCCACAAATCACAGCATACATGATGTGCCCCCCAGTAATAGCCAACCCATGGGATTTCCCACAAGTGCTGAATGTGTTGGTCAGGACGGGGATGCTGGTAAAGGAAGTCTAGAAATAATGCTCGCGGAGAAGGATCCAGGACCTGGATATCTCAATCACATGACTGTTCTCAAAGATAAGGACGCCACAAAGATGGGGATTGGCCTCATCCACAGCGAAAATATGCCCCCTTACCGGGGGTGGACACTCGTAATTGAAAGCAATGGGGATGGCATCTTACCCTAGAAAACTGTATAAAAAATCAACCACGGGATCAAAATACCCGGGGCGGAAAAAAAACCATATCCGGGACCAACACACACTCTACCAAGGTGTGTGTTGGTCTTATGAGCACCTATCCGACCGAAACTCTGTCGGAAAATAAAAAAACTATCAAATGGCAATAAATGAAACAATAAGAAAAAATATATTATTTATAAAAATAAAATTATACTGTATAATATAAATACCCATACGATCCGCACGATGATTTGTAATACAAACCCATGGGGGACAACAGATTACCCTTCCATCCCATCCTATGGCCTCAAAAAAACCAACTCTGGAGAAATAAGGATGTGATACCAATCTATATATATCATCGATCCCATCCCCGGTTGGCTGGGGGGTGAACAGAAAATCCGGTTGGTCCATTTGGGGGGCTAAAAATCTTGGGATATCGGATCAAAGATATGGATCATACTGATCCAGTCCTCTAGACACGACCCCTTCAGTTTTTGTATTTTCTATCAAAAAATAATATTTACCAACCAATACATGCGATAGGTGCTTTTATTTAATATATACACGTATTCAATAAAAAAATTGGATCGGTTCCCCGTGATTGAAGAACCCTACTATAGACTTTAGACCACTTTACACTCTTGATACAGGGGAATCTCCACCTACAATGGATCAGAAATAGAACAAAGCCAGATATACCCAATGGAAACTATTCAGATCCCCAAAACAGGTGAAAGATTAATATTGAATATAATTATTTATAAATAAAATTAACTTACACTAAGAAACAATCACGTAGCAGAGGTTTTGTGTTATAAGCGGTGTTTTAGTCATGAAGGGGCCTACGATATCCCTCTACTTCATATCGAGAGGAAAAACCACTCACTACAGAAAAAAGGAAATTACATGCCTAAGGATAAACACAGGTCGAAAAAAATGAACGCCCCCCCAATCAAAACCCACAAGAAAGGAGTTATACTATGAAATGGATCAGAAAAAAAACCTTCCCCCACCCTATACTCTTTATCACAAGTCTCGGCGCACTCACACTCCCTGCTCTACCACTCAACGCACAACCCGACCAAAGTACACCATCAACGGATTGCCAATCCCAATCCTGTTCTAACGTACCACCCTCCCCGGACATGGGGTACCGGGAAGCGACGACCGGGAACGATAAGAACCATACGAATTGGGGGTTGCAAGAGGGCAACAAAGAATGGCGATCTGATCTTGACCCCATCGAAAAACCTACCTATGAAGAGGAAGAAGACTCCATCCCTGAAATGATTGGGAAAGAATCAAAAAAAATAATCGAAAAATTAAAAAAATTCCTGGAAATTGAATCATCTGAAGAAAAAAATATAACCGATACCCCCACCAACAACCATATTGAAACAAATACAGACCCATCCAACCATGATACCAAAACAGATGGAACGGCCTCATCACAAAATGTACAGGCTATTCTGGATCGCATCAACAAATTCCGACGTGAGAACGGATCGGATCCTGTCACGTTGGATCCCACCTATACAAAAAAAGCAAACGAAAAAGCCAAGACCATAGTCAAGAGGGGAGTGGACATCGGGAAATTAGGACCTGCCGTACACAATCTGCCCCCCAGTAATAGCCAACCCATGGGATTCCCCCCAAGTTCTGAATGTGTTGGTCAAGACCAGGATGCCGGTAAAACAAGTCTAGAAAAGATGCTCAAAGAAAGGGATCCAGGACCTAAAGGGATCAATCACATGACTATTCTCAAGGATAGGGATGCCGCAAAAGTAGGAATTGGTCTCATCAAAGACACCTCCTCTAATGAATGGACCACCGTCATTGAAACCAATGGGAATGGTTCATTACCCTAAGAGTTGTACAAAAAATCAACTACAGGATCAAGATACTCAGAGTGGAAAAGGACCAAACCAATACACACCTTTATAGGGTGTGTATTGGTCCTATAAACACCTATTCGACCGAGACCATTCCAAAAATGAAAAATTCATTAAATAACAATAATCGTATGGGTTCTCAAGTGATTGAAAAACCCTGCTAAGGGCTTTTTGGACCTCCCTACATCCTTCGCACAAGAGGACCCCCTCATCCACAGTAGATTTAGGATAGGAATGGAACAAAACCAGGTATACCCAATGGAAACAATACCACAAGCAAATATTTTTGAAAACCTGGTCCCAGGTACTAAAAATGTTTCAGGGGGACCATATCCAATGCAAAGAATCCCCCAGACACCATCCCCATCTATGTTCTATCACTCTGTGTAAATGGCCACCTTTTCCCCTTTGCCGCCTAGAATTCCCAGGCAAGGTAGCCATTGGGGACCTAAATGGTGGAGTATCAGCTCTGCAAGAAGGATAGGATTCCACGTATACGGGCAGCTATCCTTATGAAAACATAGGACGTTGGGAAAGGGAGGAAAGGATCAGGACCCAAATATACATTTTATATTATAAATAATAAAATCATTGTACATATGAAGCCCCTAAGGGAGTCCCAAGGGTGGGGGGAAATCCCACCTGAAAACCTTGTTCGGGAATTCACATCTCCAACGAAATGCTACCCCACACAGAAACACACCCAATATAGGTATGTTTTTGTCTGATATACCTCTTGTGGACAGACCAAAGAAGCCTATAGCAATCCATGTACCCCAATTTTTACCACAATCAAGATCACCACACCGGCCATCGCCAATGGAAGAAATTCAAGAAAGGTACATGTGGTTCTCCCCCCCGTCCTAATACTGTAGTGATCCACTTTTCCAAAACAACCGTAAGAATTGATGGATTTCCATAAGGATCGATCCCTGGAGGAACCCGTTCGTTGACCGAGAAGCAATTGCAACCAAGAAGGAAACACAGAAACGGAGTAGTAGGATATAAAAACAATAGCAAAATAATCCTTACTATGATCCACTACGGAAAAATGAACCCATCCATAAAACAGGAGCAAGGGTATGGGGTAGAAGAAAAGAAACTGGCTAATCCGACGATGGACGAAATTACGATCGATTTCCCCTGATTCTGCACACCAACGCTCCTCCCGTAGTGTCTGCCACTTGAAAACAGCACACCAGAGGATCATGCCTACCACCAGACCCACCGGTAGGAGGTCAATACCAAAGGACACACCTATAGAGAGCAGAAAAAACAGGACCCCCATCCAGGGCACGGCATACCAACGCCAACCCGCAATACCTCTCTGTTTCGCCAACCGATAGCAGGTTTTTCGGTAACGGGAGAGCTCCCTAAACTGCCTGTCGATGAACCCTAGATGATGCCGCCAATCCCTTTTCCCCCCGGCGTTGGGAAAAACAGTTAGCGAATTCAAATAGGCGAGGAAAGTAAATGCAAAAAAGATGATAGGAAAAAAAGTATCATCATGAACACTACGAAGATGGAGAAACATCACCCCCGACAACAATGCATGCAAACAAAAGCTAACAGAGAAAAACTTCCATATAGAGGACATGACCCCCCGCGATAACCGCCGCACCACACCTACCACCCCTCATTCCCTTCCTATCCCAAACCTTATGTAAATGAGGAAACGAGCTAGAAAAAATAACAATACAAAGGCCCCGAAAATTATGAAAAAAACTACTAGGGGAAGAGGAACCCCGCCCGATGATCTCACATAATCCCCAAACCCCACCTCTCCATCCCGTTCCACCACCAAATGACCATAGGGATGCCAGGGTTTCCAGGGGGAAAAATGGGGTGGAGCGGTCCTCTGCCCAAGCAAAAGGTGTCCCCACATAGGAAAAACGGAGAAGGAATAGAAAAATAGAACCCCTATAACAAACCATCCTTGGTAACGGGTACCCATCACTAGCCTCCACAAAGGAAAGGCTAACAATGGTAAACTATAAGAAAGTACCACCTGTAACAATCGACGATGGACAAAACTACGATCCACAGTCCCCTCCCCATGGCCCCATCTCTCTTCGCACCGTATTTTCCAACCAAAAATTGCGATCCAACCCAAGAAACCCAGGGTGGAAATCCAGGCCGACCACCAGGATGATCGCCATTCCGAGGCCGGATACAGGGAAACAACAGACATCATCACACCCAGATAGGACAAACCATGCCAACGCCAGCCTGCAATCCCTTGGACACGTGCCTGTATACGTAACTCACGCCTTTGTTGACGGAGTTGCACCCATTGTTGATGAACCCACCGCAGGCGATCCCATATCCTACGTTTTCCCCCATAGGGACAATAGGGGAGGGAACACAGGGAAATAATATAAAAAATAGTATATAATGAATAAATAATAATAAAATTATCATAGGAAGAGGGGGCAATAAAATACCAATAGGCATGCCAAAACATCAGACTATGAAACAACCAACCCAGTACAATGAGCCCTATCATAACACCCTCCACCCCCAATTGGGAAAGTAGGTCCCCCCTTACCTATTTCTGCGATCATTGTTATCATATTAATAGGGAGTAACCAACCCACTCTCGTTCTCCTGATTCTGGAGATCCTTTCGGTTGGTCCATGCGATAAGATATACGGCAGGATCCATCATTTTCATTTCCTTCGCTCCATCCAATGAACTCCTAATATCCCGGGCACCCGTTATCCCTATAATAATTATGAAACATTAGGAAAAAATATAAGAAATATAAGGAGATAGATCCATAAAATACACCCACAGGCGCCCACTGTTCCTGCACAAGAATAGGAGAAATGCAATGGAATTATGGCAAACAATACCTAGGAGGGGACGAAGACGACGACAAGGGAAAAATTACGACCGCTATCTTCCCACGAGGGCAACCATTCTTACCATCTGCCTGACAAGTACCCTTATTTTCTGGATCCAGAGGGAAACATCACCCCCCTCTACGAATGATTCATCCCCCAGGACGATAGAATCACAAGTCATAACAACCCCGCCGCGCACACCCATATCCAATCAACCCATACCTGATCTGATGATAACCCCAAAGCCAACCCCCAAAACCCATCCACAGAAAAAAGACCTCCGGAGGGGTGAAGAAGGGGAAAGGAAAACTCGTAAAACAAGGCTACCATCCAAGAAAACTGTGGCCCCGAAAACTGAATCAAACAGCCACTCTGAATTTGAGGCAAAAGTAGCCGGGCTCATCAATGAATACCGTATCCATAATGGCCTAGAGCCACTTTCCACAAACGATGATAGTCTAAAGGGAATCACCCGGGAAAAATCAAGAAGGATAAAACAGCATGGCATGGAGCACGGCATGCCAGGGATTGGTGATTCTAAGGAAATGCTGAGAAAAACCGGCAAACGCAACCGGGAAAGTGCGGAGAATCTAGCTGAGGGACATCCCACGCCGGAGGAAGTCGTTGAGGGGTGGAAAAACAGTCCCCCCCATAATGCCAACATGCTAAATCCCAATGTCAAGGAAATGAATATAGGCCGCTCTGAGGAAAATACCACTGCCGTATTCCACAATTGATGAGGACAGATAGGTGGACTCATAATCACCCGCAGAAGAATGTGTGGATAGGAAGATCGAAGAATATATTCCTCTGTATATAGGAAGAACCCAAACTTAGCCCTGTTCTATTTATCCATAGAGGTACGAATACACTCCACCCTAACAAGATTCCGAAGGGTCCCCCCAGGAAGGGGGAAAGAGGGATACCCGTTCAAACAGAGGACAACAACGCGCGTAGGGGGGCAAAACTCCTGCGATGGTGGTAGGATAGACCGTGGGTAGCCAGTGCCAACCTATGTTGTTTCGTCCCATAGCCCTTGTGGGATGAAAAACCGTACTGCGGCATCTGCTTGTCCAAATGCATCATCCATGTATCACGATAGGTCTTGGCTACAATAGAAGCAGCGGCAATCGAAATACTCCGTTGATCCCCTCTTACTAAAGGAACCTGCGGGTAGTGAATACCCGGCAGATAGAATCCATCTACCAAAACCACCTGTAGGGAACAAGCCAACCGGGATAAAGCATCCCGCATAGCACCCTGAGTAGCGGGGACAATCCCCAAACGGTCAATAGTAGCCACCTCACGCCAACCAATGCCCACCGCACATGCATGGGATCGAATGCAACCCAACCAATATTGCCTCTGCTGGGAGCTGAGACGTTTGGAATCGTACAAACCCTTCCACATAGTCGCCCCCCCGCCCCCATACAACACCACAGCCGCTGCCACCACAGGACCCGCCCAACAGCCCCGTCCGGCCTCATCAACACCGGCTATCCCACGGTATCCGCAAGCTTCCCAGGCCAATTCATAATGCCAGAGGGAACAAGCCGCCCGTTCACAAGAAAACAATGTCATGGGTGATAAGAGGGGGGAAAGGTTTCCCCCCCTTGAAGCATGGACGGAGGACGTTGTAGGGTAACGCGACCCAGTTTTCCGTATCGAAAATCACTCAACACAGCGGCAGCAGCCCTCTCCGTATCTACCACTCCCCCTGCCCGTAGACAACCACGTTGTCTCCCAATATGGGATAACCAGGCATGTCGAGGAAGATCAGAAAACTTTCCTCCGTAACGATCCCGTACAACCTGGGGGTAGGTACGATACAAACAGCGCAAGAGAAAAACGGCCACCCCCTCCGGAGGAAACAGGGCATCCCGAATGGTCCCTGTGGCAGCAAGCACCTTGCCCAGCGAAGGCTTCGAGAAAGACGGCCACAATAACCCAGGTGTATCCAGCAACAACAATTCGTCATGAACGCGAATCCATTGTTGCGCACGCGTGACCCCCGGCAATTTTCCCGTTGCCGAAGAGGATCGTCGTGCCAACCGATTGATGAGTGAGGATTTCCCCACATTGGGAATCCCTACTACCATAGCCCGTATCCCCCGTTGTAGACTACCCCAACGTGTGCTTTGTCGCAAAGATCGAACCCATCTCCTACTAGTCTCCACTGCAGACGTCACACCTTTACCACTCTGTACGTCCATTGTTACAACTCGTTGAGGGAAATATTTCAACCACTGTTGGGTAACCACAGGATCCGCTAGATTGGTTTTATTGATAATCACCAATCGGGGTTTGTGTTGGCACAATTCATCGAGCAACGGATTACGACTCGCCTGGGGCAACCGTGCATCTGCTATCTCCCAAACCAAATCCACACGACCCAGTTGGGATTCTATTTGCCGCCGCGCCCGTGCCATATGCCCCGGAAACCACTGAATCACGATCCTTTCCTCCACCCCCCTTGCCCTCTTTTGAACCAAAGGGCTGCAAAAACAAAATAACAGGAGGCTACAAAAGAGCAGCCCCCTGCCTCAGACCTCCTTCTTACCACGGCCGTGTGGCGTATGGATCGTACGGATGCGCGCCGCCTTACCGCGCAACTTACGAAGATAAAACAATCTGGCCCGTCGAACGCGCCCACAGGCCACCACCTCGATTTTTGCCAACCGCGGTGTTTGGAGGGGAAAAACACGCTCCACCCCTACTCCATAGGAAACCTTACGTACCGTAAACGTCTCACTAATCCCCGAACCACGACGCTGAATGACTACCCCCTCAAACAACTGAATCCTTTCCCGCTGCCCTTCCTTTACACGAACGTGCAACCGTACCGTATCTCCCGCGCGAAAGGATGGAAAATCCCCCCGCAGTTGTGAAGCAGCTACACTATGAATCAACCCCTGCATCCTTCATATCCTCTCCTTTCTCTACCCACTCCACCGATTTGCGAACCGAACATCGCCCTACCTTGGTACGCAGGAAAACATAATCCTCTGCCGTAAGGCGGGCACTCCGCAATAACTCTGGACGCCTCTGTAGAGTGCGCAACAGCGACTGCCGCCGGCGCCACTGTTCTATCAACCGATGATTACCCGAACGGAGCACGGATGGAACCTCCAGGGAACGAAAACAAAATGGCCTCGTGTAATGGGGATATTCTAGCAGACCACTCTCCCCAAAGGAATCTCTACCCACCACATCCTCACCACCCAAAACACTAGGGACACAACGAGACACTGCATCGATAAGGACCATTGCAGGTAATTCGCCACCCGTCAAAACATAGTCACCGATCGACACCTCCAGAGTAACCAGGGACCGTATTCGTTCATCGAAACCCTCATAATGACCACACAACAAAACGGACCACGGATGGAGGGCTATCTCCTTCACGAGGGACTGCGTGAGAACCCTCCCCTGGGGAGAAAACAAAAGGACCGGTAGATCCCTACCCCGCAACACGTGCTCCACGGCCGCAAAGATGGGTTCCGGTTTGAGGATCATCCCCCCACCACCACCATAGGGGGCATCATCAACCGTACCATACCCATCACAGGCAAACGAACGCGGATCAGTAAGTACCACCTGTAACTTCCCCTTCGTCTGCGCCCGCTGAATGATACTGGTCGAGAGAAAATCGCCAAACATCGAGGGAAAAAGTGTAATTACATCAAAACGAATCATCCACGCAGTCCTTCCAACCAAACAATCGAAACCCTCTTCCTACTAACGTCTACTTCCTTCACCAACGCATCCGTGTAGGGAAGCATCCATACCTGCCCTCCAGGGTCACGCACCACCCATAAATCCTGCGCAGGCATAGAGCGAATACCAATAACCTCACCCAGATTTTCCCCGGCCACAGTTTCCACGCGACACCCAACAATATCTTGATAGTAATACTCCCCTTCGACACTCGGCGCCTGGTCCTCATAGGGGACCGCAAGACGACACCCCCGATAACGCTCTGCCACCTCAATCGAATCCCAACCCACGAAATGAACTATGTAACCCGCCCTGTGGGGTCGAGAACGGGCGATCCGTAATGGATCCGTGGGCAAGGGGAAGAAAGGGTTCCCCCGTACCGGAGGGCGAACCCACAAGCTTCCCCCTTTCTGAAAACGAATCTCAGGAAAATCAGTAGTGGAATGCACCCTAACTCCACCACAGAGACCCTGTGTGGCCACAATAGACCCAACCATCAACCAACGCGTGGGGGGAAGGGGCCCAACCATCCATCAACCCGGCTGAGGACGATCCAGAATACCCTGCCGTCGAAAAATACTAGCAACCGTATCAGAAGGCTGGGCCCCCTGCGACAACCACTTTCTGGCCTCCTCAACGTCCACTTTCACAGTGGAGGGCTCCGTAAGAGGATCATAATAACCCAACTGAGCGATAAAGCGACCATCGCGGGGGGAACGGGACTCCGCAACCACGATACGGTAGAAAGGCTTCTTCTTGGCACCCATTCTACGTAAACGAATACGAACCACTACTTTCACCTCTTTCTAAAACTACCCCTAGAAGGGGGAATAGGCAATGTAAGATTACGTCGTTTGCCCTTGGCCGTACCTACCATCTGACCCAAAAAAACGCGAAGACCGGCAAACGTCTTCAACAAACGATTCACCTCGGTCACTGTGGTGCCACTCCCGTTAGCGATGCGACGACGACGGCTAGCATTGATGATTTCAGGTTTGGCACGCTCCCCTACAGTCATCGACCGCGCCATCGCCCTAATACGATCGAACTCCCTCTCACCACCTTCTAGCTGCGGCATCAACTTGGCCACATTCATGCCTGGCATCATCGAGATCAAACTTTTAAACGTCCCCATACTACGAAACTTCTCTATTTGCCCCAACAAGTCATCGATCGTAAATTCATCACGGAGCAAACGCTCCTCCATAGCACGGGCTTCCCTTTCATCCACAGCGGAGCGAGCTTTCTCAATCAGCGTTAGAACATCGCCCATGCCAAGGATCCGCGAGGCCATACGATCGGGAAAAAAGGACTCCAAATCATCGATTCTCTCACCTGTCCCCACCAACTTGATAGGGCAACCTGTAACGGACCGAACGGACAGAGCCGCCCCACCACGGACATCAGCGTCCAGCTTCGTAAGAATCACCCCTGTGAGGGTGATCTGTTCATGAAAAGTCCTGGCCACCTGAACAGCATCCTGACCCGTCATGGAGTCCACTACAAGCAAGACCTCGTCCGGCTTCACACTGGCTGCCACCTGTCGCAACTCGTCCATCATCACCGCATCAATGTGGAGACGGCCAGCGGTATCAATCACTACATCATCACGTTCACTGGAGAGAGCCTCCTCATGACCTCGCGCGGCCACCGACACAGCCCCCTCCCCCTGAACAGGGGATGTACAAACCACGCCTACCTGCTTCGCCAATACCTCCAACTGATGAACCGCAGCAGGGCGATGCACATCGGCCGCTACCAGATGGGGAGTACGCCCCTGTCTTACAAGATAACGGGCCAACTTCCCAGCCGTTGTGGTTTTTCCGGCCCCTTGCAACCCAACAAGCAAAATCCGGCGTGGCTTAGGGACCTTCACCAACTCAGCGGCATCACCACCCATCAGTACCGTAAGCTCCTCCTGCACAACCTCGATTACCTGTTGGCCCGCGTTGAGACCCGCTAAGACTTCCTTTCCCAACGCTCGTTCCGTAACACGATCTACAAAATCCTTCACGATGGAGAAGTGAACATCTGCTTCCAGAAGGGCTATACGGACCTCACGCATGGCCCTCTTCACATCCGTAGGACCTACCTTCCCCTTGCCCCGCAAGCTACGTGCTGCATTCTGTAAACGTTCTGACAACCGCGCAAACACGGGGAACACATCCCTTCTCTATCGTAAGTAGGCCCAACTCGATTAGGATCCGGAACACCCCTATCAGGAAAAACACAAGCACGCCACGGGATCACCCCTAATCCCAAAGAAACCGAGGGTAACACAGCTCCCTTTCACTATACGGTATCCTTCAAGCACCGTCAAGCCAACCCACTCACGGTAAAACGTTGTCCTACACAGGAAACTATTGAGGATAAGACTAGGACTCCCCCCCTTGAACAGGGGAGGAGTCGGCAAACATTGCATGTACAAACATATCGGCATCAAAGGGCATCAGATCATCAGGACATTCACCTAGACCAACCCATTGAATCGGAATCTGCATCGTATCCTGAATAGCCAGAACAATCCCCCCCTTCGCTGTACCATCTAGCTTAGTCAGTACCAATCCTGTAATATCTACCACTTCACAAAATTGCTCTGCCTGATGTAGAGCATTCTGACCCGTAGTAGCATCCAGTACGAGTAACACCTCATGGGGGGCTTCGGGAATAGCGCGAGTTATGACCCTTTTGACTTTGGCCAATTCCTGCATAAGATTCCTCTTGTTCTGTAATCGACCCGCTGTATCACAAAGTAACACATCGATCCCACGTGCCTTTGCTGCCTGGATACCGTCATAGATAACTGCCGCTGGATCAGCCCCTTCCATCTGACGGATGACATCTACCCCTGTTCGCTCCCCCCAAATCGCGAGCTGCTCAATGGCACCAGCCCGAAAAGTATCCCCCGCGGCCAATAGTACCCTGTCACCCCCTTGTCGTAGACGATAAGCCAACTTTCCAATAGTTGTTGTTTTGCCCACCCCATTGACACCCACAAAGAGATAGACGGTAGGTCCCTGGTCCGCACGACGTAGGGGACTCGCGTCACCCGATGAAATCAACATATCCCTCACCAATTGAGCCAGAATCTCTGGAACAAGCCCCGCATCCGAAATCCTCTCCTTGCGAACTCGCTCCTGCAGTTGATCGAGCAATTTCTGTGTGGTGGAAACCCCAACATCAGCAGCCAACAACATCATCTCAAGTTGATCGTATAGCCCCTCGTCCAATTCACCCCGTCTACCCACCATTTCCTGCAGGGCGCTGGTAAATCGGCTACGTGTACGTGACAAACCACGAACAAAAGTATCCGTTGTCTTCCTAACCTGACCCACCTGCTGACGCAAACGCTGAAAAAAACGCAAGGAAACTACCTCACTTCCCATCATCAACTCATCTGCATACGAATACCAACTATAGTCACCGCAGTGTGGGGTAGTAAAACACCCGACTACAGACCCTATAACAACAAGACAGAAACAAAGCCTTACCCAGACCACCCCATGATCCACCCAACCTATGCACCCTCCAAAGAGAAATATCCTCATCTCTCGTTTCCGTAGGCAACGGGGGAAAAGAAGCGGGATAGGGGAACCCTGTCGCCATTACATTATGCCAATACCATTACACACCATGATACAGGATTTCGGAATGAAAGGCCTGCCGGAAGAAAAAGGAATGACAACGAATTCATTCCACCCCGTGTCAACCTATCCGCCTCTGCTTCCCATTCATCGGGGGTATTACCATTGGATTGCAGAGCACACAAGATCCAGATAGGGTACCGAAATTTCCGAGAGAAAAATCCCAAGATACTGGACCAATGGTTCTCCCTCAGAAGACAATGTCAAAACTCACTTCCTTAGAATATTTTGTAATAACAGAAAATTTATTATAAAAATTTTCATTATTATATAATATAAAAAATCTATACCGTTGCCATCATATCAATAATTTGTAGTTAAAAAGTACCACTTTAGGGAAAAGTACACGCAGAAGTTTATTACCAACAATTGTTTTTTGTTGAACACCCAAAATCGCTGAAGGATAAGGATCGCTGGTTCCCATTTTACCCCCTTTGCACACTCCAGATGAATCGAATTTATGTTGATCCTTAATTTTTTTATTTAAAATTTTGTTGCATACTAAATTCTATGTAGGAAGTGGCGAACAACATAGAATATAAATTTTTATTTAAATAAATTTTATATAATTTACTTTTTATGATTATTTATATTGCTTGTTTCCGTATACATGCAATTATGCACCCATAGAACGGGGGATTCATCCGCAATGTGTGCGCAGAATCCTTCCCCCTTCTTCATTAGGTTTGGCAACACATTACTCAGCGAAATTTACATCCCCCGTAGGTAGGTCCCCTCATGGAAGTGAGCCACCATCCTACCCCTACCACTCTACCCGGAGGTTGGTATACAGATGGGTCGAAGAACCTTGCCACCTGGGCACCGATTGATCCCTCTTCCATTCTCTTTCCTCCCTTGAACCAGCCTGCCCTTTTTTTACTGGAATTTTTCCCTTCCCCCCATCCTATCGGTTGGGTGTATATCGATGATCCATTTCTTGGCTTACCTCCCCTTTACCTCATAGCAGTTGCCGAGTAGACCCGGCATTTCAGCCAAGTCCCTCACGCCCAGTAGGGCTGGCATCTCAGCCAACCCTCTCACAGAACCACACGTACTACTCTCGCATTATGTGGCTCTTATGATCCCATAGGATTTTCCCCATTTAAAACACCAGTCTGGTGTCACGTTCTTCGTACCTTCCTCTGCTGTGTTCTATACGGGTTTCGATCCCATGTTGCCTGGTCCAACTTGCGATCATCTCCTTATCGCAGATTGTGCGTCCAGTTAGACCCATCGGGCCTAACCCACGATCATCTCCTTGCTTCGGATTGTACGTTGGCTGGTCAGGCAGACCATTCAACCCCTTCGCTCCACCCTCATTACAAGGGTTTCTTCACTACTATGAGTTGATCCGACTCTGTTCGCGGAAGCCTTGGTATACCCTTAGCCCTTTACACCTGGCCTTAGCCAGGTGTCCGTGCGACAGTCTCTCGTGGTTCCCTATGAGGGCCTAAATATGGTTCGCTTTACTAATCTCCCTGATTCACACCGGACAGGGGCATGCCGCTCACAACCAGGGCACTTTACCCCAACAGCACTAGGCAGTTTGTAACCTGCTACCTATCAGCCGGTTACAAAGAGTCGAGCAACCTTCATCTCCTGAACGACCTCTTGACACACGTACACGCCATCGAAATGCAAGATCCCGTCACCCTCCCTAGTGCATGGTTGGAGATAGGATCAACCCCAAAACCCTTATCGGAACGAGGTGTCCCCCGGGTGTTCGCATGAATGGATCCTATTCCCATGGTCCTATGAGGGGACGACGCCCCCATTCTGGATAGTTCGCCCTCTTCCTGTTGGGAATGGTGGGAACCAACGACAAGGCAATGAGCTATGAGATGGATCCTGCTTCGCACCGCCATGGGGCCACTGGTAAGGTATTGGACTACTATGGAACAAACCCCGAGGGTTGAACTACCCCGCTCGCTTGGAAAAAAATATCAAGATAGATAGAAAAACATTGAAAAAAGCATGGGCCCACATAGACAACCACAAAGAATACCGACGTGCTATCCACCCGAATAGTAAAGATGTCGTGAAAACCCCCAAGAGCCCAAACCAATCATATCCATTCAAAACATGAATCAGGGTGAATGCAATACTAGAGATAAAAATTCCTACGCGTGGTTGGAGAGCCCCCCGAAACAATAGCTCCTCACCAACACCCGCACATATCCCCATAAGAGGAACTATAATCCAAGCCAATGGGGGAACAACCGGATCCGTTTGTTGTATCAGCGAAACACCCCATTGATTTCCTATTGAAATAACAAACGACGCTACCTGTCCGAGCACGAAAAAGAAAGCAACAACAAGAAGAGGAATCAGAAGAAATTCCTTCCACGTTGGCCTCCTATTCAGCCCCAACCGCTCCCACACCTCGCACCAACTCCGATGGGTACCCCATCCCACAACCAACAGGGCCAGGACACTATTCAGGAGCAAACTTACAATCAACTCCTGAGCGAACTCATGTGGGGGGATCTTATCGAGATACCCCATAAAGTCTGGAATGCTCAGAAAAGACCAAATAAACATAGCCCCCAGGAGGAGAAAAAGGAGCCCCCAAAACGCAAAACAATGGGCATATCGCTGCGGATCCAAATTCAGCTTTGACATCATATAGGCACGAAATCTTGGCCATACAAAGGAAATACATATCAAGGACAGGGAAAGAACACAACCCAATAAGGCCAACCATTTGAATATCGATTCATCCCAAACACGCTCGAATATCCCCACTATAAATGTGGAATCAATCGCAGTAACAGAAAACCTAATAGGCTGCAAAAACACGCGGAAAAACATGATAAAAAACGCTAATGGGAGCAAAACATCAACTACCCTACCCCAATTTCGCAACGTCCCCCGGCGCAAACTGTTTTCTAGTACCACCATATGCTGATAGTGGGCATGATCAAATTTCATCAGGACCCACACGAACAGGAGTAGGAATACCACTAATAAAAAATATTGCATAACCACAAAATTCCCCTTTTTATCTTCCGTAAATGAACAAATTCGATCAAATTAGGAAGACTAAATAGTATCTACTTACATAAATTTACTTTTATCGATAATTGTACCATAGATGGTGCTAGTGCGGGAAGTAAAAGTTAGTTGAAAATTTAGTTGATTTGGTTTTTTCCAATACTAATTATATTTCAAAATAGGATATATTGAATTGCTAACAGGTAATGAATTACTCCTGTATAATATGTATAGATAATTTGTAATGTAAATAAAAAATGAATAGTATGAATTTTTCGATTATGATATATATTACTCACTATATCGCATACCTCCTTCTTATTATTATAAATTTTACTATATATTCGGGGACTTGATATGTGTTATACGCTACACACTTTGCAACCATTGTGACTCTCGGCCAAACTTCGAACCTGAAATATCCTTGGATGGTTTTTTCCTAATTCTGGATTGTAAGGATGAGTTAGGTGGGAGGCCCGGGTTCCCCAAATCCTCACAGGAACACCTGATTACCGGGAATGGACGGTTGGCAATGGACTCTAGGATATAACTCATTTTATATCTAATTTTGTGGTTCCTAATTTCCCTATTTTCATGATTTTCACTTCGTCCAAAAAAGGGGACCTCGGGAAATTTAATTCTGTTTTCATATCGAAAACCCCTTATTCCCTGATAGAGGGTGAGTTGCCCATCCCCACTCCCGAAACTGAACCCTCAGGTCCGATATGCGGCCAAGGTCCAACCTTTTTAACCGCACCAGCACCATTGATGATTTAAAAAGGCTTTTGGACGGTAAAGAATTGGAAATCAGTCGATTGAGGGAAAGGACAGGGGGAAAGCGGGACCCTACTATGGTTCAAATTTTGGGCATAATCGATGTTTTTGACAGGGTTACTGTTTTCTCCCAAGTCTACTTATCCTGTAAATCCAAGGACGTTGTGAAAGCAATACAGGAGGCTTTGAAAAAGCACGTGGGAAAAGGGGGGAAAAATCCCATGATTCGAACAGACAATGGTTCGCAATTTGTCAGTCACGAGTTTCACAAATTCATGGAAACCACTGGAATCTACCACGAACGGATACCCAACCATAATGCGCACATCAAGTCTTATCATAAGTATTGTGAAAAGCAATTTTTTGGACAGGTTTGAGTTCCGCAATTTTTTGGACTGCCATGGAACAAACCCCAAGGATTGAACTACCCCGCTCGCGCGAAAAAAAACATCAAGGGAAATATAATAACATTATGAAAAGCATGGGCCCACATAGACAACCATAAAGAATACCGATGTGCTATCCACCCGAATAGTAAAGACATCGTGAAAGTCCCCAAAAGTCCAAACCAATCATATCCATTTGGAACATGAATCAGGGTAAACGCAATACTAGAGATAAAAATCCCTACACGTGGTTGAAAAACACCCCGAAATAATAGCTCCTCACCAACACCCGCGCATATTCCCATAAGGGGAACTATAATCCAAGCCGACGAGGGAAAAACAGGATTCGTTTGTTGTATCAGCGAAACACCCCATTGATTTCCTATTGAGGTAACAAACCACTCCACCTGTCCAAACACAAGAAGGAAAGCAACAACAAGAAGAGGAGTCAGAAAAAATCCCTTCCACATTGGCCTCCTATTCAACCCCAACCGCTCCCACACCTCGCACCAACTCCGATGGGTACCCCATCCCACAATCAAGAAGGCCAGAACACTATTCAGAAGCAAACTTACAATCAGCTCCTGAGCAAACTCATGTGGGGGAATCTTATCGAGATACCCCATAAAGTCTGGAATGCTCAGAAAAGACCAAGTAAACATAGCCTCCAGGAGGAGAAAAAGGAGCCCCCAAAACGCAAAACAATGGGCATATCGCTGCGGATCCAAATTCAGCTTTGACATCATATAGGCGCGGAATCTTGGCCATACGAGGGAGATACATATCAAGGACAGGAAAAAAACATAACCCAATAAGGCCAACCATCTGAATACCGATTCATCCCAAACACGCTTGAGTACCCCCACTATAAATGTGAAATCAATTGCAGTAACAGAAAACCTAATAGGATCCAAAAACTTGCGAAAAAACATGTTAAAAAACGCTAATGGGAGCAAAACATCAACTACTCTACCCCAATTTCGCAACGTTCCCCGGCGCGGACTGTTTTCTAGTACCACCACATGCTGATAGTGGGCATGATCAAATTTCATCAAAGCCCACACAACCCCCAGGAATAGGAATAGGAATAACGGCAACAAAAAAGTTTCTATCATAATCGTAAAATTCCCCTTTTTCTCTCCTATAGTGAAAAAATTCAGCTGAAATTAGGAAAACTAAATGGTATTTATTTACATAAATTTCCTTCTATCGATAATTGTACCATAAATTTGGAGAATATTCGACCGGATAAAGAATTCGAAGTGTAAGGTTCCTATTTGTAACGATGGGGATATTGTTGGGACAGTAGAATCGTTGCTAGGAGAATCGACCCCCCGATTTCGGGTCCACCACGGTCCCCTATTTCAACATCTACCTTGTGGGGATACGGAGCAGGATCCATCCCCATTTTTTGTATGTGATGAGCCCCCGCATTCATAATTCATAACCCGTTCGTTCCCTTAAGCCTGTGGCGATCCCTTTCCCCCTATATCACAATTCATCAATCCATGTCGTAATACCCACGAAGTATGAGCTAGCCACAACATCAGTAGGAAAACCCATTGGGGAATGCTAGGGAAGCGCTCAAGGAATTGTTTCGCTTCTGTTTTCCCTACCCCGTGCCCCCCCATCTTTACCACCTGTTTCCAAACGCGATCAACGGCCCCACGTGGTCGTCCACAAGTGGATAACCGCTCAAAGCCGTTAATATATAGGTGGATGATGAATAGAGGGAGTGGATCAACCCGTGGGAATGAAATGGGCCCACATTACCATCTCATACGAGTCGCCTGATCCGTGTTGGAGTCCCCTTTTCACAGTTCTCATCCTTGTTTCGTACATGACCATTCAGATCCTTTCCCCCCCTCCCTCCATCTCCCTTATCAAAACTTCGCAGCTACTATGGGCTGATCTGATTTCATACACAGGGCCCCTTAGTTATCTTTGGCTTTTTTTATTACGACTGACCCCGCTCTATCAAAGCGTCCGTGCGACGATCTCTCTGTTCCATGTGGGCTATCTAGATTAGGTTTCTCCCATCCCACATTTCGTCCGAATAGTAAGTGTAGATCGTCTTCCATGACTTCCCCCAATGTGTCCAGCCACACTCGGTTTTGACATAAACTGTTTCTCTCGATACGTCCTCGAACGGTTCACTTTCGTTAGTCTTCCTAATCCCCACCTGACGAGAATTCTAGCCCCTCCTTTTCCTAAACCGCTTACCACCGGAGTGTCTCCATACAACAATGTTGGATAGTTTGAATCTTGCTGCTACCCACCACCAACTGGATCTGAAGGGCTACTTACAACCTTCAGTACTTGTACAGCTTACTCGACACATTCCCAAGGGAATTTTTTAACCCTAATTTCTGGCCCTTTAGGGGACATTTTCCCGTATTTTTAAGGATAATTTCTTATTTGTATAGGTAGAAAATTACTCCTCTTTCTCTCGTCAATTTTTCAATATAAATAATATAGCAATTAAAAAAATATAATTATTCTAAATTTTGGTGTGTATACAACTCAATACTATTTTTGTTTTCTCCCTAATCTCCAGGCAAAGTCCATGCCGTCCCCTGATTCACTCTTTCTCGCTGTTTCTGGTGATAACGAAGACAAAGGAAAACCCGCTATTCAGCCCTGTCATCAAGGAGAATATGCAAACAACCCCCTCCTAGTTACGGTCCTAAGGGGGGGTGAACGGTCCCCTCTCATCCACACCCATTGGGAGTTACTACCCCAAACCCAATTGAATGGATATTTATGTTGTGAAATAATATATATTATAATATAATGATGAATTCGATCTTACCTTCTGCACTAGAACTATAAATCTCTATTCTATAGAAATGCGTAACAATACCAATATAGGATCCGAACGATATCCCTAGGAATAGGCACCCCTCTTGCTTACGATCAACTCCCTTTCAATTACCCCCTTGATCCTGTCGCTAACCGCCTTTTTGATATCACCCATCTTAAGCAAAATGAAACGGCCCGGACAATCGGTATGCGCCCCGCGGGCCTGACCATGTCCTATGATGTTGGGAATTTTAATTTGTATCCTCCCCCACTGATCCAACCAAAACTTGCAACGACCGTCCCGGGTAGCAACATACACAATCGTATCAATCAACTTTCTACCCGCCGGGCTATCAATCTCAAAACGATCCTTATGTTCATAATCACCGATCATCGCAATTCCGTAACTACCAGCATTGAGACCCTTAACATTACTGGAAGCAAAACCACGTTCCAAAGCATCCCCTTTTTCCTGCCCCAAACCACGAAAACCCTCATATAGATCACCATCAACTCCAATGAGAGCCCGATACCCTATGCCACCGAACCGCTTAGCCTCGTGGTAATTTTCAATTCCCCTCAGGTATCCCGGGGCCGCGTTCCTGGTACCCACGGAGGAGGAAGAACCTGTATTATGAATGACAATATTAACAATACGGTGATCCCTAATATTTGAACCCCGGCGGGATAGTTTTCTTGGTGCCCTCCATTCCTCCCGAGTAATTACCCTGGGCTTAGCAAACCAGCTCGGCAACTTATTCCGCGCATCCCCCAATTCCCTATCGGAAAATTGACCCTTGCTAAAATTAGGGCGATGGTCTCCCTTACCATAAGGAGAAGATCCTGCAGGACGGTAAGATGAGGACCACGATGTTCCCATCCCATCCCCAGGGTGAGGGGGACCCGAAGGGTGTGGATGGGTCGACCATGATGTCCCCATCCCATCCCCAGGATGAGGGGGACCCGAAGGGTGTGGATGGGTCGACCATGATGTCCCCATCCTGTCTCCAGGATGAGGAGGCCACGAAGAAGGGTATGGATGGGTCGACCATAATGTCCCCGTCCTGTCTCCAGGATGAGGAGGCCACGAAGAAGGGTATGGATGGGTCGACCATGATGTCCCCATCCTGTCTCCAGGATGAGGAGGCCACGAAGAAGGGTATGGATGGGTCGACCATGATGTTCCCATCCTGTCTCCAGGATGGGAGGGCCACGGGGGTAATGAATAGGTCGACCACGGTCGCCCCATTTCCCCTATATTTTTATTATTGTAATTATTTTCTTTACTATAATATTTTACCGGGTATCCCCCATTCGATGGCGATAACGGTCCCGATTCGCTGTGCTTCGTTGCGGGTGTGTACATCCCCTTTCCATTGCCAACCCAATGATTTTGCTGTCCTTCTGTCCTTTGTGTCGGATGCACCCGATCGTAGTATCCTGAATGTGTAGGAAATGAATGATTCCTTACACACCAGGGATCCCTACAAGATGAATCATAAACATAATCATCATAAAAATCTGAATGCAACTTAGGGTGTACAAAATGGACCCTACCCTGCACGGGTAAAAAAAACAAAAAAAATACAAAATTTAATAAAATAATAGCGATAAAAACTATAACTTTACAAACATAACTCTTGCCTACTCCTTCATTCACAGTGACAGACACACCACCATTTCAACTGATTGGAAATATGATCAGGATTCCACTCATATAAACGGTATTTCCTAATTCTATTTATATAAAATTATATAAAAAATATATAAAATAATAAGGAAGATTTATCCAGATTCTCCTCCCTCTGATAGACCCTTCAGTCCCCCTATAATGATGAACTCTAACAGCGAACACCCTGCAATCCTTACGGAATGATCAAAGAATAGGAAAATATAATTAGGATGATACCTTTACAAAAACAAAACCATTCCCTATTCTATGAGTGCATTATAAAAACGCAAAGTATTCAGTTTTCATGGTTCGGAAGACAACATCCCATTGTGGATACGAATTTTCAGAAACAAGGGGATCGGGGGAAATCCCCCCCTTATCTTTTTCGAGCCTCCTCAGGTTGGAATATGAAATACTATTGTATTGAAATAATGAATATATATTTCAGTTCCGCCCCCATCCTTCCTTTTTATATTTTTTATATACCTATTTTTTATTTGTCTGGTTTGAGTTGTCCCATCGGGGGTTGACGATCGGGATAAAGCAGGAGTCTCCTTTCTTTCCAATCAATATGTTATTTATGGTCAAAAATGGACGAGGGAAGAACGAAGAGGGCGTAGAAGCAGAGGTCCACAGCGGGATTCTTAGGTTCCCGGAACCCTATCCCCATTTTTCCATTGAATGTACATATTAAATGAATAAAAGTATTAATAACATGTATTTATTATTAAATAATATGTTATAATTTTAGGATAGAAAACACGAAAACTAAGGCAGGCATGTCCAGATCAATCAGCCAGTACTATCCCTACTCTTGACCCGATGCCCGGGACAAAAACGAACCCAAATTATTATTAAAAATGCAAGAAGATGTTCCCCGGTCCTTTTTCTTCCGAAGCAAAACCAGAAAACCCCAGTAGAATCCGCACATAGCAAGTGTGGGAGCTCTCCCATAACAGGAGTGGGGCAAAGAGATCTCTGGATCCATTCTGGAGGACCGTATCTGCGGCAAACTCTGTACTATAAGAATCGAATCGCCCGGAATCCGTCTGAACCTGACACAGGAAGAAAATTTTTAGAAATATTCACCCCTATGATGACTATGGAGGCCCATAATGGACCCGATACAAGCCATACGAAAAGATTTTCCCATATCCAGTCGGGGTACCATTGTGTAGCCCCATACAGGGGACATTTCTACTAGAGAGAAATCACTTCCCTGTTCAGATAGGGGGGATTGGCCATCCTGGAAAGAATTCGTAAAGGGATGACAAATCCCCCAAACCAAAGGCAACGGCAAACCAGGTGGACACGGAGATCTACCCTGTTCTTTCGCGCTCCATACCACGGGAACTTCCCAAAAGGGATTGCAACAGATTATGATTCCTCCGTCCTGACATGGAAACGATCGTACAGCTCCTGAATACCACAAAAAGGCCCCATGAGGATATGAAACGCTTCTCCATCAGGAAGATGATCCGTCTCCATTCCTATCGACCCTCTTCCATAAAACAGTGCAACTTTGCAACCTGAAACACAGCGAAAGGCAAAGAAAAAAAGGCAGTGTAGATGGTCGTTGTCATAATAGCACTCTATAATACTAACATTTATAGAAAAGTATGAACTAAACCCCTTGAATGATGTTAAAAGAGATTAATAGAACAGCCATCCTGCATAATTTTCAATATCACAAATTTTTCCAGTCAATATAAGCAACCCATCCATTTTATTTTTATATATACTAATAATTATATTATCGATTAGAAAACATAATCAGAAAAGAAGTCAAAGGACGGGAGAAACTGAAACCACTGAAATTTTGGAAATGAAAAATACATTCGAACCATCACCTTTTCCGCACCCACACTGCAAAATATTGCTCCAATGCATACTATGCCCTAATTATACCAATAATTGGTATTTATTGTCAAATTAATTCATATGGGCAAGAACTGTTCTCTATTTTATCGTATCAACAATCTATTTTACTATAGTAAAATGAGAGTCTTTCGGGTAAAAGGTCCGTTCCATGACAATAGGAGAGACCCCTTATGGGAGCTAGCATCACCATAAGGGGTCTCGGTGTAACCAGAGACATCCACCACACTGACAACGATCCCGACACAACCCCAACATAGGACAAAACAAAAACTACTTGCTACTGACAACTACCAACAACTGAATCACTGTAACAACGGGGACTCTTCCAAGTAAACCATTCACAAAGACACAGTTGTAGAAATAACCCTCTTACCGATAATTTTCCCTAATCTTCTGTTCTACTACTTCCTTGATTCTACGCCTGACTTCTTTACGAATCTCTGGTAATGCCTTATGCACGGTTTTTCCTGGACAATCTGTATTGGAATGACCTGTATCCCGATGGCCTATGATATCAACCATCTTCTTAATTTCCATCTCACCTGCATCGTTCACCGCGACCCGGATGCGTCCATCACGGGTAGCTACATAAACGAGCAGATCCATCAACGTACGTCCTGCCGGGCTCTGGGGATCAAACCTGTCCCTATTCTCATAATCCCCGTCCAACGCCACACCATAACTGTGGCTGTTGAACTTCCTAGCATGGTCCGAAGCAAATCCACCCTCCAGTGCATCCAATCGACCTTGTCCTACACCACGAAATCCTTCATACAAGGTTCCATCCAGCGCAACAACAGCTCGATATCCAAAGTCCGAGAACCCAATTCCTCTGTGGTACTTTGTGATAGCCCTCATATACCGAGGCATGAATGTCCCGCGATGGTTGACAGAGGAGGTATGGTGGACAATGATGCGCCTGATGTCAAAATTTTTTACCTGCAGGGCCTTCGCTGAGGGCGCTGGGGCCCCCCAATCTTCCCTAGTTACAACGAGTGGTTTAGGAAACCAGCTGGACAACTGTTCATGTACTTCGTCCAATTCCTCGATGGACAGTTTGCGTGGAACACCACCCCTCACCCAGCTGTTCTCCATACCCTGGATGGGGGATTGATCCTTATGATATATCTCTTCCCGGTGATCCTCTTTTGCTTTCCCCGATACAGATTCCAATCCCCCCCCTTGTTGAAACGGGAAGAGAGATGCTATTCTTTCCACAATCTCATTCTCTATCTCCCCCCCCTGCGTCACATCCTCACTTTCATCAGCGGGGGGGGCAGGGGGAATGAGTGTTACTGCCTTTTTGACCGCATCCTCTTCCCATGGATGAGTCGTCCTACTCGCCCGATCCTCCTCAGAAAGGCCGGGAGCGGAGGAAGGACAATCCACCTTTTCCCCATTTTGGGGGGAAGGTACCGTTTCATTCTGCACAGCAGCAGGGGGAACGGAGGGGAGGAGTGTTACGGCCCTTTTGATCGCATCCTCTTCCCATGAATGGGTATGCACCATACCACTCGCCCGATCCTCTCTAGAAAAGGTGGACGTAGGGGAAGAACGATCTATCTCCCCTTCCACATCGGGGAAAGAGGGTACCACTTCGTTTGGTACAGCAGCGGTAGAAGAAATGGGAGAAACAAAGATCCCTGTCTCCCTTACCGCATCCATCGAACGGGGGGAATGGTAACCCTTTCCCCCTTCGATAAGGTCTGACGGGGCGATCTCCCCCTGTACATTGTAACCCCCTCTGATCGGGGGGGCGGACGGGGGAGCCTTTTCCTGTACATCCCCCGGAGCTAACGAAGAGGTCTCCTCCTCCTGTACGACAATGGGGGGAATTCCCCCTTTTTGATCATCGCCGTAGTGAGTTCCCCCCCCGCCCTTTTCGAGCATAGACGCGACGTGGGTACTTTCATCCTCCTTGTCCCCTGACTCCCTTTTAGTTTCCTCGGCTCCCTCACTAAAGACTGAGTTGTTCCTTTTATTAGATTTCTTACCCGAGGACGGATACCATGGAACGGAAAGAGTGGGTTCCGCCCCTCCCCTGGGAAGAGGGGGGGATATAGCCACCTTATAGGTAGGGCCATCCTCCACAGTCCGCGCAACTTCCGAGGGACGGAGAGGAGGCGGAGGACAATCACCACCCCCTTGGTCTGTGGTGGGGAATGTGGTCGTTTCCGATATCGACAAGGGCACCTGGGCTGCATACACTATTTCCTGCACAGGAGGAAAACCTGAACACAGAAGAAGAGCTACACAACCGCCTACCGTAGATGAAACTGTGTTACCATTCCAACTATCGGTAATCCCCCGCATCACCCTATGAGTAACACGCAAGCGCCCATTCTCGATCATCCACATCCCCCCACATCTGGGTAACCTAGTCCATAGGAACCCCCGGTGAGGGGGAATCCCTCTGAACCGGAATGGAAGAGAACCTCAGAGGATGTCACCTGGACACCCTCTCCGGTATTGTATCTTACTATAACGATTTTTCCCAATAGAGCCTCTTCCCCGAATAAGGGTAATTTTCAATTTATTTGTTCCTATGGGATCGTCTAAACACACTACGGAAAAATATTCATGCTATTATTTCATAAATAATATAATTAATAATACATTTTATTATTTTATAATGAAAAAAATATATGTTCTAGTAATTATATATACATATATTAATTTTATTGATGCCATAAACTAATAATAGTAAACAATTTTAAAGTTATAATATTAATAAAAAAATGCATTATATTCATATATAAAATAATATAATTAGGAAAAATTTTTTTAATATAACTGCCCTCCATCCTATCGGATCTCCAAACCCTAAGGATTACAGAATCAGGAGGAACTCGTTATGTTTTTTTGTAACTAATAATAAAAAAGATGACAAGAGGAATCGAATTAACATACCCATACCGCAATATTTTTCCCAATATAAAATAAATTTAAAATTGAATCTATTCCATTCCGCATAGGAATCTGGGATTCTAATTGCATTTTTGAGGTCGTGCGATTTCCTGTAGAAAATGCCCCCTCTATGAACCTAGTCGTACCCTTTGGTAAAGTGATTGACGACATAATAATATTTTATAACACTGTTCCTGATTTGTATCCTCGGATTACTGCTATCTGTATCATCAAAATTTTTCATGAAATTTGGGATCAGACTTGGAGAGGGGGACGGACATCATGTTCCACTGCACAGAATTTATTCTGTTCATTGAAAATACAAAAATGATAAAAAATACATAATATTATCATCATTATGGATTTGCTGAATCCTGTCCAATGGCTTATGAACAAAGATATCAAATGAACAAATAAGATCATATTCTAATATATCAAGGAATAGAAGGAAAAGTTACTCTTATTATGTAAAAAGAGAATTACTCATAACCCCTTACCTCAAGTACTATTGATTCACACAAAACAGTAAAATGGGAAGGAAAAACCCATGATCATCCGCATCCATAATACAACATTATCAGGAAAAATAAAGATCCGGAAAGAAAAATCATGGATAGTGGAAATTTCAATGGGGGTGAATAACCCGACCATTGACTTCCCACATTGTTGTTAGGTATGGGATTCCCCCATTGAAATCCTGAGACCCCCCATGAATGAAACAGAAACGCGTTACTACAGTTCAATCATTCAAAAATCACTTCCCTGGTTCCCCCACAGTTATTTTGAATACGGATCCCTTTAGGAACTATCTCTATAGAACCTATTGTATGATAGGTTTAAACACAATAAAAACCCTTCTTTAATCATTTTACCATGTAAGCCTATAATACATTTTTTATCAATATTGTTATAAACATGTTCTTTACTACATAGAAAATTATATGCTATAGTTGGTGTGTATTAATAATAGTTTTAATATTAAATTTAATAAAGAAAGGGAAAACCTCATTACGGTAATCTTGTGCGTTGTGGCTGGCTCAGGTTGACCTATTCAACCCCTTCGCTCCACCCCCACTCACACCACAAGGAAAGGGGTTCATCACTACTTATGAGAGGAGGACCTAAATCTCCAATACCCTTGATTACACTTTTCAGTGCCTTCCTCCCAATGGTTCACCTTACTAATCCCCCTTGACTTACACCCAATAGGAAGCTTTCATCCTGCCCTTTCCCAAGACAATCACCCTCATTGCTCTTTACAATAGCAGCTCTGGGTGGTTTTGACATCTGTTGTACCACCTTGCCAATTTCAGGGGGCCCTCCCCCCATAGGACACACGACACGCGGGATCCATAATGTAATGAGAGGAGTAGGGAGTAGATTCAAAGTCGCAATCAATGATTGGATGCAAGAGAGACTAAAGTAAAAGAAGGAATGCGCAAAGCAATGAACACGATTCCCGTTTTTGGGTCCACCACTACGGTCAGACACTTCTACCCTCCCTGTAGCGGTACAAAACAGAACTCATCCCCAATTTTTTGTGGGGCAGTCCATTTTGGAATATCAAAAGGCGTTCAAAGAGTTGTTCCGTGGGAAGATCATAACCCCAAGTAGCTGTCAGGAAAAACAATAATCCTCCCAAAACATCGGGGGTGCTTAGAACAAAACCGGGGTGCCATTTAGGGGTCGTCGCTCGTTCTGAATACCCATCCGTCCTCCAGGGATGGTTGAAAATCATTATTTTCCGTTCGTAGGCCTCGGAGATCAACGCATGGGTATAACCATATAGATCAAATCCAATATTATATATTTTTAAATTTAATATTATTAAAATATATCATTAGTAAAAACCAAATACAAAATTATATACAATGTTAGGATGATGATAGTGAATAAAGCAATAAAGGTAGCATTTTTCGTGGCCCCCCTCCTTTCCCCCTTTGGGGTATTATTTGAAAATACTGGCAAGCTAAATGCTGCATCCCCCCACCATCAAGATTGGACAGACGATCATTCGAGTAACAGTTGGGATAGTGACAGTTGGGATTCGGGTCCGCCAAGTCCAACAACGCATGAAAACGTGGACCATACAACTCCACCACCGGTGCCGCCACACCAGAGCAGCGCCACATCGAGACCGCACCAACACTCCTCTCCACCACCGGTGCCGCCACACCAGAGCAGCGCCACATCGAGACCGCACCAACACTCCTCCCTCCCAACCCCCAATGAAGTCAAAAATTCCTACTACAACCCCGTCGCCAACCACCCCATGAAACAATCTCTCCCACCCAACTACTCCCACTACAAAAATCCCTCTCTCAATGAGCTCTCCCCCGTCCAATTCCCGTACAATCCTCTGAATAATTTCATTGACTCCAGACCCTCTGCATTCGAATCATATAAAAAACCACCTACAATAGGAGGAAAAATAAACAACAGAATCAACAATGCAATGAGAGGAAAAATAAACAGAATCAACAATGCAATGAGGGGAATAAAAACAGGATTTACGGGTATAAGGAATAGATTCAACGGCGCCATCGATGGTTGGAGGCGAGGGGGATTAAGGTAAGCGAGAAGAATTAAAGCAAAGATGGGTTCCACCACGATCCAATACTTCAACATCCGTCCTGTAGCGATACAAAACAGGATCAACTCTCAATTTTTTGTAGTCCCTCCACTCATACCCCATCCTCTTGACCCTGTGACAATTCCCTTAGCTTTTTCCCCCGCGTCCCGATTCACCAACCGGTAATGACTCCCCCTGCAAGTGTGCTGGGCCACCAATACCAGGGGGGATCTATTGGGGAATACCAAAGATCGTTCAAGGAAAGTTGTTCCGTCCTTACTTTCTCATGCACTCCCCCTTCCTATCATCCACTTGTGAGAAGATCATAATCCCAAGCGGCTGTCAGGAAAAACAATAACCTCCTCCAAAAAACATGGGGATGCTCAGGACAAAAAACAGGGCCATCTGGAAGTCGCTCATGCTGGGTCCGTGTCCTCCAGAACAGGTTAGAGGCCATTATTTTCCGTGGGCAGGCTCTGTGGACAAGCAAATAGATAGGTCCATATAGATGAAATCCAATATTATAATATATTCAAAATAAATACTATTAGAATATATAATTAGTGAAAACACGAACAAAAATATATACAAGGAACAACCCCCCATGATGGTATCACGGGGGGCTTTTCATGGTTCTGGTGCGGTTGAGAAGGTTCACAATTGTTTCCTGAGGTTCAAATGAAAATGGAAAGTGGGATTTTGCGTATTCATAGAGGAACATGTTTCCTTATACAGGGAAACATATGCCGATTATCATAACACTATGGGTCAACCCTGCAAGGATATCCTTTTTACCCTAATCCCGGAGTTCATTAAAGAGACCTTTGGGTGGACAGACAGGGAATTGCGTGCGTATTCCACGAGAGGTACTATTTTTTGAAGCTCTGGGGGGCAAAAAAGGAAAGCCCCTTATAGGTAGGAGAACATTATACGAAGGCAGAAAACGGTTGTTGGCATACGAGGAGAAAGCAAAATGCAATGGTACACGGGACTCTTTTCAGCACTTCACCACCTTCCCAAAGTCAATAGTAGGTATGATATCCGCCTGCCGTAGAATGGATAGCACGCTAATCAACAGCAACATAAGGAAATGAACCCGTAATGACGTGATCTGTCTGGTGGCAAAAAATGTGGTTTGTATCTCGGCTGAACTCCTGATTCCCCTCCCCGCGGAGTGGGGAGTTTTTCTGGAGAAAGGATGCAAATTCACAGACATCGATAGTCGGCAATCATTGGACCATCAGCCCCCCCAAAAAGGAGCAACAGCAAGGGATCATAGGACTGCAGAATTAATTGGGGTTTGCTTGGTTATAAGGAAACAGGTCTCCCAATAAGACAAAATCAGATCAACTAAGGGGTATGCACTGCTGGAAAAGGTGATCTGGGAACAGACTGAGGAGGAGATGAACAAGGAAATCTCAGGATGCTCCCCAAGGTGCATTCTAGTGGTCTACAAAGCCCTTATGATCCTGATGCTCAGTACAGGAAAAAGAACAAACAGGAATGTTGGGGATATTCCAGACAAATCGTAGGAGATCGTGATGGAGGGAAGGAAATAAGCCTAATTTCCTTCTTTGATCTGAGAGGTTCCCTGCATCCAGATACGACCTTTGCGAAGGAGTACATAGGAACATGGGTTCCCCATGATGGAACGCGGTTGTGTGCCGATGGGGGGTACTACGGCCATGATGAGATAAGCGAGCTTGCCCAATCAAAGGGTATTTCCCTATGTTTCACCCATAGGACGGGCCAAAGGGAAAACCCCAATCAATTGGGAGCAAGCACGTTTGTGCGAGACAAAAAAACAAAGGAAATTACACGATGCGTGGCAAACAAACCCGAGAACAGCCAGTACAAACCAGGGAGCGCGGGACCAGTGTGGCTTATTTCAACAGGGAAGATTGCAAGAAGTGCCCCTTTGCGGATCAATGCATTGGCAAACCCAACAAAATAGGGGGAAGATAGGACTAACCGACCGAACGTATTCGGCGACGGAGCAGAGAGATCAATTGGAGGAGTCAAAATATAGGGAAGCAGGGAACCATAGTGCAGCCATTGAGGGCGCGTTTGCTCCGCACTAAAAAATGCTTACGGCGCCTGCTGACTTGAGGTGCATGGTGAACGAGAATCTAGGTTGGCAATATATTCGCAAAGTGTGTGGCGTATAACACATCCCAAATATCCGAATATATAGTAAAATTTAACTAAGAATGAGTAAGCAATATAAGCTGGTCTATTTGTCGTGCTAAGATGTACGGAATAGGGCATTCATTTTCACAATCATGGGTTCAAAAACCTAATTTCCATACAGAAGTAATTAATTAACTGTTAGCAATCAATATATCTTATTTTGAAATATAATTAATATCGTAAAAAACCAAATCAACTTAATTTTACTTCCTGCACCAGCACCTTTTATGAATATTTTATCACTACAGTATCAATGGGTATCGAAAAAAGTAGTTAAATTTTTAAATTTAACTACTTGATAAACAACCATCAAGGAAAAATTCCGGATCTTGGCCAAACTTCGGACCCGGAATATCCTTGGGCGGTTTTTTCCTAATTCTGGATTGTAAGGATGAGTTAGGTGGGGCCCCAGATTTCCCGAATCCTCACAGGAACACCTGATTCCCGGGAATGGACGGTTGACAATGGACTCTAGGATATAACTCATTTTATCTGATTTTGTGGTTCCCAATTTCTCTATTTTCACGATTTTCACTTCGTCCGAAAAAGGGGGGGCCCCGGGAAATTTAGTTCTGTTTTCATATCAACAACCCCTTATTACCTGGTAGGGGGTGAGTTGCCTATCCCCACTCCCGAGACTGAACCCCCAGGTCCGATATGCGGCCAAGATCCAAAATTCCCAATGTTACAGGTGGATATACCCTTATAGGCGATAATGTATGCCACCTTTTTCCTTGGTGCATTCCTCCGATAAACTACTATTCAGAGAATTATGTGAACAATCATCCCCTACACATATGCAGCGGGTATCCTCCTCCTTATTTTCCTTATTTTCCTTATTTTCCTTATTTTCCTTATTTTCCTGTTTTTCCTTATTTTCCTGTTTTTCCCTATTTTCCTGTTTTTCCCTATTTTCCTGATTCCCTCCCCCCTGATCGTTAGTTACCGCAGTAGTGGGGGCCGTCATCAGGGAGAAGGACCCGCATAGGACAATCAGAGGACAAAGGATACGTACGTTACGCACGAAAATCAACCCCTTCCTTATTTTGGGGGAAAACCCCACCCCACCAGAGTCACGAATACAAATACAGCGGGAAAACCAGGGGGCGACAAACATCCCCCCGTCGTCCCCACTCTAACAAAAACCTATGCAGACGAATGGTCCCCCATAAAACTAGCGGATGCCGCCATAGCCACTGCCTTGCCTGCATCTACACGACCATATCCAAACCAAGGACTATGTCCCTTCTCATTATAATCACCTCGGCGATCCCCACGCACGTCAGGGTGGCTATCCACCAAACGACACGCTGTTGAACGTAGGATTTCACGAATCTGATCTGTCGTGAGATGTGGACCAGCAGAACGCATCAAACCTATTACCCCCGCCACAATAGGGGCAGCCATGGAGGTACCACTACAGCGATGAGTAAAATGACTACGAGGCGTAAACCCCGCCGGCTCGCTTCCTAGGGTCCAAACAGCAAGTCCGGGAACAAACTTACGACGATCATAGGGGTGAAAATTACTACTTGGGGCACAAACACACACGGCCTCGCCCCAATTCGAATAATCAGCATGTCGTGCCAGACTTGTCGAGGCGGCTACCGTAATTACATGGGGGTGATTGGTAAAACCGTTGAGGATGGGTCCTGTAGCTCGCTTCAAATCCCCCTGGGCGTCGAGATAGGGGACACCTTCCTGATTTTTACGATCCAGCAATGGGGCATTGTCATTTCCCGCGGCAAAACAAATCGCACAACCGTTACCGCGCGGCCCACCTTCCTTGGCCAAACGGGTCAGAAGTTGGTGCATCGGAGTACATAAAGGAGCATAAGAGGGTGGTGGTCCCCAACTACAACTGAGAACATCTGCCCTTTGTCCTACCTCGGAAAATATTGCCATCAATCGGTAATCATCAACGATCCATGGTATATGAGCAGGCAAAAAAGAACACCCTGGCGCCACTCCAACCAGACCATATTCATCCTCTTCCGCTAAGGCCGCAACAGCACAAGCTGTACCATGACAAACCACCAAATCATGCTGAGGGGGGGAATCGAACTCCCTTTCCCAATGATATGTCGATGCAATCTTATCTTCCCCCTGAAAGGCGGGATTGCTGAGATCGAAACCCGCATCAAGAACCGCTATCACTACATCCCGCACACCCTTGCTAATCGACCACGCAGATTGCACATCGATGGCTGACCTTGGCAAGAGGTTAACCTGTCGCTGCTCAGCGTATAGGTGCCAGCGTTTAGGAAACGACCCCGTCATCCCTGTAAAAACGTTACCCGCGGGCCGCAACATATGCACCAGGTTTGGCTCGGCATATTCTACGCAAGCCTCCCCCATCAGACAATTAGCTACTTTCAGGGGATTAACACCACTCTGCAACGTTACTTGAACCACACAAACAGGCGGTTCCCCAGGATTGATCGAAATCAAATGCAAATTCCAAAACCCCAACAATCTCTCGATGGTCTCCACCGAGGTACCCGACCGAAATCCCACGAACACCTTATCTGTGATAAAAAAGGTCGTTGAACTACCCTCTAATTTGTAAGTATGGTACACAATACTGGGCAAGGAACCCTCACGAATCCTATCCATCAAAAGATCACGACGATCCTTGCCACTTGCCTCCACCCGATACACATAGGGTAGCAGACGTTCCACCTGCACTACACCGTCCATACGCTGGATCACGGAGAGCTCACTAGGATGCGTAGGCATGACAGAAAAAAAACGTTCCGACCGCCGTACAGGTAGCCTTTCTCCACCACGCCACAGGTAGGTACCATGGGTGGATAACTGGTAAGTCATTACCAGAGCCCGCCTCCTTACTGTGCTAGTCCTCACACCCTATACGAAAAAGGTTCCTACCCCCAGTATCCCAAATTCCCCCCCAAAATACTAGATTACAATCCCCTATTTTCCTATCGGCGCTCCCACCACCACCACGGAAAACTCATAGAATACCATAATGATTACAAAGAATAACCTTAGGTAAATTAATTTCCCATGAGAACGGACCTGCCACCCAGGGATCTGAAAACTACACCCCCATACTTGTGCAACCCATACGGTCTAAAACCATATTTGGATCATTGCATCCATAATCAAGAACATGCAGGTAGAAAACACCCATTATCTCTAGAAAAACGGGATCGCACAGAATGCAGCTGCACACCTGTACCGCCACAAACGGGCCGACTTACGGTAACAAACCTCAGCCTCCTGACCCTGCACGGGATACAATTGCACAATTTCCCAATGACGAAGACCCATCACATAGGAAATACCCTGATACGTACCACGGATCCTATGATAGGAAAAACTGCCTGCTTGGGCCGACCTAGAAATGGCGTCCTGGTGGTTTACCACCAAGGCGCGGGCAAGGGCCACTACATCTCCCACACCCATGGAGGCAGGCAATAATGTGTTGTGCCGTTTGCATTGCGAAGCATCAAAATAACGCGGATGATGACGCTCCAAAATATGCACCAGATCCCGCTGCTGTAATCTTACCTCCATCCCATTCCGTAAAGAAATAATCACAGGGGTAAAGGAAACTGTATCTGCCCACACAACATCCCCACCAACCGTTTTAGCTGGTGGGGGATGGGAACCCTGTGGGGAACCAACGATGGTGGAGTGACGACTAACGGATGATCCCTGTCCAAGGATCCCCCGTTCCTTTGTTTTAGGACCCCATTCCACGAGAACCCACAGTAAAGAACCAATCACAACAAACAGAATTACGGAAACGATTACACGACTACTACGATTTACTTTATTCATAAGATTACCTCTATGGAACCGACGAAACCACCACCCCATCTCAGGAATGACTGGACTCCCCCGCCTCCCTCTACACGGATCCCAAATACGATACTGTACATCCCAACCCATCCAAGCAGTAAACCCGCGACCGACTAGGGTACCAAACTATCCAACGATCTCCGTAAGCAAGCCACTTCGACCGCCGCCGCAGCCGCCTCTGCTCCCTTGTTGCCATGCTTCGTTCCTGACCGCTCCCATGCTTGCTCCAACGTCTCCACCGTCAATACTCCCAACAAAATAGGAACCTGATTCTCACGTCCTGCTCTCGATAGGCCCTCTACCGTTGTGCGACAGATCCAATCATAATGCGATGTTGCACCCCGGACTACAATACCCAGGGCAACGATGGCATCAAACTCCCCCCGGCGGGCCAGGGTATCCACCGCCCAGGGCAACTCAAATGCACCAGGCACCTTCACAACCGTCAAGTCATCCTCCCGTGCACCATAGCGACGCCACACATCCAACGCCCCAACCAACAATTGCTCAGTCAGAGGAGCATGGAAACGCGACACAACAGCAGCTAACCGTAATCCCTCCGCCTGCAATTTTCCTTCGTACATATGCATGAGGCAAAACCATCCCCCAACCTCCTTGTATATCCCCTATCACTTACCAAGTCCTGAGGCATGAATCAACCCACAAAGGTCCTCCCCATAAGACCCAAAAATGAAGGAGATAAAGCGAAATCCCAACTTTTCCTGCAGGCGGTCCATTTCAATGGTTGCCTCCGCCAGTCCTCCGGTACCCCTCTTTCTCTTCCAACATACCTGCGGTACCCGAGAACGACCCCCGTTGTCCTCCCGTCAACAATACAAGAATCCGATGCTTTCCAGCTAACCCATCGTGATTCCCTTCACTGCCTGCCGCACGATGAATACAAAAATCATGGCATCAGTCTTTTGTCCCAGTGGACCAAGAATACTACCGCGGGGTTTTACCGCAACAACATCGTCTCACCATGCGATTGCATGCTAGCCAATCCCCCCTGGTTTTGGATGAGAGAGGCGCAAACGATGCCCCAATTTCTCCTTCTTCGCCTCCATATACCCACGGTTGGAACCACTTGTCGGGCACTCCAATGGCACCACCTCTGTCACCTCCAAACCATAACCCCGCAAACCTGTAATCTTACGAGGGTTGTTGGTCAGGAGACGCATCTTACAGACCTTCAGATCCCGTAAAATTTGTGCACCAATTCCATATTCTCTCAAATCATCACCAAATCCCAAACGATGATTTGCCTCCACCGTATCGAGACCATCCTCTTGCAACTTGTAAGCCCGCAATTTGTTGAGCAGACCGATCCCACGTCCCTCCTGACGCATGTAAAGGAGAACCCCACTCCCCTCCTGTGTAATTTGATGCAGAGCAGCCTCCAACTGCAAACCGCAATCACACCGTTGGGAACGAAACACATCCCCCGTCAGACACTCTGAATGAACACGTACCAAAACGGGCTGGTGAGGATGCCAATCGCCCCTAACCAGCGCCACGTGCTCCTTGCTGTCCACCACATTGGTGTAGCCTACCGCACGAAAGGAACCGAAGGAGGTAGGCAAATCAACCTGAACCTCGCGTTGAACCAGAACTTCCTTCCTGCGTCGGTAAGCAATCAAATCCTGAATCATCAGGAGGGGCGTATCGGTCTGCGCAGCCACCAACTGCAGATCAGGAAGACGGGCCATCTCACCATCTTCACGCAAAATTTCACAGATCATAGCTACGGGTTGAGCCCCACACAGACGTGCTAAATCGACAGCCGCTTCTGTATGTCCAGCCCGCCGTAGTACACCACCCTCACGTGCAACGATAGGGAAGACGTGACCGGGTTGACGAAAATCATCCGCCGTACACTGCGGCATTGCAAGTGCCGCAACCGTGGCTGCACGTTCTGCGGCTGAAATACCCGTGGAAGCCGTTGCTATGTCCACAGAAACGGTGAAAGCCGTACCACGACGATCCGTATTGTGCGCTGCCATCTGGGCTAGACCTAGCCTAGCAGCACACTCCGCCGTCATGGGTACACACAACAAACCCCGTGCATGGGTCAGAAAATAATTCACCAACTCGGGGGTAGCCCTTTCCGCTAGGGCTACCAAATCACCCTCATTTTCACGATCCTCGTCATCCACCACGATAATCGGCTTCCCCATCCGTAAGGATTCCAGGGCCATTTCAACCGTCGAAAAATCCAATCCTCCCTCACCCCCCCTCTTCCATCTCTTACGTCCCCCCCATAACTGCAGACCGAGTAGTAACAACCGGTGCAAGCCAATTCTCCGCGTACTTAGCCATCATATCGAATTCTACATTGACCCATTCGCCCACCGTCAATTCACCCAAGAGCGTGTTCGCTACCGTATGAGGGACCAACATAACCGTAAGTCGGAAGGTCTCCTCCCTGTCCGCCCCATGATCGAGAGCAGCAATCGTCAAACTCACCCCATCCAGCACAATGGAACCGCGCAAAATACAGTAAGCACGCCAGGCCCTACGAACTGAAAACGTCAACTGCAAACCCCGTCCATCTACCAACCGTTCTTGAACAACAATCCTACCATCAACATGACCCTGAACCATATGACCACCCAAACGATCCCCTAACCGGAGAGCACGCTCTAAATGAACGCTGGTTCCCACGGGCAACTGACCCAAGGTAGTACGGCGCCGGGTAAAACTCCCTATGTCCACAACACACCCTACTGCAGTTCGTCCCGTAACAGTCAAACAAGCACCCTGGACCGCTACACTCTCCCCTGGAACCCACGGGGGATCCCATACTCCCGTGGCAATCTCGAGGCGCTCTCCTTTGTCATCCCGGGAAACAATCCTACCTATTCGCTGCACTAACCCTGTGAACAAGATACACCCCTCACCTTATAGAACCACTCAGGCACAAATCCTCCCCTAACCTCTCTACTTGCACGTCGTGCAAGGGGAGAGCCTCGGACAAAAACAAGGGATCACCCCCTGCAATCGAGGGCAAAGAGTTTATACCCCCCAGAAGCTTGGGAGCCAGGAACCATACCACCTTCTGCACGACTCCAGCGTGCAAAAGGCTCGCATTGACCGTTCCCCCTGCTTCTACCAACAGGGAGGTAATACCCGCTGTCCCTAACTGCCGTAGAACCTCCCCCCAACAGGTACGGGGACCCTTTCCCGCTATCGAAACACGTACCCCTTTCCCCTCCAATAACGCACGACGATCCGGATCCGCCCCCTCCTCCGTGGTAAACACCCATGTGGATGAACCCTTTTCCCGGACAAGGCGGGCCTTGGGGGGCAAACGCAGCTGACTATCCACAATCACCCTCATCGGCTGGTGACCCCCCGCAGGCAAGCGGACCGTAAGTTGTGGATCATCAGCCAAAACTGTACCGATGCCTGTAAGGACGGCATCGCAACGATGACGCAATTCATGCACCCGTGCACGCGCCACTTTACCTGTTATGTATAAACTGTCCCCCGTCACTGTAGCCAATCGGCCGTCCAATGTACTGGCAACCTTCAGAATCACCAGTGGCCTGCCCGTTTCCCGATGATGAAGATAACCCTCATTCAACGCCATACAATCTTCCTCAACCACACCCGGAACCACGTAGATTCCTGCTGCCCGCAGAAACTCGACACCCCGCCCCCGCACTCTCTCATCGGGATCTAAACAACCAATTCTTACCTCCCGTATTCCAGAAGCCACAATAGCCTCCACGCAGGGGGGCGTGCGTCCATAGTGCACACAAGGCTCCAAGGTCACGTACAACGTGGCACCCTCCGCGGCCTCCCCAGCCATACGCAATGCCTGCACCTCCGCATGCGGTGATCCAGCGCACACATGCGCCCCACAGCCCACAAGCGCACCCTCGCGTACCACTACGGCACCCACACGGGGGTTGGGGGAGGTATGGGTTTCATAGGCAAGTTCGAGGGCTAACTTCATCCATTCCTCAGGGCTTTTCATAGCTCGTTGATCTCCATCCCTCAAGGATAAAAAACACCCCGGCGTGGGCTCCATTGTACCACATGATCACAATAAATTCCATCTATGCCCTCTGAGAACGACAACGAACACGCAAACCCATCTCAGCCAATGCGGTAAACCCGATCGTCACCAATGTTGGATGCAACAGGGCGATCCATAAGGATTCCCCCCATAATACCACGGCAATTCCAGTCCATAACTGCCCGGTAAAAATCGCTGCTACCCATAGCAAACGCCGTCGGAAAAAGGTGGAACCCCCCCGTTTCCTGACAACCCAAGCCGCGAAACCACACAAACCCAGCCACAACGAAATGGCCATCCAACGATGGAAACGATGAATACCGGCAGGGGTTGTCCAATCCGGTAACCACAACCCATCATGGCAATGGGGGAAGACCATTCCGCAGGACAATGTTGCATGCATATGACGTACCCAGGCACCTGTATACGCAACAAGATAAATGGCCACCAAACCAATATAAACCATCACACCCATCGAGAGGGGAACAGAGAGGGTAGAGAAGGGTTCTGATGGTCGACGTAGTAACCGATGAATCGCCACTGTGAGTAGTGCTGTGCTGGCAAAAGCAAGCATAGAGAAACCAAAATGAAGGGCCAAAACGGTTTTCTGTTCTAAAGGCCCACGGACCTTGACAGTTAGGGCCCCCAATATAGCTTGTAGGAGAACGAAACCCACGCTACTGAGAACCAGTGTACGGACAAAACGAACCTGACCACAGGAGCGCCAGGCAAGCACAGCCACCGTGATCACAAGAATACCTACCACACCCGCCACCCAACGATGACTGTACTCCCACAGCATGGCCCAGGACCAATGTTCTGGTAATAATACCCCCTGACAGAGAGGCCACGTACGCCCACAGGCATCCCCTGACTCTGTTTTACTCACAATGGAACCGCCCAACAGAAGCACGTAGGAAGCTAGGGTAGAAATCCAAGACAACCATCCTAATTTTCGGGGTACAATAGGGGGGCGAGCGAGCGGGGAAGATCCTATTCCATCGCCCACGGCGGGCGACAGGCTACCCCCCCGTGTGGCTACCACGGGGACCGCCCGACCTGTAACCATGGATTGTGCTCCTGCTCATACCCCCAAGTGGTAGCGGGCCCGTGCCCCGGTAATAGACGCGTCCCCGCAGATGAAAAAATCGCTAAATGTCGCAGTGAATTCCGTAAAACCTGTGCATCCCCCCCATATAAATCTGTCCGACCCACAGAACCACGAAAGACAAGATCACCACAAAAAATCACCTGATCCATCTTATAGGAGAGACTGCCCGGTGTGTGACCCGGGGTAGAAATTACCTGAATTTCCTTACCAAGAAAGGATAACAACGGTTCACCTTGCACCAAATTTTCAACCGGTTTGGACACCGTACAACCGTCCTTCAGCCAACGCGCAGAACCATTCTTCTCCGTATCCCCCGTCCAACTCTCCTCAACTGCACTCAGGTACACAGGGGGCCACTGGGTGGCCTCGCGTACCTCGTCTAGACCCGCGATGTGATCCCAATGCGCATGCGTAAGCAGGATTGCCTCTACCTGCAAACCAGCCTGTTGGATATGTTCCACCAGAGGCGCGGGATCACCACCGGGGTCAAGGACAAGGGCACGTTTCGTACCCGGCCGAACGACCAAATAAGCGTTGGTACTCACAGGACCTAGGACAAAGGTATGAATTTGCACTTTCCCCCCTCATTCCCTTCTCTGCTATACTGGAGATACACTTTATGAAACTGGGCGCAAAATCTAAGGAGGACCCCGACTGTGCGTGTGACTTGTATTCTCTGTGACAAACCCTTCGTGCCTGATGATAACATCGTTCGTCGACTACAAAAACAACCCCATCGACTCGTGCTCTGTCCCCCTTGTAATCAATTGATTGCCAGCAAAACCATAGCACGATATGAAAATCGAAAGAAACACAATATTTTTCCTTCCCGTCCCACACCAAGACAAAATCCGCGCTTTTCCCCCCGGCACAAACGAACCGCCAGAAGCAACAACGCAACCCCACGAAGCCATAGCAAGGGACGACAAACGTAATCCTATCATCGATAACGTGAGTCACTTTCCAGCTGATGAAAAAGGCGATAGGCTTCATCCTCAGAAAAATCATAGACAACCATTGGAGGGCTACCCCCCTGTCGCCGCGCCTTGACCCGATAACCCATCGGTGTTTCTTCCCATGTAACGGACTCTACGTCGTGTTGATCCCGCAGATTCGACTGCAACACCTGCAAACTCTCCCGGGCCGCCATATCTTCGGGATGCACGGCCGCCACTACCGTTAGTTCCAACCAGGCACGTAGTGATTCCTTTTCGGAAAGTTTCATTCCTTCTCAACCACCCTAATCAGCTTAGAAACCGTTCACCTTCTCTCATGACAGACCCCACCACCTAATTCCTGTGTCGGGATGGCGGGCGGGCGGGACTTGCCCCTGCGCATAGGGACCACCCCCTTGGACAGCTCCCCCTCTCCATTCAATGTTCCGAAACAAACCCCCAAAACCATCTACACCCCCTTAAGGGCACGATGGGGTCCCGTTCATCGGAGTAGGGGGGCCATGAATTACATAGCATATTCATTATGGTACGGATATTTCTTAACACTATAGGACCCCTATAGGACCACAATCCACTCCCCCCGAAGGAAGAGTAACAAAAATCAAAATCAACAAAGACATCTAATTTGTTTTCCTATTCCCCCCTTCAGCCCCCCTCTTCTCGCATCGTCGCCTTGTCCACCATAGGCGTATCCGAACTATGAAAATTGCCACTACAGTAACAACGAGTACCTGAAGAATGGGTAACTTTCGGTTATGAAAGAACCACAAAATATAGGTACCTAGGGCCAGCGTCCCCACAACCATCAACTGCCGGCCAAGGGGAAGAGGCTGAGCAAAAACCAATAGATAAATAACAATGGACAAGAACGTAATTAGGGCATAAGCTACACCCCGGGGCAGGGTATGAACCAGTTCCTCCCACATCACAACATCTTCCCTTTCTTCGTAAGTCCATTCGATGGCGAATCAACCGTATACGAAAATCCATGGTCTTTTCCATAGCAACGGTCCATCCCATTGCCGTGCCTGACCAAGACCCGCCCACCATCAATGAACGATTGGGACCGTTTTGCCGCAAGGGAACCCGTACCGAAAGACACCGAAGTCCATCAATCCCGAATTCGTTACTCCTATTTCCGCAGGAAACAGGAACCCCCTAGACATAATTTTGTAATTTTAAAAAATATCATCTATTCATGTAATCATTAAGGACAAAACAACCCAATCCTTTAAGGGAACAGGAAGACCCCAAAAGCCCCGATGAACCTATAGAAATAAAAGAATCCTTATCTTTTCAGATTATACCATTTATAATAGATAGGGTGTGGTGCCCCAGCCATAGGGGGAGACAGCCACCCTTGTTCAGGTAGTAGGATCATAATCGCCTTCATCCCTGCAGCATAAACCCCACAGAACCAGGATTCAGGTACACCCTATGAACTTCTCTGGACCAGGAAGATCAGCATTCAATGGCATATTGCACAATGCATGCAAATAGGAAATCTCATCCTTGTACTCTCCCTCATCCTGCACAGGGGTCTCAAGGATGAAGGGCAGATGGGCAAAAGCAGGCTCCTTGAGAAAGTGATGCAATGCTGATGTGCCGATCTCCCCCTTGCCAATTTTGGCATGACGATCTTTACGACTGGCAAAGGGGGTCAAACTGTCATTGAAATGCAACACACGTAGGTGGGGTAAGTAAGCGACCTCCTTCATAGTGGAAACCAGGCCTACAAAACTCTCCCCCTCCCAAATCCCCGCAACGAAACCATGGCACGTATCAAAACAAAAGCCTATTCTATCAGGGTAACGGGTAGCGGCCCGCAATTCCACCAAATCAGCTAACTGGGTTCCTAACTCTGTTCCCTGCCCCGCTGTATTTTCGAGAAGTAGTAAAGCGTTAGGGGATCCTTCCTGATCCATATCCAAAATTGCATTGAGGGTATCAACCATCCGCTGCTTTCCGTATTCCTCTCCCTCCCCTACGTGCTTTCCACAGTGAACCACGGCCCCTATTCCCCCGTAAGCGTCTGTAATCTGCAGATCCTCACGAATGGACCGGATGATGACAGAACGCAAATCATCCTTTGGAGTAGATAAATTGGTTATGTAAGGTGTGTGTGTAACCACTGTCAAACGATGTTCCTGGCAAAAATTCCGTCCCGCCTCTGCATCCTCCCGGTTTAGCTTTTTAGGACGCAAACCCCGGGGATTTTTGGTGAATACCTGAAAGGAAGTAGCACCAAGAGACACAGCCCGCTGGGCGGCACGTAAAAAACCCTTACCCACACTGATATGACAACCGATTTTCATTGAAGGAATCCACTCCAAGCTGTTGCAAAGATGGGAAAATGATATGGAGACTGTGAGCAACACAAAAGGCACCTCTACAGGCGCCCGATGTACCACTGCCTCCATCGTACCATAGGCCTCCTAACGCCCGCAACTCTAGGGAAAGAAGGGCTAAGAACCCCCAGAAAGAGGGGGAAAGAACCACTCATCTCTTGCGACCATGCAATTTCTCCATAGCACCATGTAACTGTAGCAGTCGACTCTTGCAGGCATCGACACGGGAACGATCCTCGGAACGCAAAGCAGAATGCAGACAGGCTAATTCATCGTCAATAACCTGACTCAGAGCCGCATGAGCACTCGCAAAATCATAATTCAATTCGACACCAATCGTATCATTCATAGGGCAGCACCCTCTCTCACACCAAAGGTTTCAAGCAGAGACACACTTCGGACACCCGCGTGAAGGCGGCCAAAAGGGGACCACGCCCCCGCGGCAACAACTCAAGGATTACCCTTAGGGGGAGAGGATAAACTTCAAAAATTTACCCCCCCTCTAAGCCGGAGGGCCTACCCCCCTTACCCCCCAAACCCACCACATTGCATTGTGCAATCAATAATCGCTATAATGCAGTGGTTTCTATTTTCAACAAGGGCCTACAATCCATACAAGGATAGCCGAAAAAAGGTTTCAGAAAGGCTGGTGCAAACACAGCCATGCACAGAGGAACGCTCAATACAGGTCTCCTTGCTCCCCCCCCACCAGGGAGAAAAACCAGTCCCCAACAATCCACACCACTCTTTACCCATTTACGAAATCACGCCGCCCGCAAGCCGATCAATTTCCATATCCCGGGTCACAAGATGGGGCAAGGAATGCAGGAAGATTTCCGTCATTTTCTCGGCGAAAATGCCCTCTCCATTGATTCCATCAATATCGAACCCTTGGATGACCTACACCAACCAGAGGGAATCATAGCCGAAGCGCAACGGTTGGCAGCTCGGGCCTTTAGTGCTGATGTCTGTTTATTTTCGGTACAGGGAACCAGTACGGCCATCATGGCCATGATTATGTCCGTTTGCAACCCGGGGGATAAGATCCTTGTCCCCCGTAACATCCACAAATCCATTTTAGCGGCACTCATATTGGGCGAAAGCCATCCCATTTTTCTCCCCCCCGCAGTGGATACGAAATTCGGTATCGCCCATGGGGTGAGTACCCGACAAGTAGATAAGGCTCTACGGGAACATCCCGATTTACGTGCCGTACTCATCATCCATCCCACTTATTATGGAATCACCGGTGATCTTGCAGCCATCGCCCAATGCGTTCACCAATATGACATCCCCCTTTTGGTCGATGAGGCTCATGGGGCCCATACGTACTTTCATCCCCTATTACCCTGTTCGGCCATGGAGGCGGGGGCCGATATGGCAGCCACCAGCCTTCACAAATTAGGGGGATCATTGACACAGAGTTCCCTACTCAACATACGTACGCAACGGATTGATTTACAACGGGTCAAAACACTGATGAGTTTGCTCACAACGACTTCTACCTCCTATCTCTTACTCGCTTCCATAGACTGTGCGCGCCAACAATTAGCCCTACGGGGCAAGCAGTTATTGGACCAAGCCCTTTACTTAGCACAACAGGCACGATTAGCAATCAACAAAATCCCGGGTCTTCAATGTATGGATGCTCGATGCCTCGATGGGGAGACGGCCTATGCTATGGATGGTACTAAGCTACTAATCCATTTGGGAGATCTAGATATTACGGGGATTGGGGCCGAGCGATGGCTGCGAACACATCACAATATCGAGGTGGAGTTGAGCGATCGCAACAACCTACTCTGTTTTGTCACCTGGGCCGATACCATCCATTCTATGGGTGCCCTTGTCAACGGCCTGCATGATCTAGCACGCTGTTTCTATACTCCCCATCGGAAAATACAACAAAATTTGTCTATCCCTTCCATTCCCGAATTGGTACTCTCACCGCGCGAAGCACTCTTTTCCCCCTCCCATTCCGTGCCCCTGGCAAAAGCATCCGGTTGTATCTCAACGGAGACAATTTCCATCTATCCCCCCGGTATTCCTGTCCTTCTGCCGGGAGAGAGAATTACAACAGAAAGCATCCAATACATCATCACACATTTGCGGGAGGGTTACCATGTACAGGGTTCGGAAAACTTGAAGGTTGAAAAAATTAAGATTACTAAATAGAAGTTATTAGATAGATAAAGAGTCATTATCGTAATCCCTACGGAGACCATATCCGCAAAGGGAAGCCTCTTCTCTGTCCTAAGGGATGATCATCCCCTCCTGCTTGGGTTCTCTCCTCCATCGAGTCCTGCGAAACGTTCTATCGCCCCCCTTCTCTCAACAAGAAGCGGGGCGACCTGCTCTAATGCGGGTATTCAGACTCAATTTCTCTATGATTCCACCTAGGCTCCACTTCAGCTACAAAGGATGTTTGTGGAAGTTGTCCGGACAAAAACGATGCTACATCAGCCGCCTCTTCCAAGGAGTCCAGATGGAAAATATGGCGAATGGTTTCGATGTTCTCCAGATCATCCTTTGATAACAGGGAGGAGCGTCGTGTCTGCATGCAGATCACTAATGGATGATTGAAAAACATGTGGGTGTAAATCAAACCAAGATCATATCGCCTTCCTTCTGTGGCAAAGCCAACAAAACGTACACGTACCGTTTCTGATTCATCGTAGAGGGGATCCTGAATTTGTACTATAATCACCGTCCCCGCTTCCCTTCCCTAGGAAGCAGAATTTGCCAATGACACTAGGCCCACACCCCCTCAGTTTACCACGCTGTACCCAATGCATACGGATTGAAATTAATAAATATTTTTACCATATAAAGATTATCGCCATGGATTAGTTATGAAAGATAATGGAAGGCAAAAATCCAATAGACCCCAGCATGGGGTAAAAAGGGGCTGAAGAAATTTTGGGAAAGGATGCCTGGATCACGTTAAAAAATACAAAACACAGCGAACTAGATTTATTGGAGTTGATGCAACTCCTGGAGACTTATCGTAGTCGCCTACAAAAAACAGGGAAGCAGCTGGATTGGGATTATGCAGCCGCTGCCTTTCCTTATACCATTCAACATATAGGGAAGGAGGGGGAGGGCGGCGAAAAATACCTAAAACTTACATCCACCCAGCCTAAACTTTATACTGGCTTGCTGTTCGCTATGGAACAAAAGAATGACTCGCCTGCTATTCGTCTTACCCTTCCGCCCAATGCCACTCATGGTGACCGCAGTAAGGGGAATGAATTTGCGAAATTTTTGTCCAAAGAGTTGAGGGCGCCTATCATTCAATTCAATGGTCGCGTGATTCCCGCATGAAGGTTGTCTACAAGTCGGACCACGGAGATGAAACAAACCCATAAAAGACAGCAAGACAAAAGGAATATCCCTGAGACATTGACAACCTGTCAGGAGTATAAAACTACAAAAGGATGACCTTGGGAAGGTCCTCCTTTCCCCCTGGCTTTCATTGACTGTCCGGTTCGGGTGTTGTTTCTTTTCTGTTTGTATCCGATTTTCGGGTTTCATCATCGTTACTTTGCTGTGGAACTTATGATGGGTTCCCCAATAGATTTTTCAATTTCCTCCAGCCATAATCAAGATAATCAACAGTGGGTCTAAGAAGTCCTGTAAGAAGAAGACTCAGGGGTCCAGAATCCATTTTTTTCATCGTTTGTTTTTTGTACTCTGTATCCTGTCCAAAATCCACAATCCCCCGATATAAATTGTTGACAGCACTTACGGGTACCTCTGTAGTTGCACCGAGAAGGGTCCCACCAGGATCCCTGTTTATATCCTTCTTCAATTTCTCCCATCCCCCCTCTTCCAAGGGATTGTCTATCCATCTTGCAATGGAGTTGTCCGAATTACCGCTATGTCTCGGTTCTGATTCCTTCCCCCCGTTGATGTCACCACTATTTAAATTGAACAACAAACTAAAACTCTTATTATAAGTCGGGAACCATATCTCTGCTACCCCCCTACCCTCATCTGGGCTCAGCCTAACCCTTCTAACTTCATAGTCCTTCCCTGGCCCTTCCTCCTTTAGCTTAGGATCCTTTTCGACAATGGCGTTCCTAATCTGATCGGTAACCTCCCTATGGGACCGTATCCACTCCCCTGTTTTAGTTACCGGGTATTCTCCCCCATACTTTGTATCCCAATCTTGATTTTGTACCCCGGGGGAAGGAGATGGTCCACTCGCACCCGATGATATGGGAACGAGGAACAACGAGAAAATAAAAAATATTACTGTTATTTTTCCCACAATTATGGTATTCATCCCTGTCCACTTCCCTTTCAAACGTATAATCCACACATACTCTACATATGCTCTATCACACGATTCTCACCCCTGCCATAACGAGGTCGATGATTGATCGTTATCAAGTGAAAAGTCAGAAAAAGTCCTCACGATAAAGATCATTCCAAAAACTGAATACGATCTGAAAACTAAATATTAAATATTATTTAATGAAGAGAAAATATTTGAATATAATAAATTACATTGTTATAATAGGGTACAACGTACCTATATGATATCATTATACGAAATTACTATCATATAAAAAAGGGGAGTACGATGTGAATTCTAGAAGGAAAAAAATAACTCCAATACTACTCATAGTTTCTTTACTTATAACCCCTATACAATGCGATAATGTAAACGCATTTTGGGAATTTTTAAGGAGAACACCAAAGACAAAAGTAGGCAGATCCGTACCAACCACCACAACATGGGAAGGCGAAGCCCTGCCAAAACAAGGGATAAAAGGTAAATCAGAAACAAGGGCAACATGGGAAGGTGAATCCCTGCGAAAACAAGGGATAAAAGGTAAATCGGAAACAAGGGCAACATGGGACGGCGAAGCCCTACCGGAACAAGGGATAAAAGGTAAATCGGAAACAAGGACAACATGGGACAACGGAGCCCTACCATCGTCCCAATCCTCATCAGATTCTGTTCCCAATAGCAAAATAAATTCAGGAATGGGAAGCGAAGCATTGTCTGCATCACCCATGAATCAGATCACTGAAGGGAAACCAGGGACAAGCGGAAGGGGGGCGTCCAATCTAAATCACGGTGTGGATAAAAAAACAACCTCCCTGACAAGGATTCTTGGATCGGATGAATACAAGAGACTAGCTGAGACCCTGAGCCCTGAGGAATTGACAAAACTAAGAGAGAACTTAATCAGCAATACCGCAGATAGATTGGTCCAAAAACACAAGGAACGTAATCCCGGTCGATGGGTGAAAAAGAACCTCTTTCCCATAGCGGCATGGGGAAGCCTCGCGGTAGCCCTTTATATGGCAATACACAACACGGACAAAGACTCCCAGGATTTAAAAATTAAACAACAAGAATTGGAATTGAAAGTAAAGGACCTCGAAAAAGAATTAACGTCCAATGCCCAAAATGATGAGGACGGAATGAAAATCAAAAAATCACTGATCGAAGATAAGAAAAATAATGATACTCATTACACAAGGTACGAGGAGGCGATGAGAGAAATATTTGGAAAACATAATTTCAATACAGAGTTGACATATAGAGAATCATCTGAAATTTTTACGAATGCAACCCAGAGTCTAAAAAGCAGCCCATAGCATCTCGTTGCGGGTGTGAACTCTGAATATTGGCCAAACTTCGGGCCCGAAATATCCTCGAGCGACTTTTTCCTAATTCTGGATTGTAAGGATGAATTAGGTAGGGGCCTACTTTCCTTCCATAATTGGTTTGTTTATTCAGTTCACTGTACACGAGCCTATGCTAAAGAACAACTGTCTCTATTAATTTATAAAATAAATATATAAAATAAATAAAAAAAATTATGTTATTTTTTCTATTATTTGCATTTATTCTAAATTATTGAATAATTTTCATTTTATTTTATGTGTATTAGAAACTATATTCATTTTTATGAAACATTACGATGGCGTTCTTCGCTGATCATTTTCTAGGTGACTATTGCGACATACGATAGCAGGGTTTTCCTAGTTCCCCCCAATCCGAACCCCCAAACGTTGACGAAAATCGGGCTTGGGGGCATAGTTTTTTCCCTCTATAAAAGAATGGGTAGCCTTGTCACCCCGATGGTAATTTGCGGTGGGAAAAATTCAAATCTAGACAAATACAACCACGTCGGGTAGGTCTGACATCTAAGCCAACCCTCTCACAAAACCACACGTACTGCTCTCGCATTATGTGGCTCTTATGGGTGTCGGGTCAAAAGTATGAGAGTAGTGCCAGCAATCGTTTAAACACGCCCACTCCAGTTTTCGTGCTTGCCATCATACAATCACAAGATACTATTTGCTAACAAATACATGTGATGGGTACTATCATTAAATAAATATATTATATTTTAAAAAAGATAGGTCCCGAAGATTTAGAAGCCCTGCGGAAGACTTTTGACCCTATGCCCTATGATCCCATAGGATTTTGCCCATTCGGGATCCCAGTCTCGGTGTAACGTTCTTCGTACCTTCCTCTGCTGTGTTCTATCCGAATTTCGATCCAATGTTGCCTGGTCCAACTTGCGATCATCTCCTTACCTCAGATTGTGCGTCCAGTTAAACCCGATGGGTCTAACCCACCATCATCTCTTTGCTTCGGAAATTGTACGTTGGCTGGTCCAGGCAGACCATTCAACCCCTTTACTCCATCCTCATTACAAGGGTTTCTTCACTACTATGAGTTGATCCGACTCTGTTCACGGGGGCCTTGTGGTATACCCTTAGCCCTTTACACCTCCTGGCTAAGGCCAGGTGTCCGTGCGATAGTCTCCCGTGGTTCCCTAATGAGGACCTACATCAAGTTATTCCATCTGTGCACCGAATGCCGCCAGAACAGTAGGTGGTTCGCCCTCCATGGCTTTGTTCCAAGGATAGGTCCCTTGTTTCAACATCGACTGAGCCTTTCAATGCTTTCCTCCCATGGTTCGCTTTACCAATCCCCCTGATTCACACTGGACGGGATTCTTTCATCCTGCTTTTTCCTAGAACGCCCACCACCATAAATCTGGGCGGTTTGAACTCTGCATACCACCTGCCGATTCCGGGGGGTCCTCCTCCCCCATCCCTCATAGAGCACGACACAACACACAGAACCCTGTCAAGATACATTCGATCTATCGAATAATGGTTCAACCCCCACCCCCAGGACTGAACCCCCAGATCCGATATGCGGCCAAGATCCAGTAAAATTTCTAAGTTACAATCCAGCCACCAGACGGAAATCGAAGAGAAGGATGGTTGGACGGGGGGAGAAAATAAAAAAACACGTAAGACCAGATATGAAACTGCACGAGGTAACAAAAATGCCCAATCCCATATGGGGGGACTGGGTCCACTACTATGGCACCTTTGATCCCCCACATCTGAGAAAATCTACTACGCAACTTTGATGACAATGTTTTGACTTAGTGGGCTTATAAGGGGCCCAATCAATAGCATGCGAAAGGCCAGCAAGTGGATCCAATATATACGAGAAAGGTACGGGAACCGCTTCGTCCATGGGCATATCCATAAGACGCTAGGATAGGACCATAAGAGACGCATAATGCGAGAGTAGTACGTTGTTCTGTGGGGAGGAGGGTTGGCTCCGGGTGCCAGCAGCCCTATCCGACGTGGGGGGGTTGACTGAGATGCCGGCCCTACTCGACACCCCCAGCCGATTCCCAGCTTCTCCCTGGTATAGTAAATTCCGTCCCGTAAAGCAAATGTATGAGGTGGAGAAAAAATACGGTGATGACCCCTTGCACTTTTGGGAACAATGGTGTATCCTTAATGGGTGTTGCCTTGTGCGGGGGCGTTGGCCCTTGTGTTGTTCTACGATTGGGAGATGGAGCTGTGGTGTAGAGGCCTAACATGCCTGCCTGTCACGCAGGAGATCGCGGGTTCGAATCCCGTCAGCTCCGCCATTTCTTGGCTGTGTTCCATAGGGGTATGTGGGCCCATAGCTCAGTCGGTAGAGCAGTCGGCTCATAACCGATAGGTCACAGGTTCGAGTCCTGTTGGGCCCATGGCCACTGTTTTGTATGCGTTCAGGGAATGAAGTTGTTCCTTAAGCGCGTTTTGTCGTGTTCGGGGTTGTGTGTTTTCCTTTCTAGGACAGTTAGCTCAGGGGGAGAGCGCTTCCCTGACACGGAAGAGGTCGTAGGTTCGATTCCTATACTGTCCATTTCTGTATTTTTGGTTATTTTCAGTTTGTTGTGGGTTGGGTTCTGTTTGATTCGCCATGGGTCTCTTAGGTTATGTAGTTTTTTCGAAATAGGGGATTCCGGGGATAATTTTGTAGCCCCTGATGCTGTCACGATTCTGTAGTATCAGACAGCATCAGGTTTCTCTGTGTTTGTCATTCAGCAGTTTACTTTTATTACCCAGGACATGATCTGGGATCATTGAGGTTGGATTGAACAGGGTAATCTCTCCTTATGGTGATTGTTGATATTGGATTCAGTTTTGATCATTGTTATTTTGCTGTGGAATTTATGATTTGTTCCCGAATAGATTTTTCAATTTCCTCACACCATAATCAATGACATCAGGATAAGGTCCAAGAAGTTCTGTGAGAAAACTCAAAGGCCCAGAATCAAATCTTTTCATCTTTTGTTTTTTGTACTCTGTATCCTGTCCAAAATCCGCGATCGACCGGTATCCGTTGTTGAAGGCACTTATGGGTACATCTACTGTTGCACCTACAAGGTTCCCACCAGGATCCCTGTTCATACCCTCCTTTAATTTCTCCCATTCCCCCTCTTCAGAAAGGTTGTTTACCCATCTTGTAATAGCGTTGCCCGAATTACTACCATAGTTCGTTTTATTTTTCTCACTATCGCCATTGTTTTCCGTATTGCTGCTTTCGTTTTTGTTTATGCCTGATTCTGACCCCTCTTCCTTACTACCACTATTGTCTTTCATATTGCTACTTCCGTTTTTGTTTATGCCTGATTTTGACCCCTCTTCCTTTATGGGTTTTTCTGTATTTCCTATATCCTTGAAAGACTCCCATTGATTAGACCCAGATGCTGTCTTCACGGCTTGGTCTGTTTTCAATTGATTATCTTCGAAAGGTACATTCACAATTCCCCCGTCACTCAATTCCGTTCGGACATCTATGCGCTTCCCGTCTTCGCTTACGTACGCTGTTTTGAATTTCCCCCCCGAAAACTTCTCCGCTTCTTCTTTCATTTTTGAATCTATTTCCTCGGTCTGTTTCTGTAAGCCTTGTCCTTGTTTATCCGCTGGTTTATTTGATTCTTTTTTCTCACTATCGCCATTATCCTTCATATTGCTACCTCCGTTTTTGTTTATGCCCAATGTTTGAATCCCATTCCTGAGAATTTCGCGCCCCTCGCTATCTGTTAGTTCCGTGTTGAAATCATATTTTTTATATAATTCATCCATTTTTGTCATGAATCCTGTGTAGTTAGGATCATTATTTTTCTCATCTTCGATCAGTGATTTTTTGATTTTCATTTCGTCCTCATCATTTTGGGCATTGGACGTTAATTTTTTTTTGAGGTCCCTCACTTTCAATTCCAATTCTTGTTGCTTAATTTTTAAATCCTGAAAGTCTTTGTTCTTGTTGTGTATTGCCACATAAAGGGCTATCGCGGTGCTTCCCACTGCCGATATGGGAAAGAGGTTCTTTTTCACCCATCGACCGGGATTACGTTGCTTGTTTTTCTGGACCATTCTACCTGCGGTCTTGCTAATTAAGTTTTCTCTTAGTTTTGTCAATTCCTCAGGGTTCAGAGTTTTGGCTGTCCTTTTGTATTCCTCGGATTCAAAAATCTTTGTAAGGGCAGGTTTCCCACTGTCACCCTTTCCTATCCGTTGTGGTAGGGAATTTTCGTCCCCGGTTTTTTTTGTTCCCGGTATGCCCTCTTCTGCCGTTTGTTGCGGTGAGGTTTTGTTATCATTCCGGGTGGTTTCTGTTTTCGATTTATGTCCTGTTGATGGTTGTGATAGGGGGGCATCGTCCCGAGTTGCATGTGTTTGTGTTGATTCGCCTGTTTTTTCTCGTGGCGCCATGCGTGCCCTTTCTGTTACTCTGGGTCTTTCGACTGCCCCCCTCAATCCCGCCCTCATCAAAGATCCCAAACCGAAAAAAAATGCGTTTGTATTGTCCGGTACTGCAAGACTTAGAGATAATGAGCTAACAAGGAATATTGATATTATTTTTTTATTTTTGTTATTCATGAACAATATACCCCCCTTTTCAAAATATATTTAATAATATGATTATATCATATATATATATATTATTATTCAAAGTATTCATTTTTTATAATTTTTATTATTTTGTAAGTTATTTACATTAAAAGGTGGGTTGCATCCCAAATTTGGTATCAGGACTCCAACACCAAATTTGGGATGCAACCCACTTTCCATTTTTATTTGAACCCCAGAGGACAATTATGAACCCTGTTAACCGAACCATCACCATATTATATTAATAGTAAATTACATAAAATTTTAATTTAAACCTAAAATACACAAAGAAAGACCCCCCGGCACAGGCCTCTATAGAAAAAGTGGATACCCCCTGGTATCCACTTTTTAGCCCTCTCTACACCATTCTCAGATGATGGTTTTCCTCCTTACTACTTGTTCCCCCCTTCATCATCTCCATTATCTTTTGCCTTGCCGCCTCCATCATCTTTTGCCTTGCTGCCTTCATTATCTTTTGCCTTGCTGCCCTCATTATCTTTCGTCTTGCTGCCTTCATTATCTTTCGCCTTGCTGCCCTCATTATCTTTCGCCTTGCTGCCTTCATTATCTTTTGCCTTGCTGCCCTCATTATCTTTTGTCTTGCTGCCTTCATTATCTTTTGCCTTGTTGCCCTCATTATCTTTTGCCTTGCTGCCCTCATTATCTTTTGTCTTGCTGCCTCCTTTCTCATCCTGATCTCCCATGTTCTCACTATCCTTCTCACTACCCTGCACAGTACGAACCAATGTACCCTCAGAAACCCTACCGTACAATTCCTCCGCATCCCTATTCAACATACGTATGCAACCATGAGACACCTTAGCATGCTTCATAACAAGATCCGGACTACTAGTTCCGTGAATAGCTACCCCATCTCCACCTTGCAAAGGCATGAAAACAGAACCAAACGGATTACCCTTTGCGCAACCCTCATACAAAATCTCTCTTGTGCTCTTGTCCCTGAACGGATGGCACCGCTCTTTATACGATATACTAAACACGCCCGCCGGTGTTTTAGTGCTATCCTTTCCTGTAACCACAGGGAATTCCCTCTGTAGTTTCTTTCCCTCATATAATTTCAATATATTTTCCTTAAGATCAACTACTATATGAGTCCCTTTAGAATAGAAATTGCTTTCTGCGAAGGCAATCGATAAAAATGAAAAGCTGCACGACAAAGAAACCAAACACAACAAAAATTTATTCATAAACTTATGACCCCCATCCTATTTTTAGCATATATGGATCCCGAAACCAACCCCAAATCCAATGATATTCCTTCACCTCATGGAACACAACAACTTATATTTTTTTATTTAATGATAACTTATTTATATTTATTTTATATTTATTTTATATTTATATATAAACATATAAATATATATATGTATATAGTAAAATATTATATTAAATAGGGATACGACTATAGGCATAGACAAATATAGGCCGGAAACCCTATCCCCATCTATCCCATTCGGGTCTCCGCTGTTCATAGCGGGTAGATGAACGACGACTCTTTAGCATGAATTTTTTTATAGGAATCGGGTGGGCAAATATGTTTATGAGGTGACGTATTAGAAAACGAATAAGATGCTTGCTAGAGAGCACCTATCTGATGACTGTAAAATTAAGGATCATAGTCCCCTAGTTTGATAGTTATTTAAGAAAACAACAAAAAAATTAGGTCATTAGCCCCTCCTCTGCTATAATGCTCCATAGAGAACCCTCAAATTCCTATGGAAAAGCAGGTGTTAGAGCTAATGACCTACCCCCACTCTATCACAAATCCCCTTGGCAGTATAGACAGCGTAATATCTTATGTTGAAGTCGGTTTATCGGACGTACCCAAACACTGTGAACGCATTTTCCAGAGTAGGGTTCGGGACCTTTCCGAGGTTCTTCTGAACATGAACCCCAACAAGGATTTGGATCCCGAGTCCGTCGTAGAGAGCATTCAATTTTTGTCTGCTAACAAAAATAAATTGCAAACCACCTATTGGGCCAAGGATTTTATAACCACAAAGATATTGCTTGAAGCGGTGATTGGGAAGTTACGGAATCTTGGCTTTAGTGATATAGATATTTTTGAGTGGATAGCCAGAACACTCAAGGAAGCTCTAGAGGAGGCAGAACCTTCACAAGGATGTGTCATTGGGAACTACTACCTGTGGTTGATGGACCGGATGTGGATTCCACAACAGTTTGGGTATCTTCCTAAGACAGAGGAGGTCTTTATCGACTATCTGAAACAAAGCTTGTCCATCATGCAGCTATGGGGAATACCCTGTACAGAAGCAGTCCGTGTCGTTGTCCTAAAAATACAAAGGATCCCCAATCAATACAATCTGCCCTTGACAAGCGCCTATGCCGGGTCTCCGTACTTTAATGGTTACGGAACCAGGAGAACCTAGGACGGTCCTATTTTTTTATGGTTAATAGTGAAAAAGACAACGGAGAGAATTGAATCAGCATACCCATACTGCAATGTTTTGCTCAGTATAAATGAATTTAAAATTGAATATGTTCCATTCTGAATATGGACCGTAGTTTTTGCAGATTTCGGGTCCAATGAACTATACAACGTTGCCAATCGGACAGGGGGTACTCCTCTTGTATGGCCTGTATGAGGCCGTCATGGGCATCTGTAGTGATCAGGGGTATAGTATGTAAACCGCGTGAACGGGAGGTTTTGAAAAACTTTGCGCCAGGTCTGAACACATTCTGGTTGATCGATCCCATAGTACAAAATGTCTTGAATGCGAACACCATTTCGATTGCTGAATCCCATGACGATGTACACGGCTACGGATCCCCTACCACGAACATAAGTGTAGGTGGCATCTGCCTGGACGAAGCTATAGCTGTTACCTTGTAGGGAACGTTGATTCCATGCACTTAGATGGGAATCATAATAGCGTCTAAACCGGCGAGAAAAGAGTGGAGCGCAGGATATCACTATTGCATAACAACGGGGATCGTCTCGACAAATCCTGCAGAGATACACAATCAGCACGGAGGGGGTACAATTTCTCCAACCAACAGTGGGTATATCTCTGATAACGCTCCACAAGAACGGATTCGAATCTTCCCTTCCGTACTATAGGAAAGAAAATCGTGATGAAACCGCAACCTGTCTGTATGGTTCTTTTCCTGTAACCGTTTCTGCGAATCATCCTACCGGAACTGCCAGGACTCCTCTCTCGCAGCTCCTATCTTCGATAATGATCGCACTCATGATCGACTAACCACTCAAAAGCCTTGGAAAAATCATGTAAACCAATATTGGAATTCTGGGAAAGCTCTCTCTCCAAATGCAAAATAGCTTCTTTTAACGAACTCCCGCTTTTTTGTAGATATTTCAATCGGTATCGTAAGAAAGAGCGCATATCCTTTTCACATGTCCAGTGAACGGGGCCAGAATTTTGATAACTCATGGTGTTATGTCACCCTATCTATTATAAATTTAATAATAGATGTTGTAATATGTACAAGTAATTTTGTCTATGATATTTTTGGGATCGCACAATAAGAAACAAGATAGGTAGGGAACCTTGGGATCACCACTAGTTTGGGGAAACACAAGTAATGGTTGGGGGGCGAAGGGCCCTTTTCAGGGAAAGAGGGATCCGTTGGGGCTCTCTGCGCGAGGGGAACAAGGATCCGGAGGAAAAGATTTGCCCCTCGCAAAGGATTTCAACCAGGAGTACTAAAAAAGGTCCAACAGAGGGGTTCTACGCGAGGGAAAAATAATGGGGGAGAATGGATAGATATGGTAATTAGGGTCAATTTAGATTTTATTATATATTAGATTGAAATAATTAATAAAAAAATATATTCAGAGACGGGTCATTAGATGACGCGGGGAGGACAAAAAAGGGCCCACTCGGGGCCCTGACACCAAATTTGGGATGCAACCGTCTTTGGGAACTATCCTATGTTTTAAAATATAATGTATTTATTTATTAATGGAAATACCCATCACATATATTTGTTAGTAAATAGTATACTATGATTGTATGATAGCAAGTATGAAAACTGGAGTGAACGTGTCTAAACGATCGGCTGGTACTATCTCTCATACTTTTGACCCAACACCCAGAGGGGAAATACCACCGATCCATAGAATGGTGGGGGATTGGACAGTTGTTGCTATTGCCGCTGCTGTTGTTGTTGTCGTTAGCAGTTGTTGCTATTGCCGCTGCTGTTGTTGTTGTCGTTAGCAGTTGCTTGCTATTGCCGCTGCCGCCGTTGTCATAGCAGTTGTTGCTATTGCCGCTGCCGCCGTTGTCGTAGCAGTTGTTGCCGTTGTTCCCGCAGTTGTTCCCGTTGTTGGTACCATGGTTGTTGTTCCAGTTGTTTGATTTTTTGTTCCAATTGTTGTAGCAGTCGTTCCAGTTCTTGTTTCCACTGTTGGTACCGTGGTCGTTCCAGTTGTTCCAGTTTTAGTTTAACCAGTGGTTGTTCCAGTTGGTCCAGTTGTCGTAGCAGTTGTTCCCGTTGTTGGTACCATGGTTGTTGTTCCAGTTGTTTCTGTTGTTTCCGCAGTTGTTCCTGCAGTTGTTCCCATTGGCCGATTTTTTGTTCCACTTGTAGCAGTTGTTGGTACTCTGGTTGTTGTAGCAGTCGTTCCAGTGGTAGTTTCCGCAGTCGTTGTTCCAGTTGTTCGTCCATTGGGCCGATGTTCTGTAGTTGTTGTTCCAGTTGTTCCTGTTGTTTCCGCAATTGTTTCCGTTGTTGGTACCCCGGTTGTTGTTCCAGTTGTCCGATTTTTTGATGCAGTTGGCTCGCTTGTTCGACTGTTTGATGCAGTTGTAGCAGTTGTTGGTACTCCGGTTGTTGTTCCAATTGTTCCTGTGATAGTTTCCGCAGTCGTTGTTCCGATTGTTCCAGTTGTTCGTCTATTGGATCTATGTTTTGTAGCAGTTGATCGATTTTTTGTTCCAGTTGTTTCACCCCCTGTTTCCTCTGGTGGTACCCTGGTTGTTGTTCCAGTTGTTTGATTTTTTGTTCCAGTTGTTGTAGACGCTGTTTCCACCATGAACTACTCCTCTGTTGTGCCCCCGACTCATCATAAGATGATAGATTCTGGATATCGGGCCTGGCTAACCTCTGTAGGGAGGAAGCTGCAGATTTATGGTAAGGGCCCCATAATGTAGGAATGACAAAAAATATGGCGAACGCATATCTCTTATTTATTTTATTCATTATAATCGACTCCATAATTTTAAAATATATATAACAAATCAAAAAAATCTAATTCAGTGTCGATCAAGGTCAAGCCCTATCCCTTCTCCAGGTAAGGATGACCCATGCGCACTATTCTAACTTACTTTATGAATTTAAGTCAACCGGAAGCATCCGAAACGGGTATGTGCAGGGAACAAAAATATAGTAAAATCAACAGATCTTGATAAAATTGATAGTTCGGACGAACTCCCTCTGATGGATCGAAGTCAGAAAAATACCATTATGTACGATGGAGAAGGAAGGGGTGTAGTGTTATCCCCTCAGGAACTGAAACGGCTCTGTGCCCTGTGTACATATGGTATCGTTTACATCGATGATACCGCTGCTGTACGTAAAGGAAATGAGTACGTAACCCTCTTTCATGATCCGATTCATAAGACTGTATTGGCCGTGATCAAGGGGAGGAGTCAAGAAGAACTCGAAAAGAATATCAAGGAGTTCCACCCGGAATTGCTTGAGCTGAAACCAGCTGCCGTTATTATTGATGGCGCTAGGTCCTATCGTAATTTGGTCATATCCCACTTTCCGCTGTAAGATTCAAGAGCGGGTAGTCTGTGGTCCCTAAAAATTCCCTATTTGCGTCTTTTCGATTAACAATTGTTTTTATGTTTTTAATAAATAGATAGAAATTTATTGTTAAATCATATTGTAAATAGCACAAAAGGCGTTATAGGGGTGCTTTTTCTCGGAATCGTGGTTAGATATATCTTCAGAATAATTTTATTTTAATCAGGGGGTTCCCTCTGGAGGAATCCATAGGTCAGCAAAACGTCCCTCCTACACGAAACGGGAATCTCAGTAGAACCTAAAGCTCTCCCTCCCCCTGTTTTTGGTCTCTGTTTTTGCCTTTAGTCCCTTGATCTTTTGTTTTGATTCCCTTGTGTTTTTGTTCTTTTCCCCTTGCCCCCTGGCCTAGGCCAGGGGGTTTTCGCGCCCCTACCCCTCCTCCCTCCAACTCACCATTGTTGTTTGTGTTGGCCTGGCCCATTGTGTAATGGCGCCTGGCTTCTCCATCGTGGGGGCTCCAGAATGGCGCTGCTGCATGGCCTTCTTTTATCCCTCTCCCTTGTGGGGAAGGGGGGTTCTTCTATGACTGTCGTTGCCCTTATGTAGCCCTATGCGACCCTATAGTCCTTCTCACTTTTACATACGCAATTCCCGCTATTGCCCTTGGGAAACAGTCGATCCTCTACTCAAAAACTCTGTTCCATGATCCCTTCTGGATCCTCCGCGATATGCATGATGATCAACAGGGTTAGGTGAGATAAAAAAGGGAAATACAAGACAAGAGTGGGGAAATGTATAGAGGACAACCGCTTGGTTTCTGAAATGAAAAACTTAATATAGGAAAGGTTGGTTTTATGATTCCAATTGACTTGGATGTAGACAGAATGGAAAAAAGGATAGAAGAACGTATACAACATTACGAACAGAAAGGATTATCGCTTCAGGAATCCATCCCCCATGTAGTGGAAGAGATCGAGGAAGATTCTGAATGGGCTCCTGGTCCCATGGGGAGGGCTTATACTTTTATAGCCAATTATCAGTTTAAAAAACAAATTTTAGGTGGCCGGGAGAAACACCAAAGGGGTCCCGATTTCCCAAAAGTAGACCGAAATGGTTATAAAAAACGTAAAAAACGCACCAGCAAAGGAATTGTGGTTTACTATGACCCCCAGCCAAGGAAAGGGCATTTCCGATCTGCGGTTACTAAACCCTACAAAAAATATACGAAGTCGTGTATAGATATTCTTTCCTCCTTACGTAAGGCCGGTATGTCCATAAAAAAAATATCCGAATTGTCGAATGATATTCTGCGATCAAAAATCTCACGCTCCACTGTGTCAAGATTACTTATGGGACATCTAAAGGAAGAGAATAGAGGATTCAATGAGGAACCCATAAGAAACCCGCATGAAATTAGGACCGTAAAGGTGGATGCTTACTACAAACCCGTTCGTGGATTCGGGAAAGTAGCTGTCTATGTCATAAAAGCGAGTAGGAAAAATACATCAGGGATAAAAACAGATGAGGTTTTATCAAGTTTGGTAAATCCCCCCGAAACAGCTGAAACTTGGTATGAAGCCCTCCAAAATGTTTACGACCGTGGTTTACGGATGGGTCCTGATACCCTTTTTATTGCTGATGGTCATAAGGGAATCAGAAAGGCGCTAAGCCAAGTATATCCCGAAGCAGGTTTTCAAGGGTGTCAATTCCACAAAATGGTGAATCTTTACCAGGCCTTCAGAAAGGATAGACCGAGAAAAAAAGGAGTGAAGTGGGAACCCATCCGAAGCCGGATTTATCAAGACATTTTTCATGTTCTTGACAAAAAAGAAGCCCTTCATGGCTTGATACGCTTTAGTGATGACTATCAATCCAAGTTGCCCAAGCTCGTTGAAGGTCTATGGGCTTCCTTTGATGATGTGACAACGTATCTCGATTACGACCTAGCGGATGCTGTTCAAAATCGTACAACGGGTTCCTTAGAGAGAAATCACAGGGAGGCCAGACGTTATACGAATGGAGTGAGCTGTTATCCTACCCTTGATTCATTCCAAAGGGTGATTGATTCCGTGTATAAAAATTTCAACTTAGAGCAGGCAAAGAAACTTAGTGGGATGGATAATCACTCTGTGTCCGCATGGGGACTGGGAGAATTCGCTATCCCTGCCATGTATCCCCTATCTTCACACTAAAAAAATAATATTCTTACATTTATTTTCAGGAAAACCAACCTACCCTGAGTATGGGTATGGCTTCCATTTTTTTACATAATTGCCATTTACAGTAATTTTTTATGTTTTATTATAATTTTTAAATTATTGTGTAATTTTAACTTTTATTATGTATGTCAATGGTTATAATTCATTACGATGATATGATTTCCGAAGGATGGGGAACCCAAGAAAGTCAATCAGGGGGAGATTACAACCGAAAAAGGGATATCACCCGTAATTTCATAGAAAAAAACTATTGTGATGCGGTGATCATCCATGACAGATTCCATATCATTATGAACATAAGGGATCATGCCCTGCATCCGATTGTAACGGGCTTTTTCAAGAATAAAAAATTCGTTGATTCCGTTGACCAAATGCTTCTGGATTTGCTCAAAAAAAGCCTTTATAAGCAACTTACACCCCAGGATGAACTGGTACTGCAGGAGTTACTCCAATACTTTCCTGACCTCAAACTCCAATACGGAAAAATAGAGAAAACCCGCTCCCGTTTTCGGGAACAGTATGAACAATCTATGCTATCTAGGGATGATGTTGATGAATGCATATCATATATTCTCGATATGTATGAACACCTCATATCAGAATACAAAAATATGCTCAAAAACAAGAAAAAGAATTATTTTTTAAAAATAAAGCAGGCGATCCGTGGTGCCTTGAAGAACCGTTATTGGGAAACCATGGATCCTCAAGTGAGAGCCTTCCTAAAGAGGTTTTTTGAGTATACTTCCTCTTGGTCTTATTTGGAGAAAGCTTACTGGTTTGTGACTGCACTGGGGCATTGGTATGACAATGAGTTTTATACGATCCGGGAGACTCGAGACGCTCTGCGTGCTCTGATGGAAGCAAGACTACAATCCCAGTGCGTGGGCATTCAAAACGCGGCAAAAAGCTTAGAATCCGGCGAGGATTATATCGCCAATTACCACCTCTGTAGAATGACCAATGGCGTTGCAGAGGGTAGAAATTGTTTCGTCAAGTCCATCATGCGCCGATATTTCGGGATTAAGAATGATAAAAATTACAAAAATCTAGTGATTGTGTTATCCAACCGTCCTCGCACCCAAACCGAGTACAAACCTCGATATTCCCGTGTTAGATCCTGGACCCCATAATCATTTTTTACATATAGAACTACATGGGCAGTTGGGAGAGGGAGATATCCCGTTCGTTTCGGCATTCCAAACTAAGGTACTATGTTGCACAGTGAGCGTCCCATTGGGCCCATCCCCCTTGTACACTGTGCATGCTGCTCGAACGTATAGGACAGGTCTGTTGTTGGTTCTCTCCTTTCGTGACTTTCCCCAAGGTACCATACCCCTTAGATTTGGCGTGTACTTAGTCGCAACTGCTGTCCATAATGAAAAGGGGAGAGAGCCTATCAACTAGGGTTATAGGGCAGCCCGGTGAACTCAAACGATCTGTTTGCTTACCATCCGTTCTCCATATGCTACCCCATAATACTGCCTGCCTGATTCATGCAATAATTTCATACCCTAAAGCCTCTGTTCATCCACCCGCTATGAACAGCGGAGACCCCCGCTTTATCAGTCTCTGTGAGAACCCCTAAAAGGACGCCTTCACCCATCCGATCTAAGAATTTCCATCCTCCTAGCAGCAGAGGGTTCTTCGAAAATTTAGGTGAGGCAATCCACTAACGGAAAATTTTATATGGAGAGGGGGATACAGATATGGTGCTGGTGCGTGAATTTAAAAAAGGACAAGAATGAATTTTCTATCTGTACAAATTAATAAAATAATTATGACTAAAAAATACAGGAAAAGGTCACCCAAAGAGAAAAGAAAGTAGGACTAAAAATCCCCCAGAAAATGCACACACCCTTTGGGATGCTGCCTCCCCCACCCTTTTTCGTCGGTTGGGGCGCTGTGATGATTCTCATATAAGTGGCATGAAATCAACGTTACCTACATGCCGCAGCTTCTCTTAGAAGGATGCTACGTATCTTCGTGGCCTTGGAACCTGCAGCCGTATCCATCACGTATGATTCAAAACCTGGATGTTCAGAACATTTCATACATAAGGACAATCGTTGGTCCCGTTCATCGATCCCCTCTTTCCCCCGTCCTCCATTTTCATTCCATCCACCTAGGGACAATCTTCCCCATAAAGATCCCGATAAATCATCCTCCCCTCCCCTTCTGGCAGACTACATGACCCTATTTCTGAGCGGACGACCTGCTGGTTTTCCACCCTATGAAAATCTGAACCCGCTGTAGCTACCAAACCGTGCCTTTGGGCAAAGGAACGGTACCTTTCCCGTTGGCCCCGCGAATGACTGGGATGATCTGCCTCAATACCCCATAACTTTATGATCCAATCCGTAGCAAGGCAATCCACCTTGTACACACCGGGATGCGCTAAAGCGGCCTTCCCACCCGCCTCTTTGATCCAGCGACTAGCCTCCACAGGCTCAATTCGCCCTGTTTCATCATAATGGTCATAACGTTCCAAGGCTGGCTCAATGTAACGTTCCAAGGCCGCCTGATGATTCCCAACAATCCCTCGTTTCACAAGAAGTGTAGCCACATGCAATTCACTGATTTCCCCCCCCAATCTACCCCCATGAAGAATGATCTCCTCCTCCGTTATCCCATGTCCCAATCCCCGGAGGTATTGCAACAGAAACTCATTCTTCCGCTGACGAATACGACGCTGTCCTGCAAGACGATCTAAAAAAACGTGGTCTGTGTGGGAAACACCCAACCCTAAAACATGCATTCTCACCTTTTTCCACCGTGCGCCTACCTCCACCCCTGCAATAATACAAACACCCAACTTCTCCCCCGCCCGCTGAGCCTCTTCGATTCCTGCCACCGTATTATGATCCGTAATTGCGATTCCGCTCAAACCCAATGATGACGCCCTCTCCACCAATTGAGTGGGGGTCAGGGCACCATCAGAAGCTGTGGTATGCGTATGGAAATCCCAACCCATGATCCATCATATCCCCTTTACTCGTTTTACCTCCTAAACCAACCCAGGGAGATCTTGAATGAATATCGGGCCTAGGGATTCAGTCCTAGGAACGAGGGTTGAACCACTTGTTCAGTGGGCCGAATGTTTCGTAATAGGGTCCCGTGTTCATATCCGCCTGGATTGGAATGCCCCCATTGTATCCCCGAGGTATACTAGGGAAATGGGGTTCCCCCCGACAGGGGGGAATATTAATATATAAGGAAAAAATAATCCCCCATACTAATTTCATCCTTTAAACCCATAATCAAGCAAAAGCCACCCGACGATATTCCGGTTCAGGATGAGGAATCCCTGCGATGATACATTCTCTCCCATAACCGTTCCCCCTGGGCCGATGATAAAGCACAAGTCCCAAGTTCTGCATGGTAGGCTTTTCCATCTACAATACCGTGAAAATCGGAACCTGATGTGGGAAACAACCCCCGTTTGGCCGCAATGTCACAACACTCATCACAAATCGCCACGGTATGATCCGGGTGGTGAACCTCTAAACCCCATAGACCCTCTAACCACTCTGCCTGTTGCCAATTCCCCTTATAAATACCCGGATGTGCGAGAACCGCTTTTCCCCCTGCCTTGTGAATCCAATCGATCGCCTGCCGAGGATGGGCCCGTTCCATCCCTACATAGGCCTTTCCCTGCGAGCCCAAATAGCGATCAAAAGCCTCCCTTCTGGTAATCACGACACCCCTCTCGACTAATGCCGCAGCTATATGAGGCCGCCCCATCTGTCCCCCTGGGGGGACCTGTTTGTGGACCTCTTCCCGGGTAATGGATAGGCCCATATTATTCAGAATACTCAATATACAATCATTCCTCCGTTGACGCAAACCACGCTGTTCTGTTAAATGATATTGCAATGATACATCCTTATGATCAATAAAAAGACCAATAATATGAATATCCTCCTTTTTCCAAGACGTACTAATCTCCACACCAGGGATAACCCGGACATCGCACTTTCGCCCCTCCCTCTCCGCCTCTGGGATTCCAGACAGAGTATCATGGTCTGTAATCGCTATACCATCCAGACCCCGGGAAGACGCACGCTGTACTACCTCCGCTGGCTTCAAACACCCATCGGAAGCCTGTGTATGTACATGAAAATCCCAACCCATATTTCCATCCTCCTCATGGAAAAAATATCGAAGAGCGCCCCCATGCCCGAAAGGGGACGCTCTTCACGCATCATCATAACCACAGGGAAAATGGATTTCTATAGAAAAAATTCTCAAATACGCTTACGGATTGCTTTCTTGAGGCGCTTCGCGAAGGTCGACGGCGCCTCATCCACAGAACGGGTCCCGCTGTTCACCCCCAACTCTTCACTTATCTCCTCCATTAACTTTTCCACCGCATCCTTCCTCTGTTGTTGTTGTTGGTTGCCAGAACCCTTCCTCGAACTAGCTGTCATACCCTGTCCATTCCCACAGGTGGACTTGGAACATCCTGGGTCCAGAAACATAGGGGACCGCCTCCTTGCTTCGAGTTGCCACATGCCTAGCTTACCTCATACATCCCCACCCTATACCCCCATGGGTAGAATGAGAGAACAAGCCAAGCCAAGGAGGAAACATGATCACACGCATCACACCCAATCCCAAAACCAACCAAATAGGGCCGGAATAGAGTATTAAACCTTTTGGGTCCCCATTTTTTTAGCATCTTTACCCTTGGAAGCCCTATCACGTCCATCAGAAGAAATAGAATTCTCCCGGGATGCCTGTTGTTGGGACTCTGGTTGCGGTACCGACTGCTGGGATCCTGGTTGTGATGTCGACTGCTGTTGGGATCCTGGTTGTGGCATCGACTGCTGGGATCCTGGTTGTGGCGTCGACTGCTGGGGTCCTGGTTGTGGCGTCGACTGCTGGGGTCCTGGTTGTGGCGTCGACTGCTGGGGTCCTGGTTGTGGCGTCGACTGCTGGGGTCCTGGTTGTGGCGTCGACTGCTGGGATCCTGGTTGCGGCGTCGACTGCTGAGGGGATGCTGATGGATGCTGGGATCCCCCTACAGACAACGACATGGGGGAGGAGGGATCTCTCCCCCCATCCGTCACGTTCGCCGTGTCCGCGTGAAAAAAAGATCCCTGCATCTCCATCACAAGATCCCTGATATCTTCCACGACGGACATTCCCCCCTTATCCCTATGTGCTTTCACACAGGCATCCTTAGAATCAAAGATCCGCACCTTCACATTACGTCGGCCCCATTTTTCGGCCTCTTCCTCACTCATTACAAAAGCATCAATAATATTTCCCTTTACCTTTCCCCCCGTATCAGCCGCCTGCAGGCATCCACCGTTGTACTTGTACGAGGGCATAGAGATCCACTTGCCCATGGGGATCACACTGGGGTCAACGGCTGCCACACCTACATCTACGGGTTTTCCTGAGGCTGTTCGTTTACCCACAGGTTCATGATACGCAGTCACCTCTGCGTTCATGGGTTTCCCGGACTCATGGAAGTAATCCAACAATTTTTCAACGTATGGCACAAGCCAATCCGGACAGTAATCCTCCCAACTTGTGCGCTTATCCTTTTCCCCCACCTTCACCTCGACAACACCTAACACATCCCCTCTATCGAGGGACCTATACAATGTCTGTTGCACAATCTTATCCCTGTTACGAGGATCCAGACCCCTACTTATATCTGCCCGCAAGGGACTCACAGTTATCTCCATACCCCTCTGCAAACCTTCATAGAAACTTCCCGGCAAAGGACGGAACGACATAAAGGCTACACCACTATTTTTCTTCTCCCCCTCTTCGATTTCCTGTACAAAATCATCCAAATACCCAGAAAAGGCATCTTCCCCCAATGGGGACGGTTGTAAATCTGAGGGACTAACAACCACCCCACACCCATAGGATCCCGAAGAGGGTAGGGAACCTTTTCGCATACAAACCTGGTGAGGACCCTTCAAATTCACAAAATCTTTAGTACTGGCCAGGGCTTTCATCACCGTTGTTCCCGATGGAACGGTCTCCACCGTTTTGTGAGTTCCCCGATCACCATCCTGACCTTTCCCCTCGGGGGACTGAATATCCAAGGAAAAGGGGATGAGGTTCCTTCCAACGGATTGAGGGGAAACATCCCTTACCGCTCCAGCATAGATCACCCCGTCCCAAGGAACCACGCAGACAGAGCCAATCCATAGTATCCCCGAAAACAACACAAGCACAGTGTTTTCCCATAGCCAGTAACCTCGCCCCTTCAAAAACCCTCTCATGGAAACCTACCCCCTAGTACGCCAACCGCAGACTACCCATCTCCCTCGAATTCTACGTGTCCAAGCATACGGTGTTCCCTTAAACCTGTCATTTCCGGATCTATCATTTATATGTTTATTAAACAATTTTTAGAAAACATCCAAATCAATTTTAAATAAACAATATGCTATTCTTAATAGTAGCATGGATGGAACTGCATTGTCCACACCGGGAGCAATATAAGAACAGGAATAACATTCCTCCCCGCGCCGTCCCAAACCGTATACTCCATAAAAATACTACCCCCCCTTATAGGGGACAATTCAGGCTACCCACTTCCCCCATATGCGGCGGCAAGCTCACCCATTCCCGTCAACCCCCCCAATACAAGCCCCCGAGGGCCCCCGCTCCTGATATTCAATTACAGCAGGATAACACCTATTGAACGTATCACCCCAGAAACGAATCCCTCGCCATCATGGGAAAACTAACCACAATTTTTACTAAGAACACGCACACCTTGAGATGGGTCCCCTTATCCATATTTTCGAAATTCTTCAACATACCTTCCAAAACAACCCATTTACAACATTCATCCGGTATACTTCTTTCCTATTCCATACTCACCACAGGATAAAAAATATCCCTCCATTCACGAAACCCAGGGGATCAACATGTACCACGGGAGGGGAGGGATATGCTCTACGGGCAAGTGATGAGATAGGATATCCCCCTTGATCGCGTTGCAAAACATTCGCGCACATCGCGTCAGAAACCCTTAGTGAAGCATTGATCCATCCGGAGGTCTGTATATCCCACTCATACAACGATCTCCCCCAACAAACGAACTCGGATCCCTCGTCCTACATCAACAGAGAACGATCATCGTAACGTCCCATGGCTGCCTAAAACAAGAGAAACCGTGTACCAGTAGGGCACCCAGGAAATGGGAGGGGGTTTGTTTCCTCCGTAATCAGCTGGTGGATATCAGGTTACAAAACAAACACCTGGATGCTGCTGGAAAAAATATCCCGATTGTGGGCGATTCAGAGAAGGGCAAGGACTGAATCCTGTCGGGTGGAAACCGGGAAGATCAACAAAAATGAACCCCTAGGGAAAGTAGCGAAAACCGTAGTCCGTATCAAAAAACGACCCAATCCCTTCGGCTTTGGGTCCACTATTTCGACACCCGCCCGTAGAAATATGAAGCGGGATCGATGCCCATTTTTTGTATACTATTCCCATAAATTGAGTAACTCGTTTCTTGCTCCGGTGACAAAAACCCTAGTTCCCCCTAAGGATGTAGATAGTAGGTCACCAGAACCGGTGGAGCATAAACCTATTGGGGGATATCAAGGGTCGTTTCGTCGCCCTTGTTCCACTATAATCCCTACACACTGTTATGGGGGGGACCCATTCCCCAAGATCCAACATCTAAAAAGAAGAATTGACCCGAAAGTTTTATTATTTAAACAATAAATATAATGTAAATAATAAACGTAAAAAGGGGACAACCCCTCGATCGCAGAGAAACAAAAACAAACGCATGGGTCAATCTTCACTGTACATTCGCATACGATTGGGAACCAAATAACCAATTGAATAAACACCGGCGATGCCTATCAATGTATAAAGAATTCGACTGAGTGTCGTTGAAATTCGAACAGAATCGCCACCAAGAATGGTTGAAATAAGGTCCCACTGAAATATACCCACCAACAACCAATTGAGGGCACCAAAAATCACTAACCCAAGTATCATCTTCTTCATGGATAAACGCCCCCTGTTGATTAGGATCGTAAAATCCCATCCCCCAGAGGATAAATTGCACCATTCACCCCCTGCTTATACATGCAGAGGTGGGGCGCATGGAAGATCGCAAAACTCATAAATGACGGCAAACTCTCTATCCGATAGTTCACGCAATAGAACCGTTCATCCACCGTTCATCCTATGGGAAGGAATGAACATGGAAATACGCACGGGAACAACGAAAAACTAGGATCCGTAGGAACAAAACCCAAGGTCCCAGCACATCATAGCAACGATCGCGCAGTTGCCGGTTGTACCCCTCCTGGTTTGCCTACCATATATAAAAAATTCATACCGTAGTATAAAGGAAAATGAAATAAAGGACAATTCCGTTTCCACAACAGCACCATTCCTAACACCCCTGCCCAACAAAAAACGAATAACCTTTGCCTGTTCTATGACACCGCTACGTCTATACGACGAGATTCCCCCTTCCCGTCCTCCTTCCATTTCTTCCTATGATAATTGGCAACCCAAACATCAATCTCCTTCTTCAGTTCAGATAAAAGTTGATCCTCCGGTACCTTACGAACAATTTCCCCCCGGGAAAACAGCAGACCTTCCCCCCGTGCACCCGCTATTCCTATGTCGGCCTCCCGTGCCTCCCCCGGCCCATTGACAGCACAACCCAACACCGCTACCTTAATGGGTGCCTGAACATCACTCAGATACTCCTCGACTTCATTAGCCAGAGTAATGAGGTCAATAGCAATCCGACCACAGGTGGGACAGGCAATGAGTGTGGGTGCATTATCAGCCAAACCAAATGTCTTCAGTAATTCGCGTCCTACCTTTATTTCCTCCACCGGATCCGCCGCTAGGGAAACACGAAGCGTCGACCCTATTCCCTGTGCCAACAGTACACCCAATCCAGCGGCACTCTTGACCGTCCCTGAAAACTGCGTACCTGCTTCTGTAATCCCAAGGTGGAGGGGGTACGGGAACACCTGAGCTGCCTCCCGATAAGCCTCAATGGTTAAGGAAACATCGGACGCCTTCAGGGAAAGAATAATATCCTCAAACCCAAGATCCTCTAGAATGCCTACATGGTACTTAGCACTTTCCACCATACCTGCAGCCGTAGGGTAACCGTATTTTCTGAGAATACCCCTCTCCAACGATCCTGCGTTCACGCCCACCCGAATGGGAATACCACGCTCCTTAGCCAAAGAAACCACGGCTTCCGTCTTTTCCCTACGTCCGATATTCCCAGGATTGATACGGACCTTATCAATCCCATTCTCAATGGCTAAACAAGCTAAACGATAATCAAAGTGGATGTCGGCCACCAAGGGGATCGACACCCGTTCCTTGATTGCTGGAATGGCGTCTGCAGCAGCCTGATTGGGAATAGCCAAACGGACGATTTGACAACCCACTTTCTCAAGACGGTGAATCTCAGCCACCGTTTTCTCCACATCATCCGTCTTCGTGGTACACATACTTTGTAAAACCACACGATCATTACCACCAATGGCTACGTTGCCCACACGGACCTGCCGAGTTTTTTTTCGATTGAACATGAACAGAAATCCCCCTGTTTTATAGAGAAAAGTCGTCCTGTCACCCTACACTTACAACCCAACTCCATAAAGCATATCAGAACCGTTTCAACTTTTCCATAATTCCGGTGGAAAACGGGGGATCCTCCCAACCAGCCCCGAGGGCCCATGGCAACAGCAGGCTGGTTGGGGGGAGTTCATTTGATCATTGTACCATGCCTAAAACGACGAACGAGAGCTAGTAAGCGTAACAAAAGCCCAGGTAAAACGCCAAACCAGCGCTCCCACCAGGTCCCCGGGGATGCCTTCCGTTTACCAGCAGAACGATTTCTAGCGGAATTTTCTGCCAGATACCTCAACCACTCTTGGAATTGCACATTACCACCCCCATTGCCTGTAGTGTATCCAAGGGATTGACAACATAAGCTATGGCTGTGCTTTGATTTGTTATGCACATAAAACCTAAAAAATTGGGGGTTCAAACCCCAGAAACTATCCCCATCCCCTAGGGATGTCCTCTGGGACATCACCAGGAAAGGAGAGGGGCTGTGCCCCCGCCCGATCCAGTTTCCTGGCACTCCCTACCCTCCCGGATGGTTTTTCTCTTTGTGTACTATTCCGAAGGATTGGCTCGGAGTCCTGCTATAGATTAGGACTGGTGCCACCGCGAAAAGGTTACCAACTACCCTCTCCCCTACACAATGGCTCATCCTTGATACTACCTTGGGCGGCTGGATCAAAGGGGCTCTGCAGACGGCCCGATGGCAAGATAGAACGCGCACCGCGAGTTTCTTTTGCCCTTCCTAATTCACCCCCCTGTTTGCTCTCCTATCACCCTTCGCAACAGTATATAGACTGGGGTGGACCGAAACTTCTTGTACTGGTTCCCAAAGTGTTCAATAGTAGTATGTCTATCTTGAAAGACAAAAGGAACTGCTAAATGAAGTTGGATAAAAACGAAAAAGAAATTGAAAAGGAACTGGAAAAGAGACTGGAAAAATCTAAAAAGGAAATGACTGAAGCAGCACAATAAATCCGGGGAGGGAAACTGTTCCTCCCCCTCCATTTTTCTATCTCCCCTGTTCCATAGTTATTCGGTTTGGAAAGCCATCGATCCTCTAGTATCCTTTGAATAGCACAAATAAAATGTTTATTTATGAAATATTATGAAATATTATGAAATATAGTGCTTATCTATTTACTAAGGGGCATTGGATGAAAGAGTAAGTACTATTAAATAACCTTACTATATTTATTGAATTTAATTATAGATCAGAGAGGAAACCAAATCGCAGGAACAAATGTTCTGATCGGGAATTGTCGGATCGTTCCTTTCCACGGTAACACCACAGTATAGATGATAATCCCAAGTCTCCGGTTTATATTTTATTTATACTTACTAATATCTTATTAATAAATATAAACCGGTATGCCATAAAGGTAGGGCAGTATATCCTACATAATTTAAAATGGGAGATTTCAGAAAGATGGAGAATACGTTATAAAATAGGAAGAAATACAGCATGATCCGATACAATAAATGGGAGAGGAAGGGAGATTTACTTTGCAAATAGTTTTTTAAAATTGGTGGAGGACTCATTCACCGCCCCCACTCTTTCCTCAGGGCCCTAGTAGGAGCAAGCAATATGAGGGTAATGGGAAGCCCCACCGACCCATTCTGTAGAACCAAACACAACTTCCATCACTTCTGCACCTAACTTAGCGCATAAGTCATAGAATATTTTAATGGGGAAAAAGAACCATTCGTATCCCTAACCCCGCTGTGAACCACGATAGGATTGCCACCGGGTAACAATGTCACGGGCTACCCTATCCGGAGGAGAACTACCACTATCCACCACATAATCAGCACCGGCGTAACCGGCCATTCTCCGCCAGAAGAGCGCCTCCCTCTCCAACATGGAACCAATCCATAGGGGCCGGTGCTCCCCCCGGCACCGCTCCAACCGCTCACGGGTGGCGGGCCAGGGGAGGCGCAGATGAACAACAAACCCATTCTCAATAATTTTCTTCCGATTCGGGCCGCAAAGCACAACTCCACCGCCCATAGACAAGACGGCCGTAGGACCCTCCAACAATCGATGGACGATCTCCCTCTCCTGACATCGGAAAGCCTGCTCTCCATAACGACGAAAAAACACCTGAATGGAACAACCAAAAGATCGTACTAACAACTGGTCCGTATCAAACCAGGGCAACGATACCAACCGCCTAGCAATTTGCAATGCAACAACACTCTTACCGCTCCCCATGAACCCCATGAGAATTAGATGTCGTTTCTGCTGCGCGGGTGTTCCTTGTTCCCTCGGCACCAGCGTTCATTCCCCCCATGCCCTCTTTTTTTCCAGTACCCGATTGAATTCCCCCATGATCCCCCTCTTGCCTCCGTAGGAGAACACGTTCTACCCCCATTCGTCCCCGTGCCCTCGCGATCCTGTACGAATGGGAAAATTCCAGTTGGACCAGACAACCCAATAACGCCACAATACGTGGGCCCGAATCCCCACCATCATCTGCCCTAGCAAGTACACTCTCCGCTGCATACTGTGCACGCAAACCCTCGATATAAAACCATACTGAACGTTGTGTACTCCAGAGCGTGCTGACAGACAATAGCGAGCCCGTCAGCACGACCCCCAATCCTACCATAACATAGGGTAACAGAAAACCATGTTGTGTATCAGGTAGATGTTGCAGATATCCTCTCCTCCACACCCGGTCTTATCGTCCAAGCCGCCTCCCATGTCACCCCCCCATTCACCGAACGATCCCACCATGTGGCCTGCACCCTTACACCTTTCGGAATCGGTATAAAAGTCCAACTCTTCACAGCATAACTCACAATCCCCCACCCCTCCGGCAACGAACCCGCCACAGAAACACGACGGACCAATTGGCTACCCCGCAAAGTATAAAAAATTAGCCTCTGACGTGATAACCTACAAAGTAGTTCCCCCGACGACCTCACCTCTACCGCCTCACTCTGTTGTATGTCCGACTGCAGGAGGGAAAAACTACCCAATGATCCTAACAGGGACTGACCTTGATCCACACTGCGCAGAATATGCACTGCTGTTGTCTGATAGAGGGAAAATAGAACCGGTACAATGAGGGAGACTATTAAGAGGGCGTAAAGGGCCTCAAGGAAGAGGAATCCCCGTTCGAAACCCATCGATCGAGGGAGAGGGAGAGGGACTGGGATCCTGCTGAAGGATCGATCCACTCCGCCCTTGCCTCGGTACGCCACCACCTCACCCCCATCGGCCCCATACGACGGGAAACATGATAGACCACTGTGGGATGCAAACGACTCGATAAAGAAAAGTGAGAGGAATCGATCCCAACAGGGGCATGACGGCTTTCCTCGAGACAGGCTTGCAACTGTAGGGCAACCTCCAAACGCAATTGCTGCGTCACCAGGTGATGTTGCACCCATACCTGCACCCGCCAACAGGCCAACCAACCCACACCAACCACAATCAAACCCGCCATCACATCCAGAAGCCAAAACCCCTTCTGCCCTATAGGCGCCCTCATACCTCCTCCCAGGCAGGGGAAGTTCGGACCTGGGCAGTAGCTACGGATAGAGTAATGCTGCCCGCATAACGATGATCCACAAAAACCCAAATCCTCCCACCACGCACAGTCCCCTGTCCTGTCCACAAAACACGATGGTTTTCATAATTACTCCGCAATTGATACCGTATGGGCCAGTGGTACCTCCGTAATAACCCCTTGCCCCCCCATAATTCACCTGGGGGTACCAATGCAAGCCATAACGAGCGACGTTTCGCTATCGCCTCTGAATGGGCATTTTGTAAAGCGATAGCCACCTCATGTAGGGCCCGCCGTGCCTCACTCCGCCACAGGATATGATGGGACAACCACCACATCCCGCCCCCAATGATTCCCAATAGCCCTAGGGCTAAAACAACCTCAAAATATACCATCCCCCATGTCCGCCGGTGCCCTTTCAGGGACACACTACACGCTCCTCCGGTTTTACCTTGCCGGCTATCAACCTATAGTCACCCCTTTTGCCAGGACAACGGGGCTTATCCCTTAGATACCCCTGCTGCACCAATACATCGATGGAAGGGGCCTCCTCACCATGTTCCAACAAATAATGCTCTGCCTGCGCAGAAATCAGCTGTCGATTCGCCTGATCCACACGCTGGTGAGCCTTTTCCATTGCTGTTCGAAAATTGGGGATAGCTAGGGCTAGAAGAAGACCCATAATCACCAGCACCACCAACATCTCCAATAACGTAAAACCCGCCTCGCGATGGGGAATTTGCCTCCTATTCGGTACCTCTCCTATGATGATCTTTCCCACCTCAGGTACTTTTTTGACAACTCAAATGGCCTCCATCAGGGCAAGCAATGGCAGGAGCCAAAGAAGCACCAATGCAGCCACACCTATACCTACAACACCCAACAACAAGGGCTCCAACCAACTCAACAATCGTTTCATCTGCTGTTGAAACGCCTTTTCTGTGCTCACCGTCAGATGATCCCATAGGACCTCACAACACCCACCCGCCTCACCCAAGGCAGTCAAACACGCCAGGGCACGCAGAAAAGTTGATTCCCCCTCCCAGGCCACAGCCAACGGTACACCACATTGAACACGAGTCCTGACATCGCGAAGGGAATCCCCCAACTGTGGCCAAGGAGCAGTAGAAGCCGCCAACTCCAGTCCCCGTAACAGTGGAATCCCGGCTCGAAGGGAAGCAGAAAGCTGTTGGGCTACAAAATGGGTTGCAAAGGTTCGTAAACCCAAACGAAGACCCGGTATCCTCAGAATCCACCCCCATCCATAACCACGGCGCAGGAATTGCCATCCTACGTAAAGGGACAAGGGAAGAAACCAACAAAAACCCTGCAAAACCACCAGGAAGTAGATGATGAGATGGATAGAAACAGGGGGATCCATATGCAACAGGGTATAAAGTTCAGAAAATTTTGGGACTAATGTGATCAGGAGAAAGAGAAACACTACAGCCGTCATCACCAAGACCAAACAGGGATAACGACAAGCTTGGCGGAAATGGCGAATGAAACGGGACTGGGCATGGTAGAAAAGAACGCTCTGCCGGAGACCAGCTGTATAATCACCCTGTTCCTCCGAGGCTCGCAACCAAGCAACCATCATCTTCGGTAACCCCCCCTGCCGCCACACCTCCGCTAAGGGAACACCCTGAGCTATTTTTCGGCAGGTATACCTTCCCAACGAGGCAGGCAGGATTTGTTGCTCAACAAGAAGCTCTAACGCTGTAAGCAGGGGCAATCCACTGGAGAGTAATTGTTCCAAACAGGTACTCAGGCGGGCACAGTCCTCAGCGGAGAGGCGCGCCAAGGGAATTCACCACCCGCATTACCTCACGCTCATCGGTAAACCCCTGCTGTTGCTGGGAACGAATGGCCAACGCCAGACTCTTCATCCCCATGGATTGGATATGCTGACGTAAAACGGACACGGATGCACCACGATTGATCTTGGCCCGCAAAACAGGGTCCATAGGTAACATTTCGAAAACTCCCAATCTCCCCCGGTATCCAGAGGAATGGCAAGCAACACAACAGCGGCCACGGCACTGGGAACAGAGGCGCCGTAGGAGACGTTGGGCCATCACACCCTGCAAAGCAGCCGCGACACGATAAGCAGCTACACCCATGTCCAACAGACGTACCACCGCACCTATAGCATCCACGGTATGCAAACTAGTGAGAACCAGATTCCCTGCCAGAGCAGCCCTAATCGCTATATCCGCCGTCTCCTGGTCACGGATCTCACCGATCATCACAGCATCAGGATCATGGCGAAGGATAGCTCGCAAACCAATAGCAAAGGTCAATCCAGATTTTACATGCACCTGCACCTGATTGACACCAGGCAGGAGTTGCTCGATAGGATCCTCTAAGGTAACCAGGTTACGCTCTTCCCCCTGTAGTTGCCGCAACATGGTATATAGCGTCGTCGTTTTCCCCGTTCCTGTGGGGCCAGTAACGATCAACAAACCCCTGCCCTGCGAAAGCCACTGACACAACTGTTTCTCCTGTTCTGTACATAATCCCAAACGGGACAGCGTCCAACCCGAAACATGCAAGGGCAAAATCCGTATAGTGATCCTTTCCCCATTGACTACCGGCAAGCTTGCAATGCGCAAGGAAACCTCCCGGTCCGCCACAGGGAGGGTACAACGTCCGTCCTGTGGTAAACGCCGTTGACCAATGTCCATCTGGCCCATAACCTTCAAACGAGTAATCACGGGAAGGATCCAGGTGGAGGATATATCCTCCCCCCTCCACAAACCCCCATCAACCCGCCAACGAACCCTTCCCCCCACGGATAAGGATTCAATGTGCAAATCACTAGCCCCCCGTTGTACAGCATCAGCGAGCAAACGATTCACCCAACCTACCACGTTCAAATGGGTCTATCCCCCCCGGGGGCCGCCCGAAAAGCTCCCCTCAAATCCTTCCAATTCGACGCCTATCATAAGGATCCCTGCTATCCCCTTGGACTGATCCAAAACAGGGGGCGAGCGGGGACTTACAAACCCCGAAAAATCCATCCTAAAAAAATTCAGCCACGGGGATGGGGTAAAATACCTGGGGGATTACCATAACACACCGAATCCCCAATCCATCATCATTGGGAATGAGCCCACGCAAAACGACATCCCAGCCCCCATTTCGGAGGGTACCTAGTTTGTGAAATACGTTCAGTAAAGAATTTCTTCAGAGTAGCCTAGCCTATGAAGCAGATTCCCTTCCTGCCTTCCGTTTTTGTTGCTGGAGTGCATATCGCCTTTTACACCAAAGATTGATACCATATCCTGCCGCCAACGTAAAAATAATGGCCATGGGATATAAAACAACATAGAGAAACCATGACCCTAAGGATTGCAGAAAACGATCCACAGAGGGCTCCCCTTTTATAAGATTAACGGCAAGAACAGCTAGAAGGGCGGAACCAACATAGTTAAGCCATGGAAAACGGTTAACCCAACGTGATACCAATTGGCTACCCCAAACCATAATGGGAATGCTGACGATCAGGGCAATCAAAATGATCATCCAACAGCCATTAGCCGAGGCCGCTACTGCAAGAACGTTATCGAGACTCATGACGACATCAGCCGTCAAAATCGTCCCAACAGCTGCTCCCATCCCCTGACTCTGTTTCCTATCCTCACTCAGGGAATTAACGTCGTCCTTGTGATTCTCCACTAACAACTTGATTCCGATGAGAATCAACAATAATCCCCCAGCCAGACGAAGCCAGGGTAGATCCAACAATTCCATAGCCAACAAGGACAGAACTGTTCTCAACACGATGGCTAGGGCAACCCCCCACATAATAACGCGACGTCTCTTCTGTTGAGGCAACTTTCTAGCAGCCATGCCAATGACAAGCGCATTGTCACCCGCCAGTAAGAGATCAAAAAAAACAGCGTTGACGAGCCCAAAGAAAAAACTACTATCATCGTATCCGAAAGACATACCCCACCTCGTTCCCTTTTCCAGAAAAAACAGGTCCATCAAAGTGAATTAGCATGGACCTATGCAGTCCCCATCCCCAAAGTTTAGCATAAACCATTGGGAATCAACCATACCCCTGCTTCCCACATCAGCAATCCATACTTCTGGCTTCCTACCCGCGCACTCCCCAAGGGACAAACCATTACGAACCCACCCTGTAGGATGTGCGGTATTGTACACTTCATCCAAAAAGGACCCCCACTAGAGACCATCTCAACTTTTTTGTACGACACTTCCCGAACGCTAACTCTTCTCAGGAACAGGGCCCCTATTTGTTTGCGAAATGCGGAAAACATGAGGCAGTATCCCGGTGGAGGTGCAAATTCCTAAACGGGGTTTTCAGGGGGGATTTCCCTCATCTTTGGAACTTCTTTTACGAGATCCATATGGGACCGTGCAGTTTCTTGTGGGGAATGCCCTATCTATGAATCTAGTCTCACCTTTTCGTAAAGCAATTGATTAACATAATAACATTTTGTTATGACACTGTTCCTGTTTTGATATCCCAGGGGTATTTATCTTATATTTATAAGGTGTTTCCTTTAATCACTAATTTATTGTAAATTCAGAAAATGATGGGCTGGACAGACCGTTGCGAGATTTAGGGGTATAATGGATATTGAGATGGGCGGCGGATACCCAGTCTGATGCTGGAAGGATTGTACCACATAGGTTACCCCCAGAACTAGGCGGTGGGATTCTTGAGAAGGAATATGGTACCTCCGTTCCGTGGAAGAACTCGTCGGATGGAGGGAGTTTCCCGGGGAAAAACCGTCGTGGCGCCTTAGACGGATTTTCCCCAAAAGGTGCTAGCTAGAAATCAAGGGTATGGACATCGTCCATACAACCCCGCCCTTGTTCCGTGCATAAGAGGGGATGAAAGTCATAAGCCGTGGTGGGGAGAGGTTCTCCGTTCGAAATTTCGGACTCGTAGTCAGCAGGGATCGAAAGAAGATCCTCGACAGGCAATGGGTTGGGGTTTTCTTTTTGTTTCCCCACCCAATAGAAAGCGGTAAGCATCAATTCCTTCATCGCTACCTCAAGACTAACGAATCCACCTTTTTTGCTATTCGTTCTCTCACGAAACAGAGCATTCAGCGATTCCGTGTAGTTCGTGGATAGTATATAGGGCAGAAGTATGGGGTTTTGAGTTATGGATGCCGCTTGCAAACTCAAGGAGATTTTTTTAGGACTGAGCCTTTCCCATGCTTCGCATGTCGCCTTATTTCCAAACCGATACTTCCCTGCACACTCGGACCACCGTTCTAGTGCCTGTCCCATATCCCCAGACCGTAAGACGTAAGAAGCGTCCTTAGCCATTTCCTTCTTCATACTTTTAGGGGCTGCATTCATGATGTTACGAATCGCGTGAACGTAACATCGTTGGTGAACCGTATGGTGAGGAAAATGCTTGCGTACAACTAAGGGAAAAGCCCTATGCCCATCTGTGGTGACAATACGTATGTCGTTGACATTCAAGCCCCGTTCCTTTAGTTTCCCTATGTGCTGATCATAGGATTCCACATTCTCATCAGGCGAGGGGGTGATCCCTACTATGTCCCGCCTCCCCTCCGCCGTGATACCCGTGCTGACTGCGATCGCCTTCGAAACATAACGACCCTCCTCCCGAATGGGAACAAAGAGAGTATCCATGCCTATGGCTGTATATACTGTCGTGCTCAGATCCCTTTCGAAATATTGTATAGCATCGTTGTAATAAGGTTGCAACCACTGCGAAAGCGTTTCCGGGGGCGTCCGAAGGTTGAATCTTTCCTCCAGTAGTTTACTACTATTTCGCAAGGAGAGGCCCGGAAGATAAAGACGATAAATGAAATCTTTGAGGGTATTCTTTGCACTCTGATAACGTGGTAACGAGTACGGTGAAAATTCCCATCTTGTCCTAGGAACCTCTAGATCTAGTTCCCCAAACAGTGTGCTATATCCCGCGATGATAGACCCCATTCCCCTCATCCTGGGGATATTTCAGACAATGGAGGGTTCGATCTACACGCATGCGTAAGTTACATAGGTCCTCAACAATGGGTTTCCAATTCTTTGGGTCGGTTAGGGAGTCTATCTCTGGGATCCATGCGTTTTTCAACAGTCCAATCAGCGCCCGCACCAAAATACTACCACCGTCGTGATGGAACATGAGGCTAGTAATATCGTCCAGGGGAAGGAAATCCTTCGTTTTTTCCTTGTGGTTCGATGGACAACACAGCGATAACAGTTTCCCAATCAGACGCCTAGATTCCTCCCACTCCTTGGGACCCCATAAGGTAATCCCCTCCTTGAGACCATCGAGGAAACGTTGAGCACGTAAGAATCGATCCCGAACTTTTGGATCGTGCAACTGATGATATCCATCCCTTTCGGATCGTGCATTTCTCGGACCCTTATCTTTTCTGTCATGCAAAGTTACGGAGGGGGAACCATCGATCAGTGGATTGGGTTCCGTTTCCTGGGAGGCAGGGGACGGATTCGTACTACGGAATTTCCCAACCTCATCGGCTACCGCAACCCATTTTGTGTTCTTATTCCCTGCTTCCATTGCCGTTGTTTTGTTGGCTAGGGCCATTTTCTCGTTTGCCGTTGCCATTGTCTTGTTGGCTAGGGCCATTTTCTCGTCTGCCATTGCCATTGTCTTGTTGGCTAGGGCCATTTTCTCGTCTGCCATTGCTATTGTCTTGTTGGCTAGGGCCATTTTCTCGTCTGCCATTGCCATTGTCTTATTAGCCAGGGCCATATTCTCGTTTGCCACTGCTGTTGTTCGGTTGGCTAGGGCCATATTCTCGTTCGCTATTGCCGTTGTCCGGTTGGCTGAGGCCAGATTTCTGTCCACCATGGCCATTATGGTCTTATCGGTTAAAATCAATTTCTGATCTATTAAGACATTATGGCTATGACAGAAGGGACACGGACTTTTCTGTGTTTTTCCATAATACGGGAGGTCGATGGACAGGTTGCCTATCCTCATCGAACTTCTATCTATCCATGATTCTTCTTTCTGGATATTGATTTTTCCTGATAATGTTGTATCATGGATGTGGGTGCTCATGTTTTCCCTCCTCTGGGTTTATTGTCTTTGTGCTGATCAATATTCTACCAGAAGTAGGGGGCATGGGTCATCCCCTTTTTACATAATAATGCTTCATTCCTTTTCACTGTAGATAGCGCGATCGTGCCCTATTTGTTGATCGGATCGCTTTGTCTATGGCAATGGAACAAGGTTCCATCCTATCCGTAATGTTGTTAACATTACGGATTTTTTGTTGTTTTTGTACGTACCATAAACAGAATGGATCTTACTACAACACAATGTTCGTCTTCCGCGCAAGGACCTAGTAAAAATTTTATAAAAATTCATATGAAATAAGATAAATACCCCTGGGATACCAAAACAGGAACAGTGTCATAACAAAATGTTATTATGTTACTCAATTGCTTTACGAAAAGGTGAGACTAGATTCATAGATAGGGCATTCCCCACAAGAAATTGCACGGTCCCAATACTCAAACAGACTACTTCTATACTCATTAACAATATAAACATCTCCCAAACACATCATTTAACCTACAAAAATATTCTAATAAGTTTGATATCTTTTTTCGCGGTAGCACCAATTAATATAAAGATTTTAACTGTCAAAATGTATATTGAAAATTTAATTCAAAGTTAGATTCAGAATTTAAACATCAACCAAACTTTCATCCCGATCCCCCTAGATATAAATATAGTAAAGTTACAGATAATTGTCAAAAAATTTTTTATTTTTTTGTCCAGCTGGGCTATCTATGGGCTTGAGGGTAGAACCCCTCTCCATGATTTTAGAAAATTATGGAAGATGGTATTTTAGTTCCTCCCATACGCTCACTGGGAACCCCTCCTTCTTCACTCTTGAGGGGGGGGACCCGCCACCCCTACCCCTCTATGGAAATGCCCTACAGGAAATTACATGGTCCCGAAGGATTGAATATTTACTCAGACATTTGTTGAATATTTTGCGATGATCCATAGTAGAAATGTAAAAAAATAAGAAAGATAAAATCTCCTTTCAGTTATCGTTTTTATAGCAGGGTTTACTTCGATTTCATCATAAAATCCAAAATATACCTCCCATCTTTCCCTATTTATGGGTGAGCCTACCGTCGGAAGAAAATGAGCCAGGGTGGACCGACCCAATAACCTACGGAGTAACGGGTCCAATAATAGGCCGTAAATGAGCAGGAAACATAAAGTAATAAGGAACCATAGACAACGGAAAAAGTTATAATGCAAACCAATCCATGAATTTCGTTTACCCAAAAACACATGGAAGAGGGAGGGAAAAAAAAGTAGCCAACACCACAAATAGAAAAGGAATAGGAGACAACCCCGTACTTCCTCAGAGAGAAGATGTCCCCAAAGGTTGCTATCCCCGTGTAGGAACATAAGATAAGTGACAAGGGATAGTACCAGTTCCCCATCTTGGGGATCATTATCGGGAATTCTCGACATCAATTCCTCGCACCAAATCTTTTCCCTTTGTATTTGCCACCAAAGGGCGATGATCCATCCGGTGAGTCCGATGGTCAACAAATATACGGAGGGTAGAGCCACTCCAAAGAGTACTATGGAAAATATAAACATTGTGAATCCTATCCACAGAAGTATGTACCAGCGCCATCGAGAAATACCCTTCCGCTGAGCTAGTTGCAAATATTGTTTTCTCTGTGTACGTAGTTCAGCGAACAAGGTACCTGTATCATGCCAATGTTTTTTGAAATCCCTTGGCCCAAGGAGGAAGAAGCGGAATATAAATATTAATAAAACAAATATTAAACTATCTATTATAAACGTTACTGGGTAATTTAATGGCAATTTTATATACCATATCGACGTATTCAGGAAATTATTTACGTAATTTGAATGTATATAGTATAGACTAATGTGTAACGACATAACAAGGTGAAAGAGGAGGAGAAGAATCAATAACGCTGCAGCATGCACAGTAGCGGATGACTTTTTTTCTATGCAACTTTTTTTCATGCTAAATATTTTATTATATAAAATATTTTTACACCCCCATCTCTGTTGGGTAGGTGGGAATCGGATAAATCAGCGGAAGAGAACTGTTTTGGGCTTCCACAAAAAGGAAGCATCACAATAGGGAACCACGTGGGATTGTTCCCTTAGGATGAGAGATGGCTAAAAGACACGGTGCCATTCATCCTATCCATTGGAACCTATAGAAGGAAGGCATCACAATGAGGCGATCATAGAATAAGCCCTCCACTGGCCCATTGGTTTCTGCGCCGTATCCTGAATCGATGGTTGCAGGAATACCATCTGGATGTCAAGGTTGAAAAATATGTGGATGACATAATCCTCCATTGCGGAAATCAAGCCCAAGCTGGGTATCCCTGGGAAGAATTACAACAAAAAATGGCCCAGTGTGGTTTGAAGCTGCAACCCAAGAAAAACCAAAATCCCTATCTATAGGAACAGTCATAAAACGCAAGAAAATACAAGGAAACCTCCCTTGGTCCCCCCTTGGGTTTACGTTTCGCTCGCGCCACCGGATAGAAATGAAGCAAAGGGTCCGTCCCATCGGTACTAGTAAGTGTACAAAAAAATCAAATGAAAACGAGGAATCACAATTCAGCAAACAAAATTGCATATAGGTCTAACCCCATACTTGCAACCAAAGAGCATCACTCCCGCACAGAGACTGCTGCATCCAACAAGGGCCCCAGGGTGCCGGATAAAACGAAGGTGACGGGAGCACATAGACATACAACGCTTCCCTATCTCCGCGGCCCTTTTCCAGAATAGGGTTGAAGTGGGTAAAACACTGCAGATCTCGCCCACCATTTCCTTACAAATTTCCCAGCAATCCCGTTTAGTTCGGGGACTCTTATTGTCCCCTTCCTCTTTATTGGGAATTATGGGTTCAATGATCCCATCTGACTTAAGAATTATGATATTCTCTTCCTTCTCATCACCATGGGAAATCTCAGCCACTGCTGAAGCACCAAACACCCCAGAGGAAAATTGGCTCACGGCCCCAATGGGTTCCCCATCTTTGTAAAGGAGATGCATTTCAATATCTTGGGATGTTTCCCCCCCTTGCTCCCTTATCCTCTCCTTGAAGGATTCCGGTGCGGTTTCTTTGACAGAAATACGGATTTTTTGGGTATCCTTACGATCCTCGCTAACTTTTATTCCCCTCTTCTGTAAATAATGATTCAATTTCCGTATATCCTCACCCAGGGGGGAATCGGGAAAAGAAATTTGCTCTATCCGTAACCACTCAAACATCTTATTGAATTGTTTTCCAAAGAGACAATCAGGATTTTCAGGTTCTGATTTTGTGAGGGGGATGGGGTTTGTGTCTGTTACCCCAATACCCTTGTTTTTATTGGTGAATTCCCCCATAATTTCAGCATGGGAGGGGATTTCGAATGCAGTAGATAACGTTATAATACCCGTTACCAATATTATACTTTTGTATATAAATAAAAACAACATTATCACATCCTATTTACAATATTTCATTAAGTGTGAAAATTAAAAATAAAGTCAATATTAAAAAAATATTCCTGCAACACTATCACCCCCCCTCCACGTTGTGGATGGGGTAAACGCAACCCTACCGTAACTGACTTTACCCCATGCGTAAGGGGGAAACCCCATCGAGATCAAAAGCCATAGACCTATGGACTGGACCGTTTCTATCCAACCCTCCCCTACCTATATTGATCGTCCCTTCGGGGGAAAGAGCCAATGTGGGGAAGGAGGAATGGCCCTGTTGGAGATCAATTGCACCCTGACAAAGGCATGGGAAGGAACGAACGTACATCCCTTTTGTTTACCCAAAAGCAAGCCTGATCCCAGGTAGCGTAACTAACCTCTCTACATTTTGCAACGGGGGTGTAGTTATGTATATGGGGCTGAATACCGACGGACCGGAACCAATCCGTCCAACATTTCCGCATTGTAACACACCACTATCTAGTGTGCAAACTAGAAGGGGAGACAAAGATAGGGAGAACACGGAACCTACCCCATGAACAATTCCTAATATAATTACTGTCGAGTAGGGCTGGCATTTCAGCCAACCCTCTCACGTCGAGTAGGGCTGGCATCTCAGCCAACCCTCTCACGTCGAGTAGGGCTGGCATCTCAGCCAACCCTCTCACGTCGAGTAGGGCTGGCATCTCAGCCAACCCTCTCACGTCGAGTAGGGCTGGCATCTCAGCCAACCCTCTCACGTCGAGTAGGGCTGGCATCTCAGCCAACCCTCTCACAGAACCACACGTAATACTCTCGCATTATGCGGCTCTTATTGCCCCATCTTTGCTTCTAATACGTGCCAGTGGGCGAACAGGTCCCCGTACTTTCCTCGTATATACTGGATCCACCTTCGAGCTTTTCGCCTGCTACCGAGCTTCTTGTACTTCTTTCTGGCCCACCAGGCCAAAACGTTGTCATCGAAGCTCCGTACTAAAGCTTTCCTCAGATGTGAGGGATAAAAGGCACCATAGTAGTTCACCCAGCCCCTCAATATGGGATTGGACATTTCCGCCACCTCATGCAATTCCATGTCTGGCCTCACGTGTTTTCTTATTTCCTTCCCCCGTTTCGCTATCTTCTTCCTCGATTTTCGGCTGATGGCTGGATTGTATCCCAGAAACCTTCTTCTCCCCACGCGGGTTACGGCCTGACGCGGGCAAAACGTGAACCCCAGGAAGTCAAAGGATGTTCCTTTGTGCTTCCCCGTCTTCCAGCCGTCCTTGCAGTAGAAGATTTTGGTTTTTCTCGGATGCAGCTCCAAACCACACTGTGCCATTCTCTGTTGCAATTCTTTCAGAAGATTTTCAGCTTGGGCTTGATTTTCACAATGAAGGATCACGTCATCCACATATCTTTCAAACTCAATATCTGGATGATGTTCCTGCAACCATCGATCTAGGGCATAGTGCAGGAACAAATTGGCCAGTAGGGGACTTATTACACCCCCTTGTGGTGTGCCCTTAGTCCTTTCTTCGATAGTTCCATCGGGTAGTTGCACCGGGGCTTTTAGCCATCTCTCACAATAACGGAGCATTCTTTTATCAATGCCACAATGCTCCAATGCTCTGATGAGCAGGTCATGCGGTATATTGTCAAAGAATCCCTTTATGTCAAGATCAATCCCCCAGGCATATTTCCAGCAGCGTCTCCTATTCTTATCTACCGCCTCCAAGGCAGATTTCCCCGGGCGACATCCGTAAGAATCGGAAACAAAGCGTGGTTCCAGAAGGGGTTCGAGTCGGTTCCTAACTACCGTCTGGGCTATCCTATCTCCTATTGTGGGTATTCCGAGAGGTCTCTTCCCACCGTCTGGCTTCGGGATTTCCACCCTTCGGACCTTGGGCGGGAAATAAGACCCTGCATTCATTCGGTTCCATATCTTGTATAGGTTTTGCTTTATCTTGGTTTCAAATTTGGCAATAGATACCTTATCTATCCCATATGTTCCACCATTGTGCTTAACCTGGAACCATGCATCTAGTACCTCCTGCTTTCTGATATCGCCCCTGGACGGGTTACGATCTGATGTTGCCTGATCCAACTTCCGATCATCTCCTTATTCCAGATTGTGCGTTGGCTGGTTCAGGCTGGACAATTCAACCCCTTCGCTCCACCCTCATTACAAGGGTTTCTTCACTACTATGAGTTGATCCGACTCTGTTCACGGAGGCCTTGGTATATCCTTAGCCCTTTACACCTGGCTAAGGCCAGGTGTCCGTGCGACAGTCTCTCGTGGTTCCCTATGAGGGCCTAAATCAGGTTCATTCCATCTGTGCACCGGATGCCGCCAGGACAGTAGGTGGTTCGCCCTCCATGGCTTCGTTCCAAGGATAGGTTCCGATACCCTTGTTTCGACATCGACTGCGCCTTTCGGTGCTTTCCCCCAATGGTTCGCTTTACTAATCTCCCTGATTCACACCTGACAGGATTCTTTCGTCCTGCCTTTTCCCAGAACGCTCACCACCGTTGCTCTTTACAACAGCAGCACTGGGTGGTTTGAAACCTGCCTACCACCAGCCGATTTCGGGGGGCCCCTCCCCCATCCCTCATAGAGCACGACACGACGCACAGAACCACACGTAATACTCTCGCATTATGCGGCTCTTATTGCCCCATCTTTGCTTCTAATACGTGGGGGACGGTCAGATCTTTCTGTACGGAACCTCCATACGTCAAAAACCCGCTCCAGTAAGGAGCAGGGTTTTATTTGTTTAAAAATGTTAATTGGGAATCCAACCCGAACCCTTGTATCTATCTTTCTCTATACCTTTCAGGCCTCATTGGGTATGATTTAATATATATTCATAAATTCATTTATAGGTGCTACCGCGAAAAAGGTATCAAACTTATTAAAATATTTTTGTAGATTAAATGATGTGTTCAGTAAATGTTTATATTGTTAATGGATATAAAAACAGTCTGCTTGGGTATTTCCGGCGTAAGTTCTTTGGGGTGGAAAGGTACCCCTTTCTAGGGGGATTGCACCTGAAAATTTCGTGCAATCGGTTATTTTTTGTTGAACCACCGAAATCACCGTGGAATCATAGGATCCGGTTCCTATCTCGCCCCTTTTGCGCACACCAAAGAAACCGACATAAAGTCGAATTTTATTTTTTATTTAAATAGTATTATATATTAAACCCTATGTAGTTATGGGTGATCTTATCCTTATCTTCCTGATCTTCTTTTGAAGATAACGAACGGCCTGGGATAAATTATAAGCAGATCCTTTTGCCATCATGGCCCGTGCCACCCTCGTCTTACCACGCACCTTCATTTTGGCCGCCTGAAAACGGTTCTTCATAGAAGAACAAACCCCCTCCACAGCCGCACGACGATTCCCCTTCTCTTTGTACCCCGGTTGCTCCATTTTGTCTCGTTGTTCCGCCGTTGAATAGGACTGATCTGTGGTGCGCAGGACTCTTTCCCCCCTCTTCAGAGGTTTGGCTGCACATTGCTCGGCAAATTTACATCCCCCGCAGGTCCCCTCATGGAAGCGGGCCACTATCTTACCCTTGCCCTTCTCTCCGGGTTGGTACGTGGATGAGTCGGGGGTCTTGCCACCAGGACACTGATGGATCTTTCCATCCTTCCCCCTCTTGAACCCGCTTACCCTTTTTTTACTGGGATTTTCCTTTCTTCCCATCCTATCGGTTGGGTGTATATCGATAGTACGTTCTTTAGCCGCCTCCCTTACCTCATGGCAGTTGTACCCTCCGTCGAAATACAAGGTCTTGTTGTCCCCTGGTGCATGGTTGGATATATAGTCAACTCCAAAATCCTTATCGGAATGAAGTGCCCCTTGGGTATTCACATGGGTGAGTATACTCAATCTCTTCACCTCATCACGGGCCTCGACAAGGTTACAAACATACCCTCTACACAATTGCTTACCCTTGATACGACATTGGGCGTCTGGATCAAAGGGGCTTTGCAGACTGCCTGATGGCGAGGTGGAACGCACCATGAGTCTCTTTTGCCCTTCCTGTTCAACTCCCTCTGTCTGCTCTCCTATCACCCTTTGCAACAGTATATGGACTGGGGCGGATTGAAACTCCTTGTACTGGTTCCCAAAGTGTTTGAGGGCTAGGCAAATCTCTAGCAGTGTTGCCCTCCGTTTCATCTTGTCCGTTGGGTGATTCGCTGGTAGAAGGAGGAGGGACCTATAAGAATGGGCCTGGGCTTCGTTCACATCGGCCATCCCGCAATCTGGTTGCAAGAAGATCTCCCATTCGGAAGGAAGAGGTAGGGCAAGTTTGGCCATCGTACGAACCGAAATCCTAATCACCAAGAAAATCAACATATTGCGGCTCAGTTTCCTGATACAGCTGTCGATAAGGGTTGAATCCATCCGATAAATACTGGGATCCATGCCCACGATCCCCATCAAAAATTGGGTGAAGTCGGAGTAGAACTGTTCCTTCACATTATAGCCTTCGGTTTCCTCATAGACATTGAGGCGATTTCGACTCTCATATAGTGTTCTTTCACCCATAAGTGGTCTACCTTCTTTACCACCCAATGCCTTAAAGAGAGGGCCTTCGCGTGGAATTTGAATGATCAGCATACGGTCGCTACACCGTAAAAACTCCTTGATTATGTAGAAAATCAATGGTATGAGTATATGTATGCATGGCCTCCCAATGGTATTGTGGTAACCACTGTATCTCTTCCTATATAAGGATGCATATTCGGTGAAGAACAGGCCAAGGAGGATGAAAACAAATTCTATATCAGAAGGTTGATTCGTACCCACCAGGGATAATAGACGATTCTGCAAGTAAGTTTCCCTTTGTTCTATTTCCTCTGTTTCGTAGTCATTGGGTATTGTGTTACAACGTTGGGAAGCCATCTGTCCTCTAGTCTCCTTATATTTTTTTATTTTGATAAGGAAGATTATACAACAAGGATAGATGGCTTTTCCATATCTCTTACCATGTTTTTTAACTAACAAGATTTAATTACCATGGTTTGATACATAATAATATAAATAAACTGTTTATTATGAAATATCGTGCTGATCCATTTCCTGGGGATGCATTGAATGAAAGAGCAAGTACTATCAAATAACATTACTATATTTATTAAATTTTATTATAGGTCGGGGAGGGAACCAAATTTTGGAAACCAATGCTCTGGGTGGTACTTGTCGGATCGTTCTTTTCTGCGGTAGCACCATTCTTAATAAACAATATTACCGATTGGAAAACACCCCCGGGGCGATTTGCGGGCAAGGATCAGGAATTCAAAGTTAATTTGAGAGGGTAACAGGGTATCAATCTAAAAATTTAAATTTTTAAAAAATATTGTGAGAATTTTTCGTCTTCATTCGTACCCCCTCACTCAAGTAATCCCCTTATTTTTTGGTACATTTTGTTAAATTTTGATGGTGGACGACTTGTTGCTACAGTGGATTCATTCCCTTGTGATCGTTGATCTCCTGCTTGTGTACCCATCGCTTGCATGTTATTCGGTTGTTCTCGACCCCCCATCTGCTGGTCGATTTTTTGCTGTTGTCTCTCGTGTTTTTCTCTCATTTGGTTGAGTACTAGTAAACGATATTTCTGTAAGGGGTAGTTATCCCCCCCAAGTTCCCCTGTTTTGTATTTTCCTTCTAGATCCTTAATTTTATCTACTTCCTTTTCATGGTCCAGCCATAAGCTTGTTAGTCGGTCTTTATCTAGCTCCCTAATAGGCCCCTTCACAGGATGCTGCTGGTGGATGGCTTCTACCCCCCGCATCCCCTTTTGGAGGAGCTTTCTTTCGCCATCATTGAGGGGTTTTCGGTTATCGCCTGCTTTTTCCTCGATCTTGCCTATAAATTTGTTGAGCTTTTCCATTTGATATCCGAGATCCTGTAAACGGGCCTTATGCAATGGGGGATTTTTACGGAGTTCCTGGTCCTCTGAATTTTTTTTCATTTCCTCCCTGAGCCTTTCCCGTTGTCCATAATGGGTTTGTAATATATCTCTTCTTTTTAGATTTAGAATATGATCCATCATGGAAAGAGGCGCGGAGGAGGAGGGATGCTGGTATTGTGGCCCTGTTGTAGCACTACCCTTGTGTGGAGGCACCGGCGGTGGAGTTGTATGATGGCCCACAGAGTTCGAGGGAAGAGGAGGTAGAGGGGAAGAGGGGTTTGGGTACTGTGGCCTCATTGCAGCACTGCCCTTGTGTGGAGGCACCGGCGGTGGAGTTGTATGATGGCCCACAGAGTTCGAGGGAAGAGGAGGTAGAGGGGAAGAGGGGTTTGGGTACTGTGGCCTCATTGCGGCACTGCCCTTGTGTGGCGGCACCGGCGGTGGAGTTGTATGATGGCCCACAGAGTTCGAGGGAAGGGAAGGTAGAGGGGAAGAGGGGTTTGGGTACTGTGGCCTCATTGCGGCACTGCCCTTGTGTGGCGGCACCGGCGGTGGAGTTGTATGATGGCCCACAGAGTTCGAGGGAAGAGGAGGTAGAGGGGAAGAGGGGTTTGGGTACTGTGGCCTCATTGCGGCACTGCCCTTGTGTGGCGGCACCGGCGGTGGAGTTGTATGATGGCCCACAGAGTTCGAGGGAAGAGGAGGTAGAGGGGAAGAGGGGTTTGGGTACTGTGGCCTCATTGCGGCACTGCCCTTGTGTGGCGGCACCGGCGGTGGAGTTGTATGGCCCACGTTTCCATGTGTTGTTGGACCTGATGGAATCGAACCCCAATTGTCATTAAGAATATCGTTGAGAAGATTTTCGTCCGGGGGAGGTATAGGGGAAGAAAAGTGTGGGTATTGTGGCCTCGTTGTGGCGCTGCTCTTGTTTTGATGATGAGAAGGCGCAGCGTTTAAGCTCGTAGGGATTCCCAAATAACACCCTAAAGGGGGAAAAAGAAGAGGGGTTACAAAAAATGCTGCCTTTATTTCTTTCCTCATTATCATCACCCTGATATTGTATATATTTTTTTATTTTTTTGTATTTTATATTTTATTAATTGCATGTTATTATTATTAATAATACTAACTTTAGAAAATATATAGTATTGGATTTGATCTATATAGCCATACCTACTACTCGCCTATTCCCAACCTACAAATAGAAAATAATGAATTCTAACTAGCCCTGGGGGACAACAAGTATAAGCAACTCTCGGATGGAGCACCCGGTTTTTATTCTAAGCACCCTCAATATTTTTAGAAGGTATTATTGTTTTTCCCGACGGATACTTGGGGTTATTATATTCCCATGCGAGGCAGTTCACCGTATCTAAGAGTGGATGATGAAGATGCGGGGTACATGGGAAAACAGGGGATAGATTGCCTCACTAATGGTTGGCGGCCTACCACCTTGGATGGCTTCTTTCTCCTTGTGCACTACCGAAGGAGTCGGCCCGCGAACTTGCCTATAATAGATTAGGATTACATTTTTGCCCGCAATTCCGGTAGGAAATTTCCTGTTCGGACTGCCCCGGAAGATTACGGAACCCAACGGACGTAGGACATTAAACTAGCGATAGTAGGTTCCCGGAAATCCATACATAGATGGAATTGCCCATAACGAATAGCACCAGGATGGGTAACCACAGAGAATTCCTTGTAAATTTCTATAATTAAAAATAAAAATGGAAAATTGACTTGTTCCGCGAAATTAATATTTAAATATTATTAATACATGCTAATTATAGCACACGATTCTCTATGTAGGAAAGAACCTATTTATGTAATCTTCTTATATTTTTGTTATTTTGATAAGGAAATTATACAACAATGGAGGATGTATTTTCTATTATATCCTAACCAGTTTTCAAACCAATAAAATGTAATTCCCATTAGTTGGTACATAATAATCTGAATAAAATGTTCATTATGAAACACCGTGCTGATCTATTTCCCGAAACAGTGTTCGCATTCAACACATTTTGTACTACAGAATCGGTCAGTCAGGATGCGTTCGAACCTAGTGCAAAGATTTCTCGAAACTCCCATTCACCGCGGGTTTACATAACAATACCCCTTCCCTAGTTCTACGGATACCCATGACAACCTCGTACAGGCCACACAAAGAGGGTACCCCCTTCTGTCCGATGGATAACATTTATAACCCATGGGACCCGAAATCCCCTGGAATCCACAGAAGGCGGCTCTAGAGCAGGATCATCCCCCCTTATCATGAAATGGGGCCCTCCTATCAGAAAGAATTCGCAGAAAAATTTGGAAAGCCCTTAACCAGGAGATGGATCCTAGGACGACCATGGGAATCATGAATACCCCTCTTCTGTGCCTCGTACCATGGGAGGGGACGTTTCGGAAGAGTCCAGATTACGATTCATCTCCGCAAATACAACAGAAAGCACCGAGAAAAAGCCATGCAAGAGGCAGGTCTATTATATTAGAATATTCTGAACAATCATAGGAAACGCCTGGTCTATATTTTCATTTCATAATAATAATATTTTATTATCCCCGAAAAATGCAAGGGGACGTTCCCCCGAAGAACCAAAAGCCCCCGGAGGACACACACAGGCTCAGATGATGCCAGAAAGCTAACGTTTGAGACGAAAGGGAACTGTGGTAATGACAACATCTTTATATCTGAGTAGGAAAAAGCGGAGCAACAGGGCCGATTGATTATGAAGAATGCGGTGCCACCACTTCACGGGAATGAATTCAGCAACCAAAACTGTAATTCTCCGTTTCCTCTTTCTACCCTCATTTCTGCCCCCACTCTGACTTACATGATCCACAAAACGAAGCAGGGGATTGATCATACTACGGTAGCGGGAATGAATCACTACCAACCGAATATCGGAATACTGATTCTGCCACTCCTTCTCTAATTCTCTCCCCTTCTCCTCATCAAAGGAAATATGAACAGCTACCAATTGCCCACTCAAACTTCGAACATAGGCGATAGTATTCCTCACTACACGATTGATACCGCTCACGGGAATGATAATCAGATGTTCATCCGGATTTATGGCATCCTCCCCAGGACCCAGGCGTAACTGCTCAGCCACATCATCATAATGGCAGCGAACACGGTAAAACGCTAGAGTCAACAGGGGAAGAAAAATGAGAACAAGCCAAGCCCCTTGATCGAATTTGGTAATTGCACAAATGGAAAGGACAACAAATGTCACGATCCCCCCCAAAGCATTGAGAAAACACCGGGGCAACCAACCGCGGGGGCGTAGGGAATACCAACGTTTGACCATACCCATTTGTGATAGCGTAAATGAGAGAAACACGCCAATCGAATAGAGGGGAACAAGCTTATGCAAATCCCCACGAAAGAGAACCACTAAGGCAATGGCCGCAAGGGCCAACACAATGATCCCATTGGAGAAATTGAGACGGTCCCCCCGTAGGGCAAAGATTCTTGGCATAAAGCCGTCCTTAGCCATGATACCTGAGAGCACGGGAAAAGAAGAGAAAGCCGTATTCGCGGCAAGAATCAAAATTAGAGCGGTAGCAGCCTGGATACTATAATAAACGACCCCACGACCAAAGATTCGCTCATTGAGCTGCGAAAGTAGGGTAGTTTCCCCACCGCTCTCTGGTATAATTCTATAGGAAAAAACGAGGAGAGAAATACCCAGCAACAAAGAACCCAACAATAATCCTAAAATGGCCAACGTCCTAGCAGCACGCTTGGACTGCGGGGGATGGAAAGTAGATGTCGCGTTGGCCACCGCCTCTATTCCCGTAAGGGCAGAACAACCTGAAGCAAAGGCCCTGAGAAGTAGGAACCAGATCACCCCTGTTGAATGGGGATCAGGGGGTGCAGGGACAGGCAGCACGCCCTCTCCATCACCCATAGCCTGCCAGAAACCTGACCCAACCATAACCACCATAGCGGTGACAAAGAAATATGTGGGAAAGGCAAAAATCGTACCTGATTCACGTAAACCACGCAGGTTGAGAACCATCACAAACAGAATGAAGAAGGAGGCAATGGGAACCCTACAGGGCTGTAGATCAAAATAGGGCTGCAGAGCTGCAATGATGGCATCCGTACCCGATGTGACACTAACCGCACAAGTAAGAATATAGTCGATCTGTAGGGCAGCACCGGCCACCAAACCCGACTTCCAACCCAAATTCTCCTTAGCAACGACATAGGCCCCCCCCCCCATTAGGGTACTGATGCACAACCTGTCGATAGGAAAGGATCAACAAAGCCAATAACAGAACAATAGGAATCGTCAAATAGGGGGAGAGGCTCAAACCGATAAAACCCAGGGGAGCGAGAATATGCAACAGTTCGTGGGTTCCATAAGCTAAGGAGGATAATGCGTCCGATGCGAGGATCGGTAAAGCCTTCCAGATCGGCAATCGCTCATCCTGAAGCTGTGTAGTACGCAAAGGCCTGCCGATCAAGACACGCTTTAACCCGGAGAACATGTCTGCACCCTTTCAACCGAAATGTTATGGGCTTCACTGTTAGATACAACCATACGGACCAGGATACAGGAAAACACACCTACTCCTGGTAGTGTTCGCAAGTCTCCCATAGGGCCACCACCAATTCAGCAGCCTTATTCAACTCCCGCAGGGAAATTCTCTCTTTGGTAGTATGCACGTCCTCGTACCCAATCCCTAAGTTCACCGTCGGGATCCGGTAGCTTGTCAATACATTAGCATCACTAGCTCCACCACTACGTACATACTTTGGCGTACGACCTATACAGCGCACAGCTCTGGTAGCATGCAACACTACAGGTTCTTCCCTCGTTCGGTTGAAACTGGCATAGGGTCTTTCTACGGTAATAGCTACCTCCCCACCATAAGTGGCTGCCGTCCGAACGAAAATCCTCTCCATATGATCCACCTGCGTGTTAAGCTTAGCCTCATTGCAACTACGTGCCTCCGCCAGAATTTCCACATGATCGGGAATGATATTGGAAGCAACGCCGCCTTGAAAGCGCCCGATATTGGCCGTGGTCTCCGCATCAATACGGCCTAGCCGCATATGCGAAATGGCACGGCTGGCGATTCGGATTGCACTAATGCCCTTCTCAGGCATCAGACCTGCATGAGCGGAACGACCATAAATTGTTGTCTGTAGCACTGCTTGCGCGGGAGCCGATACCACAATCGATCCCACATCCCCATCACAATCCAGCACAAAACCGTAGGGGGAACGTAGGCAGGAGGAATCAATATTACGCATACCCACCAAACCTGCCTCCTCGCCTACTGTCAATACGATTTCGAGAGGAGGTAATGTGCGTCCCTTCTCCTGCCAAACCTGCAAACCCTCTAGAAGAGCTGCTAGACCTGCCTTATCATCTGCACCCAAAACCGTTGTCCCATCGGAGGTTACATAATCCTTCCCCACCCGTGGTTGTACACCAACACCGGGTTTTACGGTATCCATATGACAACTGAAAAGCACAGGTGTACCTTCCGTCCTACTACGGGCGATGATATTACCCGCCGCATGTCCTGTTCGAACCATGCTATCATCCTCATGGGCTATGAGTCCCAATTGCTCACAACGTTGTAGAAGGTAATCGCAAATGGCCCGCTCTTGTCCTGTTTCACTGTCAATTTGAACCAGGGTAATAAACTGATCCAACAAACGCTGCGGATTAATCATACCGACCCCTTTTTATGACAGAATATCGGATCTATTGCACACCATGTTGAATTTTGGAGCCATTCACACCCCACACTATCCTTATGTAGATCCCCGATCCGGTTGAAGAAAAACCCTCAGAAGGGTTACAATGGGAGCATCCCATCCATCATCCCCTTTATTCTTCCCGAAGGTGGTGAGTCTGCCATTGTGTCACCCCGTGTAATCAAAATCATTGTATGGTTCACAATCCTAGTTCTTGTGGTTAGTTATTATGTTTGATCATCGGTTCTGTTTAGCTGGGATCCATTCCGTCAAATCCGCGTTTTCTATCCACTACGGACAGTGGGAAGTGCCACGGAAATTTCCCATCGCGGTATCCCTTACTACCCGGAGAAATCCACCTTTTTACCCCCTCATACCCTTTGGCTACCACTCCATTCTCCCACAAGGAAGGAGGTGCTTCCGTTGGTACAACCTATGCTGGAAACAGGAACAACCCTGGTTCTAATTATCGTCACCATACTGAGCATCATGGGTACCCTCTACAATATCCGTACAGGAAACCGTGCAGGGGCCTTTCTCGGTGGAATGTTGACCCTAGGGATCATGGGAGTAACCGGTTTGGCAACTTTTACCTGGTTATTTCCTGATGTTCCACTCCCCTTCACCCAATGACCCCCCGGAAACCCAAAAGGGGAACACCCCTCTATCCTAAAGGAGCCCCATATACTTCCCGCATCGTCCCATCACACTCTGCTCGGGGACTATTGTATCAAACCCAACCCATACAAGAAAGACCCTACCGATACACTATCATGACTAGGAAACTTTCCCTATGCGGTAGAAGGGCTACCAGAGATCTTGCACAGTTCTTTCTTCGTTGGACTGTACTTACCCCATTGGGGGTGACTAACGACAGAAAGGACATTTTTTTATTTAAATAATTTTATATAATATCTTATATCTATAAATTTTATTTTTGTTCATATTTATTATTTCCATAATGTATGTGAAATTAGGAATTTATATGTCAAGAATGTCGCTTCCTCCGATCCCAAAGAATTGGGGACCTTCCCCCATGAAATTACATAAGTAATCATCTTCAGTTTATGAAAGATTAGGAAAGAAAATCCCTCTTGAGGTACCCGTCAAACGGATCGCTATGTGCATTATTATCAACCTATATATACAATTACTCCTTTATTATAATTTCATAAATTATATTTATGAAAACAAGGGTATCGATTGTGGATATCCTAATTTCTATATATTGTATAAGTAATTTTCCATATCAATAAAACAAGATTTTGGGTGGTAATTACTCCTATACGTAAGTAAATAAACGTAAATGAGAGAGGGTTATTCGCATCCCCATGGTATGAGAACATTCCCCACTCAAGAGTCTCCCTATTTTGGATCCCAAATTCCATTCTCTAAGATTTGTCCCCCAAAATATCCCCCGGGGAACACCCAAACCCCTTATCCTGGAACAGATTCTATAATCCCTATCGTTTTTTCACTATATAAACTTCCTAACACCAAAAAGCCAGCTCTTTTCCTCAGAGCAGGCCCCTATATCAAAAATCCTATTCTTTTGACTAAATTCCGAAACATTCTTGCGTCCCCACCACAAAAGAACCCCAAATTCAAATCGACTGTGTAGGCGAATAGGCTTCCAGGCGTTCCTTTACCGCATGCAGGAAAGCAGCAGCCCCAGATCCATCTAAGACGCGATGATCAATTGTTAGGGATAAATTCATGCGATCACGGATTGCGATCATATCATGATCCACCACAACAGGTACACGGCGAATAACCTCACAAGCCAACATGGCCGCCTGGGGTGGATTGAGGATAGAATGGGAAACCACCGATCCCAACGCGCCCGTGTTATTGAGAGTGAACGTCGCATCTTGCAAATCCTCAGGTGATAGCTTCCCTTGACGGGTGCGATCAATCAAACGCTGTGTAGCCTGTGCCAGACCATGTAGACTGAGCGTATCTGCATCTCGTAGTACGGGCGTATACAAACCTGAACCATGGGAGATAGCAACAGCAATATGAACGTTACGATAGGACCGAATCCCTACATCCTCGGAAACAAAGGAGGCATTTACCGAGGGACACTCCCGCAAGGCCTCCGCGGCGGCCTTCAAGAAAAAGGGCAGATACGTAAGTGGTACGCCCTCGCGATGCTGAAACGCATCCTTTTCCTGATTCCGGAGTGCCACCAATCCAGAAACATCCGCCTCCATCATCAACCAGGCCTGGGGTGCTGTCTGCCAACTTTGCACCATCCTCTGCGAAATTATCTTACGCATCGGTGTCAACGGCAAATCACGACCGGGAACTGATGATGAAGGGGGAGAGGGAGAAGAGGGAACCGAAGGTGGGGCAGATGCATCGGAAACTGATTCGGCGGGAGACGTTCTTTCCCCAGTGAATACCCCTTCCTCGACAAGGTCGGATACCACAGGGATCCCCCCCTCCTCCATCGCAACGGACAGAACAGGTTCTACCTCCTTCGACATCTTCTCCTGGCTGAAAAGGGCAGGCTCATCAACAACCGCACCACCCTCTCCCTCCCAAACGGGTAATGCATGGGCCCCACTGGTGGAAACAGGTACCCTGCGATCCCTAATCCCCCCCTCTCCATCCTCTTTCTGCTGCTTCTGGATCCATTTCCAAACATCGTCACGGGTTACACGGCCACCCCTACCCGTACCCGGAACCTCGCTGATATCAACATTATACTGCTCCGCCAAACGGGCCACAACGGGAGCCACTCTCCCTCGTAGTCGGGCTGCAGATGGGGATTCTCCCCCCTCTTCCCCCTGTTGATCCGTTGGGGGGCGATCCACAATTTCCGATGGCGGTACTAAATCCTCAACCTGGGACGAGGACAACGTCGGATAACGGGCCTCCATACGCTCCCCCGGTTCCAAAATCTCCACCGGCTCACTATGGCGACCACCCACTACTGACTCCCCGCTCCCTTCCCCCCCCGACGAAACCGACGCTGTGGGAAACCCAGCGGACTGGGAAGCCAATGCTTGAAATTCCGCCTGATCAGCCACAATTTGACATATAGGCTTACCAACACCAATGGTGCTGCCCGCCGGGGCAAAAATCCGCGCCATCACCCCTGTATAGGGGGAGGGTACCTCAGCATTTACCTTGTCCGTTGCTACCTCACAAATGGGCTCGTAGAGAGCTACAGGATCTCCTGGCTTCTTCAACCAACAACTAATCATCCCCTCCGTCACACTCTCGCCCAACTGCGGCATGCGTATCATACTCATTCACTATCCCTCCACACTCTACACAAAAACCTACTCCTGTATCAATGATCGCAGAGCATATGCCACCGTTTTGGCGTTAGGCAAAAAGGCTTGTTCTAACACATCGCTGTACGGAACCGCAGGTACATCGGGAGCCGCTACACGACGGATGGGAGCGTCAAGCACCCAAAAGGCATTCTCCGCAATGCAGGCTGCTACCTCCCCACCAAATCCCCCCGTTCGATTATCTTCATGGACAATCAATACCCTACCTGTCCTGGCAACTGCCCGATAAATGGCCTCCCTATCTAGGGGAACCAACGTACACAGATCCAGGATATGCACAGAGAAACCTTCATCTGTCAACAGCCGTGCCGCCTCCATAGCCCAATGAACTGCCATCCCATATGCAATGACAGTCACATCCGTTCCTTCCCTCCGCACACGCGCCTTACCTAACTCCGGTAGACGCCCCCCTTCAGGAACCTTCTCCCTCAAACTGGGCCAACGATACATCTTCTTGTGCTCAAAAAACAACACAGGGTCCTCACTACGAATAGCTGCCTGCAGCAAACCCTTTGCGTCCGTGGGTGTAGAAGGCATAACGATCGTCAGACCAGGAACATGGGTGAAAGAGGCCTCCACACATTGCGAATGATACAAACCGCCATGCACACCACCACCGTAGGGGGCGCGGATGACTAAGGGACAAGTAAAACTATTATGGGAACGATAACGTAACTTGGACGCCTCACTGATGATTTGATTGCAAGCTGGATAGATAAAATCAGCAAATTGCACCTCGGCTACGGGACGCAACCCATAAGCGGCGGCACCAATCCCTACACCCACAATCGCTGCCTCTGAGAGGGGCGTATCCAGAACCCGATCAGCGCCAAACTGCGCCTGAAGTCCCGCTGTGACGCGAAAGACCCCACCAAGCTGCCCTATGTCCTCACCCAGGAGAAAAACATTCGGATCACGTTCCATTTCCGTTCGGAGAGCCGCAGTAATCGCCTCAATATAGGAAAGAACTGCCATCGTCCGGTCCCTCCCTGTGAACTCCAGCACGAACATATCGCCCTAGAGTACTAGGATTGGGGAACGGCGCTGCCTCTGCCTGGCGAATTGCCTCATCCACTTGTTCTACCGCCTGTTGATCACAACGATTCAACTCTGACTCACTCGCCAAACGGAATTGAAATAAATATTGACGTAAACGCGGCAAAGGGTCCTGTTGGTGATCCTGCATTTGTTCTACCTCTGTCCGATAAACTCGATCATCATCATCACTAGAGTGGGGCCGCAATCGGGGCACCCATGCCTCCAACAACGTCGGACCCCTCCCATCGCGTGCACGCTGTACGGCCTCTTGCACTGTCCTATACACCTGAAAGATATCCGTCCCATCCAAATGTACACCGTAAAAACCATACCCCGCCGCTCGTTTTGCAATACTCCCCCCGGCCACTTGCCGGGTCAGGGGAACAGAAATCGCATAACGATTGTTCTGCACAAGAAAAATAACGGGCAAGTGGTATACACCGGCGAAATTGCAGGCCTCGTGAAACTCCCCTTGACTCGTGGCACCCTCACCACATGAGGCTAAAACAACCCCCCGCTCCTTGCGCAAACGCATGGCATAGGCAATTCCAACGGCATGCAAAACCTGCGTCGCCGTGGGACTAGAACCACTCAAAACCCTCCGTTTGCGATCACTATAGTGGGCCAACATCTGTCGCCCACCACTATTAGGATCATCACGACGAGCAAAAGCCGCTAACATAGCATCTAGAGGGGTCTGCCCCAAAGCAAGCATCATACCAAGATCACGGTAATAAGGACAAAACCAATCCTCCCGCGGCGTCAGTGCAGCAACGCTTCCCACCTGTACAGCCTCATGACCTTGGCAGGAAACAACAAAGGATATCTTGGCTGCCCGATTGAGTAACCAGAGCCTCTCATCCACTGTACGGGCCAATCGCATCGTTTGATACATAGAAAATAACTGTGCATCGGAAATACCAAGCATACGGTGCACTGACTCCCCCATCGTCCCCTCCTCCCCAGACCACCCCCATCACTTTCGCACCCTTGCGGGACCGTAGAACCCCGAGGGGCAGTCCTTCCGCTGTTCCCTGGCCCCCCGCAAACGATCCTCTACCATACAATCAGCCACCTCAAGTGGCGTAACGAACTTCCGCTGCGCTGTATCCAATAGCACCTGAATCGTATCATAAATCGTATGTACCCGTTCTCGTATCATAGCCTCATCATAACCGTGTAACATCGTATCAGCTACACAAATCAATCCCCCCGCATTGATACCATAATCGGGAACATACAAAATATTACGAGTCGCCAGAGCTGCAGCATGACGGGGGGGATCCTCCAATTGATTGTTAGCAGAACCTGCTATTACCCTACAACGAAGTTGGGGTATGGTTTGATCGTTCAGAATGCCCCCCCGGGCACAGGGCGCAAAAACATCGCAAGCTGTCTTATGAAGAATCCCCGGATCTACCACCGTAGCCCCGTAGTTCCGGGCCACATAAGCCGCACGCTCAGGAATGTAGTCAGCCACAGTGAGTACGGCACCCGCTTTTGCCAAGTAACGGCAGAGATGGGTAGAGGTAGCCCCCGCCCCCTGTAACGCCACGTGTTTCCCCCGCAGGGAATCACTGCCCTCCTTGTGCCCTAGGGCTGCCTGAATACCACGGAAAACCCCATAGGCGGTGAGGGAAGACGGGTCACCTGATCCACCCGCCTCCTTCCTGAAACCCGTAACATAGGGGGTGACGTCACGAATCTCCTGCATATCCTGTTCCGTGGTTCCCATATCCTCTGCCGTAATGTATACACCGTGCAACTGCTGCACGGCTCGCGCAAAGGAGCGAATGAGGGTAGGAGTCTTATCCGTCATGGAATCACCAATGATAACAGCCTTTCCCCCGCCCAAGGGAAGGCCTGCCAAAGCCGACTTATAAGTCATACCCTGGGCAAGACGAACGACATCCCTTACCGCCTCCGCTGAAGTGGCATAGGGCAGCATACGCAACCCCCCTAGGGCAGGACCCAGGGTGGTATCATGGATAGCGATAATGGCCCGCAACTGCGTCGCGGGATCGTGGCAAAATACCAGTTGTTCACAACCATGGTCCTCCATCTCACGAAACGGCACCATGAGAAACAACACCCCTCTTTTTGCTCTTCTTCTAGGACCACCCTCCACCGCAAATCTAGTCAAACCGATGAAAATATGAAATAGCGTAAATCATAAAATTGCGATGCCCCCAAATGCAACGGGGTGATCCATCTGTTGTGAATAAGATTTCCCCTGCGATACAATGGCGCTAAAAACAAAAGGGGTGCCAGTGACCATGCATCGTTTTTATCGGATTGTGATACTTTGTATTCTAGCTTTGCCCGTCATCTTCTCCGTGTGGGCATGGACACAACTACGTGACCTCTGTTTCTCCATCCTCAGTGGACAGGAATTTTCATGGATAGAGACCATAATCTACCTCTTATCCTTCCTCGCCGGGTTTGCCCCCATTTCTGGCCTCTTTTATTATCGTTACCAAACTACAGCTCGCCTGCGAAAGGCCACCCGGGCACGTCGACAGAAGAGGGGGGCCACGTAGAGAACGGTTACTGCATACCCATCATCTATCAAATCGATTACCACCATCATAGCGGAAAAACGCTCCTTCTCCCCCCTAAGCATACCACGTGGGGAATCGGGCGCGGAACCCTATCGAATAAAAACCTCATTCCCTCCATGCGATAGAAGCACACATGGGGAAATCATTTTCCCTAAGGGATCATCATTACGTCCACATTACGCAAAAAACGGAAAAAATAGTATCCCCCCACCCGTTCCTATGCGTACCACAAAATGGGGTAAAGAGACAACAGGTACGGAAATCTGTCTACGACATGCTCTTCTTCATAAAGCATATCTATCATCACATTATGAACAAAAAAACGATAAAGTGGGGAAAGGAAGAGCCATATCCAGCCCAACCACCCCCTTCAGTCCGATGGCAAATGGGGAACGAATGGATGATCCCCAACGGAGATAACCGATCCGTAACACACCCCCCCAATCCATAGATTGCAGAAAATTAGAGGATTATCGATACACGGGATCATACTATCCTGCCCACAATCCCCCCTCACAATGATAAGGCATACCGGAAAAACCGAGCCGCAAAATAGAAAAATATATACAGTGGAAACCAATCCCAACACAAACCAATTATTTTCACTTATCCCCCAAGCTACATCCAATGGACACACTCGATGGCAACATCCGAGCAGGTGTGTCCATTCTTCCAGGGGAATTTTTAATCCGGTTCTATCGCGGAAAGAAACAATCCAACAATTCCCACCCTACCCAGAACATCATTGAGTAGAGGCCGGCATCTCAGCCAACCCTCTCACAGCACCACGCGTAATGCTCTCGCATTATGCAGCTTTTATTACCCCATAAAAAATGAATTCTTATCCATCACATATAAAATACAGGGGAAGGAAAACCCATAAACAAAATACAAATTGTTAACTTTGTGAATTTTTACTATTTATAAAAAATAAAATAAATCCAATAAGGGGCGTTTCCATTCCACAGTCCCACATTCATCCATCTGAAAACCCCATCCACACGGAGGATTACCCCTGCTGGAACACCAAGAAAGGGGGCAAAAAAATAAACACGGTATTCCATATCAGTATCCCCTCACAAAAATGAACCCAACACTCCCGCGTGATCCGTCCTCTTTCGTTCCATCCCAATCTTCAAACCATTCAGATCCTACCCCTCGATTGAGAAAGCTCCTACTCACTACCATAGGCTGGTCCAACCCTGTACACCGGACTCCCGATCCAACCTAGGGTATTTTACATCGGACAGCAACCAGGTTCACCATACAACGTCGAATAAGCCCGGTATTTCCATCAGAGACCTTCATGGAAACGAACTCCAACACCCTCCGCGTTATCTGGTCCCTCCCACCCCATACAAATCAACGGCGCACAACATATATGTCCATATGATTATTGTGTTGACTACAGGACCGGTATGATCCATCGTTTTTCCACTTGATCTTTCTGGAACCAGTCAGGGAAACCCAGTTCCTTTGCTCCTCCCATTACATGGATTCATACGCTACTACGAACCAATCCGCATCTGTATGTAGGAACGACCCTCGATATCCCCTGATCTTTACAACCTGGCGACGATCGGCCGCTAGGCACCCGCACAACAATTCCCAGAAAAGTACGTGTTGAAGGTTCATTCCGCCTGTACACCGCACAATGCTAGGATGATAGGTCTCTATATCCATAGCTTTAGTCCTAAGGATAAAGGGATCCATACCCCGATTCTGACATGAACGGCCCCTTTCGTCGAGTAGACCCGGCATTTCAGCCGAGTCCCTCACAGATCCGGACATGATACTCTCGCATCATCCGGCTCTTCTCATCCCATCCCAATCTTCAGACCCTTTAGGTCCTACTTCGATTATGGGGATGTTGCTCCGAGGTTCCAGTGACCTCCTATAGTGGATCTCCACTAAAGTTGTCGTTTGATCTCCTCCAGCGGATCTCCCGCTAAAGTTCTCATCTAACTGTCCTCCGCAGGATGAGTCAGCCCCTTCGCTCCACTTCCATTACAGAAGCTTCCTCACTACTATGAGCTGATCCGACTTCGTGCACGGAACCTCGGTTTGTCCTCGGTCTTTATACATCTGGCGACAGCCAGACGCCGTACGACGATCTCTCAAGTTCCGATCAAGAGCCTACATCGGGTTCATCCCGCCTGAACACCGCATGCCACCGGGGCAGTAGATAGGTCATCCCCCACGGTTCATCCCGACGTTCGGGACCCACATCGGTTTTGACATGGACTATACCTTTCGATGCGTCTTCGGCTGGTTCGCTTTCGCTGATCTCCCCGATTCCCACCTGACAGGGTCATGCCCTGCCTTTTCCTAGATCGCTCACCACCGGGGTGTTTCCACACCAGCGTCGAGTAGACCCGGCATTTCAGCCGAGTCCCTCACAGAACTGGACGTGATACTCTCGCATCATCCAGCTCTTCTCATCCCATCCCAATCTTCAGACCCTTTAGGTCATACTTCGATTATAGGGATGTTGCTCCGAGGTTCCAGTGATCTCCTCCAGCGGATCTCCCACTAAAGTTTCATTTTACTGTCCTCCTCAGGATGAGTCAGCCCCTTCGCTCCACTCCCATTACAGAAGCTTCCACACTACTATGAGCTGATCCGACTTCGTGCACGGAACCTCGGTTTATCCTCGGTCTTTCCATCTGGCGACAGCCGGACGCCGTACGACGATCTCTCAAGTTCCGACCAAGAGCCTAAATCGGGTTCATCCCGCCTGTACACCGCATGCCACCGGGGCAGAAGATAGGTCGTCCCCCACGGTTTATCCCGACGTTAGTGCCCCACCTCGGTTTTGACATGGACTACGCCTTTCGATGCGTCTTCGAACGGTTCGCTTTCGCTGATCTCCCCGATTCCCACCTGACAGGGTCATGCCCTGCCTTTTCCTAGATCGCTCACAACCAGGGCACTTTACCCCAGCAGCACTAGGCAGTTTGTAACCTGCTACCTACCAGCCGGTTACGAAGGGCCGAGCAACCTTCATCTCTTGAACGACTTCTTGACACACAGCACTAGGCGGTTTGTAACCTGCTACCTATCAGCCGGTTACGAAGGGCCGAGCAACCTTCATCTCTTGAACGACTTCTTGACACACATCCCGCCTGTACACCGCATGCCACCGGGGCAGAAGATAGGTCGTCCCCCACGGTTTATCCCGACGTTAGTGCCCCACCTCGGTTTTGACATGGACTACGCCTTTCGATGCGTCTTCGAACGGTTCGCTTTCGCTGATCTCCCCGATTCCCACCTGACAGGGTCATGCCCTGCCTTTTCCTAGATCGCTCACTACCAGGGCGCTTTACCCCAGCAGCACTAGGCGGTTTGTAACCTGCTACCTACCAGCCGGTTACGAAGGGCCGAGCAACCTTCATCTCTTGAACGACTTCTTGACACACAGCACTAGGCGGTTTGTAACCTTCTACCTACCATCCGATTACGAAGGGCCGAGCAACCTTCAACTCCTGAACGACTTCTTGACACATGATGCGCTATCGGTCGGTTCGCCCACGCTAATCCTCTCATCAACACTGGCCTGATGAGGCGGGATCATGTCCTCCTTTTCCTTAGTCGCTCGCAACCTATTATGCCCCCCTAACATCATGCCGCCAGGATGGTAAGTAGATAGGGTCCTATCATCCCCCTTGATCTATCCTGATGCTGGTCGATGACTCCCCTGATTCCTACCTGACAAGGTCCAGTCCTGCCTTTTCCTACAATCGCTCACAACCAAAATAACTTTAACCCCATCGGCACCAAACGGTTCTTAATCCTCTCTACCTATCAACCGATTATAAAAGGACAAACAATCTCCCTCCCTTGGACGACTCCTTGACACACGATTCCCTACACTTTCCCCCCAACCATTTCAGATGAGGAGCCAAAGCACCATGTACAATCCAAGGCCACTTTACCTTATGCCTCCCCCTTATATTTATCCTTGGATGGCAAGCTACCCTACTATTCCAACTCCCACACAAAACGAAAATCCATCACCACCTAGGGACAGGGAATCACTGCAACCCGTCCCCATCGGGGGCCACGAGCTACCCCGCCTCGCCTACCGCTATGATGCCCTAGAACCCTACATTGTGGAGCGAATTATGATCATTCACCACAGGGTACTCCATTGTGGTTATGTAAAAACCCTCAATAAGACGGAATTAGCCCTAAAGAAAGCCCGTGAGAGTAACAATTACGAATCCATTCGTTGTCTGGAACGTGATGCCGCCTACTATGGCGCAGCACATTATCTACATACCCTGTTCTGGGAAACGATGAGACCTTTTGCGGTCTCCATACCCCCCGCCAGATTAAGAAAACAATTGGAGGACGACTACGGTAGCCTCGCAGCCTTCAAAAAACAGTTTGAAGAGGCAGCCCTGGCAGTGGAGATGTCGGGGTGGGCTATTCTGACCTGGTGCCCTCGTTCCCAACGCACTGCGATCCTAATGACAGACAAACATCCTAATCTAACACAATGGGAGTCCATCCCCCTTCTCCCATTGGATATGGCAGAACACGCCTACTTTTTGCAATATACGTACCGAAAACAGAACTATATCAGGAACTGGTGGGCGGTTGTGAACTGGACAGAAGTAGAGAGACGCTGGCTCATCGCCCGCCAGGTACGCTGGGAACCCTGTTAGCATGAAATACGAAGAAAAAAACATCCGGGGATAGGGAATGATGAACCCCTGTCCCCTGGAGGAAGGGTAGGGGCAGATCATTACAAAAATGATCCGCCCTCCTATTTCCCCAATCAATCCTATGGATTTCAATAGGTAAAAAGTGGGAAAGACCTAATCCCTAAATGTTTTCGGATCCTGTCTGAGTCGAGTAGGGCTGGCATTTCAGCCAACCCTCTCACAGAACCGTACTTAATAGTCTCCCATTATACGGCTCTTATTGCCCCATTAGGATCTTGTCCTATTCAGATGCCAGTGTACAAACAGCCTTCGGTACTTTCCCCGTATATATCGAACCCATCTCAGGGCCTTTTTCCAATTGTTCAGCTTTTTGTATTTCTTCGTGGCCCATCGAGCCAGAACTTGGTCGATGTGGTCACGCAAGAAACTCCTAATGGCCGAAGGGTAGAAGGCGCCATAATAGGTAAGCCATCCCATGAGTTTGGCATGGAGAAGGTTTGCTATCTCCTCCAGATCTATGCCCACTCTACTTGGGATGCCCAGCTTCCCAACTTGCCTAGCTATCTTGCTTTTAGATTTTTGGCTTATGGCTGGTACGAAACCCACAAATCTCACCCCTGTACGACGACTTCTGACCTCACGGGCCTTGAATGCGTACCCTAGAAAATCAAAGGCAACAACATCATGAGGTGATATCCCTTTTTCGGTTGTAATCTCCCCCTGATTGACTTTCTTGGGTTCCCCATCCTTCGGAAATCATATCATCGTAATGAATTATAACCATTGACATACATAATAAAAGTTAAAATTACACAATAATTTAAAAATTATAATAAAACATAAAAAATTACTGTAAATGGCAATTATGTAAAAAAATGGAAGCCATACCCATACTCAGGGTAGGTTGGTTTTCCTGAAAATAAATGTAAGAATATTATTTTTTTAGTGTGAAGATAGGGGATACATGGCAGGGATAGCGAATTCTCCCAGTCCCCATGCGGACACAGAGTGATTATCCATCCCACTAAGTTTCTTTGCCTGCTCTAAGTTGAAATTTTTATACACGGAATCAATCACCCTTTGGAATGAATCAAGGGTAGGATAACAGCTCACTCCATTCGTATAACGTCTGGCCTCCCTGTGATTTCTCTCTAAGGAACCCGTTGTACGATTTTGAACAGCATCCGCTAGGTCGTAATCGAGATACGTTGTCACATCATCAAAGGAAGCCCATAGACCTTCAACGAGCTTGGGCAACTTGGATTGATAGTCATCACTAAAGCGTATCAAGCCATGAAGGGCTTCTTTTTTGTCAAGAACATGAAAAATGTCTTGATAAATCCGGCTTCGGATGGGTTCCCACTTCACTCCTTTTTTTCTCGGTCTATCCTTTCTGAAGGCCTGGTAAAGATTCACCATTTTGTGGAATTGACACCCTTGAAAACCTGCTTCGGGATATACTTGGCTTAGCGCCTTTCTGATTCCCTTATGACCATCAGCAATAAAAAGGGTATCAGGACCCATCCGTAAACCACGGTCGTAAACATTTTGGAGGGCTTCATACCAAGTTTCAGCTGTTTCGGGGGGATTTACCAAACTTGATAAAACCTCATCTGTTTTTATCCCTGATGTATTTTTCCTACTCGCTTTTATGACATAGACAGCTACTTTCCCGAATCCACGAACGGGTTTGTAGTAAGCATCCACCTTTACGGTCCTAATTTCATGCGGGTTTCTTATGGGTTCCTCATTGAATCCTCTATTCTCTTCCTTTAGATGTCCCATAAGTAATCTTGACACAGTGGAGCGTGAGATTTTTGATCGCAGAATATCATTCGACAATTCGGATATTTTTTTTATGGACATACCGGCCTTACGTAAGGAGGAAAGAATATCTATACACGACTTCGTATATTTTTTGTAGGGTTTAGTAACCGCAGATCGGAAATGCCCTTTCCTTGGCTGGGGGTCATAGTAAACCACAATTCCTTTGCTGGTGCGTTTTTTACGTTTTTTATAACCATTTCGGTCTACTTTTGGGAAATCGGGACCCCTTTGGTGTTTCTCCCGGCCACCTAAAATTTGTTTTTTAAACTGATAATTGGCTATAAAAGTATAAGCCCTCCCCATGGGACCAGGAGCCCATTCAGAATCTTCCTCGATCTCTTCCACTACATGGGGGATGGATTCCTGAAGCGATAATCCTTTCTGTTCGTAATGTTGTATACGTTCTTCTATCCTTTTTTCCATTCTGTCTACATCCAAGTCAATTGGAATCATAAAACCAACCTTTCCTATATTAAGTTTTTCATTTCAGAAACCAAGCGGTTGTCCTCTATACATTTCCCCACTCTTGTCTTGTATTTCCCTTTTTTATCTCACCTAACCCTGTTGATCATCATGCATATCGCGGAGGATCCAGAAGGGATCATGGAACAGAGTTTTTGAGTAGAGGATCGACTGTTTCCCAAGGGCAATAGCGGGAATTGCGTATGTAAAAGTGAGAAGGACTATAGGGTCGCATAGGGCTACATAAGGGCAACGACAGTCATAGAAGAACCCCCCTTCCCCACAAGGGAGAGGGATAAAAGAAGGCCATGCAGCAGCGCCATTCTGGAGCCCCCACGATGGAGAAGCCAGGCGCCATTACACAATGGGCCAGGCCAACACAAACAACAATGGTGAGTTGGAGGGAGGAGGGGTAGGGGCGCGAAAACCCCCTGGCCTAGGCCAGGGGGCAAGGGGAAAAGAACAAAAACACAAGGGAATCAAAACAAAAGATCAAGGGACTAAAGGCAAAAACAGAGACCAAAAACAGGGGGAGGGAGAGCTTTAGGTTCTACTGAGATTCCCGTTTCGTGTAGGAGGGACGTTTTGCTGACCTATGGATTCCTCCAGAGGGAACCCCCTGATTAAAATAAAATTATTCTGAAGATATATCTAACCACGATTCCGAGAAAAAGCACCCCTATAACGCCTTTTGTGCTATTTACAATATGATTTAACAATAAATTTCTATCTATTTATTAAAAACATAAAAACAATTGTTAATCGAAAAGACGCAAATAGGGAATTTTTAGGGACCACAGACTACCCGCTCTTGAATCTTACAGCGGAAAGTGGGATATGACCCATCATGATTCCCGTTCCGCCTATCATCTTCACAGTAGAAGATTTTGGTCTTCTCCGGATGCAGTTCCAGCCCGCACTCTGCCAATCTTTGCCGAATTTCTGAAAGAAGATGTTCAGCTTGCGCTTTGTTCCGGCAGTGGACGATAATATCATCTACATACCTCGCAAAACGTATATCGGGGTGCTCCGTTTCTATCCATTGGTCAAAAGCGTAGTGCAGGAACAGATTGGCCAGGAGGGGACTTACGACTCCACCTTGCGGCGTGCCCTTAACCCTTTCCTCGCTCGTCCCATCAGGTAATAATACCGGTGCCTTAAGCCACCTCTTGCAATAGAGTAACGTTACTTTATCCGCCCCAACGTGCTCAAGGGCCCTCAAAATGAGGTGATGCGGAATGTTGTCAAAGAAGCCCACTATGTCGAGGTCGATTCCCCAGTCGTACTCCCAACAGCGCTCACGGGTTACACGTAACGCCTGATGCGCTGATCTCTTGGGGCGACATCCATAGGAATCTCCATGAAAGTGGGTCTCTAGGAGAGGCTCAAGCCGATTCTTTATTACCGTCTGGGCTACCCGGTCTGCTACCGTGGGTATATGCCAAGTGGCCTTTTTCCACCGCATGACTTGGGAATCCACACACGCCTAACCTTGGAGGGGAAGTAGGATCCTGCGCAGAGTTGATTCCATATCACATACAAATTACTTCTCAGATCGTATGCGAATGCGGTAATCGTCTGCTGATCCACTCCAGGACCTCCATCGTTAGACATTACCTGATGCCACGCCTTCAGTACCTCTTTCTGCTGTATATTGTATCTGTCTGGATTTTGGTCCGATGTTGCTTGCTTCATACCAGTCTCCTCTTCCGGTAATTTCCATCCAAGTTGCTGTACTTCTCTGAAACATGCAGGCAATTCAACCCCTTCGCTCCACTTCCATTACAGAAGCTTCTACACTACTATGGGTTGATCCGACTTCGTGCACGGAACCTCGGTTAGCCCTCGGTCTTTACATCTGGCGACAGCCAGACGCCGTACGACGATCTCTCAAGTTCCGATCAAGAGCCTAAATCGGGTTCATCCCGCCTATACACCGCATGCCACCGGGGCAGAAGATAGGTCGCCCCCCACGGTTCATCCCGACGTCCGATACCCACATCGGTTTTGACATGGACTACATTTTTCGATGCGTCTTCGAACGGTTCGCTTTCGCTGATCTCCCCGATTCCCACCTGACAGGGTCATGCCCTGCCTTTTCCTAGATCGCTCACAACCAAGGCATTTAACCCCAGCAGCACTAGGCGGTTTGTAACCTGCTACCTATCAGCCGGTTACGAAGGGCCGAGCAACCTTCATCTCTTGACCGACTTCTTGACACACATATCGGACCTGGAAGTTCCGTTCCGGAAACAGGGGTTGGGCCATTGTTCAGTGGGTCAAATGTTTCATGATGGAATCCCATGTTCACATCCGCCCAGATTTGGATGCCCCCTATGTATTCCATGGTATTCTAGGGAGGGAATAGTAGGATGTATAGGAAAAAATAGGCCCCCATACCATCCATTCTTGATCTCATCCACTCTTAAAATCCAAAATTAGGCGAAAAACCACCCAATGATATTCCAGGTCTAGAGTTTGGCCAAGGGCCGCAACAATGGCAAGGAAATTGGCTTACCATGGATCCCGGGTCGTTCGCTATCATTTCCAAAAAAATCAAGGAGAAAGGAGTCCATAATTGTATATAATTTTATATATAGTTAATTCCAATAAAAAACGAAAATCAACTTTATATCGGTTCATTTGGAGTGCGTAAAGGAGACGAAATGAGGGATCAGCTACCCTCAATCCTGCCTCGATTGGAAGGCTCAACAAAAAACAACTGGGTAGTACAAAATAGAATATATGAAATTTATTTACATTGGGAAAAATATTGCAATATGAACGTACTGATTCGATTCCCTCCATTATATTTTTTATTGTAAATCATAAAAAAAATAGGACCCCTCTGGATCCACCTGTGATTCCGTAGCCCCTAGGGTCCCGAAAACTCCGAAAGTCCGACGTATTCCTGATCATGAAGATCATCGTGGATCCATACTATGAGCGATACCAAGGCCCCCAGGACCCTTGCCCCCATCTATACGAAGGATACCATTGCTGATTATCAGTTGCTGGGTATGATTGATTATGTTGCCCATCGTAATAATAGGGGTTGTTTTCTACACTGCTTACACTACTACCATTTTCTGGATGTTGTTGTGATTCTTGTTGCTGACCCCCTGCTGTTGCACCACCGTAGAGACTCTTCGTAGCATCCGCATGCAACTGTGCAGACTTAACACTTGAATTCGCCATGTATCTTTGTGCCTCACTGTTCTTATCCGCAATTCTCTCCGACGACGCATTATTGCGATTCGTAATCTCCTCTGATGACCTGGCCGCAATCTCAGAAGTCTTCACCGTAGCATTAGCTGCCTGATCCGTATTCAATAACTGACTAGCCTTAGCGGCACCTACACCTACCGCTGCACCCACCACACTTCCTACGCCTTTCCCTGCTTCCTCTGCAGCGGAGTTCTTAAAAGTGGACCATCCATTATTATGCGCAGCACCTTGTAACATTGTAGATTTTCCGCTAAAACCGGAATGTATTGGTGCCACCAAACCATCCTCAGTAACGTGGGCGTGGGGTTGATAATAGCCCGGGTGGGGACCCTGATTCTGATGGCTGTCCTTGTGGTAATCAGACGGGGATTGAGAAGGTTGATTTTGCCTACTACTACCCTTACCACGTTGACTTTGCCTACTACTACCCTTACCACGTTGACTTTGCCTACTACTACTCTTACCCGATCTAGATGCTGCCTCCAAAGTCATAGGGGTGATAAAACTGCCGCTCACCAATCCCGCCAGAGCCAAACCAAGAACCATATTCCTACCGTTTATTATTTCAGAAAATAGGGAACCTCTCATAATATCCTCCTATACATTTTTCGCCCTATCCATCCATGAGCAAAGCATATGGAAGGAATAGGATACAATGAAAAGGGCAATGCAACACATGAAAAAGAAAAACTGCTCACTTTTCCAGCAAAACCTGAACAATCCCTAATCCCTCCAAACAACCCCACCACATGATGGAAATTAAGCGAATTAGAATAGTTACGTTCATCTATAGATATAGAAAAATTCAGATAATTATCCCGACACAGTGACTGTGGAAATCCCCTTTCTGCGCGGGCATTTCCTAAATAAATTATAAGCTATTTTGTAATTGAGCAACAACTCTATATTTAGTCTTTTAAACATTTTTTTACCTTAAATTAAAATAAATTTATTTATATTAATTCATTATTGTATTTCCTATGTCTATATACAAAAGAAAACGGTAGATTAGATGTCTATTTCACTTTCTATTTTATCATATATAAAATATTTTTATATGAATTAGAAATAAATACATAAACTGCCCAAAATTCGCCTCCTCACCAACCACAATCCAAACAAAAGCACCTATGAATTCCTCATAAAACACCTGTTGAGGCTTAGGCTCCCGATTTTCTTCACGTCATCGGAAGTACAGGAAACACCATGTAAACATAGGATCCATACAATGACGGTGGTATAAAAACAAGATCATCCCCACAAACCATATTCTCTATTATAAATTATTTCATTTTTAAAATTTTTCCTAATAAGTATTAGCAAATAAAAATGACGTGGTTGGGATAGTGACTACTGCCGTCACCATTACTTGCATCAATACCTATAATGTAAAATCGCATATGTGTTTTTCATCCCCGTGGACCAACTCCCATCATACAGGGGAGTCCCACATAGAGGAAAAAACCAATACGAATAAAACTATATCCCCTAGATTCCAAATTCATGAAGGTATTTCCCCTAAGGAGTCCGATTTTTCTTCCCCAACGCCACTAACAAAGGGTGTTTTCTTATGTATGACTATCCCCAATACAAACCCAACTACGGATACAGTTGCTATCCCCATCGCAAATTACCCACAAACCACCAACCCAATGTTGTTCCATACCACTGTCCCAGTCACCATGAAGCCTATGAAATCCATAAAAAACAAACCTATCCCAAGCAGTACTGCAAAAACTGTCACCATCCTTCCCCCCAAAGGAAACACTGACGGAACCTCAGATACGGACTCTGCATGAACATAAATGAGGTGTTCATGCTATATGAACACTGACTAGCATTGTCGGTTTCCGCCATATGACTATGGAGCGCGATCTACTGTGTAAAGAGGGGGTTCCCCCAAACATCTGGGGAACCTAGGGTCAACCACCAATAATCCAACCCACCCCAGAGGAATTTCTTCCCTGCCTTTACATAGAGGTCTTTTCTGCTAAAGGATGGGCGGCTATTGATATCGATATCGGAGCAGGGGCAGAAATCCCATGGAAGACCCCGAATAACCCAAAAAATTCGGATATAGGCTGCGCGATTTCCCCCCCTTTGGCAAGAAAGCCCCCCGATAGAATCCCAGTCACCCGTTGGGACCATACAGTCCCATTACCTTCCGCTGTTCCGACCACTACGGGGTCAGTTGTTTTTACCCCAGTTACCCCCCGGTTCGGCATATGTTCCTGCCCCAGCCGCTGCCGGGGCCTCTTTCAATCGATGGGCCATGGGTCTAGTCACCCCCGTTTTGCCCACTGCCAATCTAAACCACCCTACTTGCAACCACCCCCAACAGGGGGGCTAAAAAAGGCATGTGTTGACGTAGATGATATACATTGCACAGGTACACCTATTCCTAAGCTAACCATGCCAATCACTACGGACAGACCGAGTATCCCCCTTCTTCCTAGCCTCATCCTAGTGATCATAGCCCCTATGGCATCCCCTGATTTCCTAGCATTCCACTCTTACGCAACCGGAAATTATCAATGTCTAATTCTACGTAGGAAAAACCCCCAATTCGCTCACGCCCATCACGAGACCGGAGGAAGAAATTAAATATAGATTCATATTTATTTTATATGAAAAAATATGGAAAAAGTAAAATAGTATATAAAATATTATATAAAATTTATTTAAATAAAAATGTATCCCCTCATCGTTAGCCACCCTCCAGGAGCCTACCCGGACCAGGGGAAGGCTCTTTTTTCGACCCACTGGAAACCAACCATCCATATGAACACACGTAGAAAATCGATACTTGTATCCTATCCTCACGATGGATACCATACCCCAAGCACAGATAATTTCGAAACTTATAAATAATATTTATTTCCATTATATTATCATAAAATAGGGAATAAACCCTCTTTCCCGAATCAAACAGAAATCTCAGACAGCTCGGTGTTCAAGACGCAACTTATCCGCCACCATAGCAATGAATTCACTGTTTGTGGGTTTCGCTTTATTGATACTAATAGTATAACCAAACCATTCACGGATAGAATCCATATTTCCACGATTCCATGCCACCTCAATGGCATGCCGAATCGCCCGTTCTACCCGACTAGCTGTAGTATTGTACATTTCGGCAATGCGTGGGTAGAGCGTTTTCGTGATAGCCCCCAACAGATCCACCTCATTGTACACCATGGCAATAGCCTCCCGCAGATAAAGATAACCCTTGATATGGGCGGGCACACCAATTTCGTGGATCACGTTAGTAATACTAGCATCGAGATTGGCGGAACGCTTACGCGCTACTGAAGCGATGGTACGCTGGGGTGAGGAAAAGGAAACATAGCCCATAATTTGTCGAATTCGTTCCACCAAAACATCAAGATCAAAGGGTTTGAGAATGTAATAGGAGGCACCCAATTCCACTGCACGTTGGGTTGTATCCTCCTGCCCAAAGGCCGTCAACATGATGATTTTCGGTGGATTCTGCAAAAACAAACCCTGCATACGTTCCAAAACACCCAAACCATCCAGATGGGGCATGATAATGTCTAGAACAAGAATGGTCGGGGAACACTCCGGCAGGAGTTTCAATACCTCTTCCCCATGATAGGCAATACCCACCACCTCCATATCCTCTTGTTCCCGTAGATGATCACGCAAAAGATGGGCAAATTCCCGGTTGTCATCCGCCAACAAAACCTTAACTCTACTCAACAGCATTACCTCCCTGCCAACTTATAAACCACCCACTATCCTAGCTAAGCCCACCCCCACTTTTGCGACCGGGCCACATAGGGGGAACAAACCCCCTGGAATGTCAGGTATCACTGTCCATTTCGACAAAGGGGAGCAAACCCCCTGCTATCCACACCATGTCCATTGGGTTCCTACGACCCCTCCTTTCCCCCATATCATCCCCCATTGACCCATGGTAGGATCTTTTTTATCACGTTTACTATCCCCATCTACTATTATTCCCTTCCCCCTTATCCCTTCTATAGTTCATAATAAAATGGTCTTCTATTCCAAAAAACACTCTACCCAATCCTTTGTTCCACACAATCCCTAACAAAACCCCCCTCTCCGTTCCGAAACCCGTTTCAGTCAATTCCTGAGAGGATATACCATGGGCCGCCCTGTTGCCGGGAATGAATTCTAGAAATCTACTTTACAGGAATTCCCACCAAAATTCCCTTTCATAAGGGAGATCCCAAGAAAATGGGGGGGCAATCTCAAATTGGGTATCGGGGCCCCGGCAGGGGGCCCTTTTTGTCCTCCAAAGCCCCTTTTGCCTTCCGTCTTCCCTATAAAACCCAAATGAACCTGCTCTTGAGAGGCCTTTAGACCTCCCTCCCCCACCCTTATCCCCAAACTAGGGGTGGTCCCAGGATTCCTTATCTATCCTATTTTTTATTGTGCAATTCCCGAATATTCCATAAAAAATTACTGAAAAATATCATAACATTTCCTATAAATTTCTGAATTTATAGGAAAAAGAGTAATCCATGGATTGTCGAAGTTCTGATCCCGTTCACTGGACATGTAAAGAAGATGTGCACTCTTTTTTACGACATTGATTGAAATAACTACGAAAAATAAAGAGTAGTCCGTGTAAGGAGGCTATTTTGCATGGAGAACGGGGACGTTCCCAAGATCCCCATATGGGTTTACCCCCCTTTTCCAAGTCTTTGGGGTGGTTGGTGGCTCATGAATGAAACCCCTATCGACAACAGAAGCTTCAGGAAAAAATCCCGATGGTTCCGATGGAACGATCCGCAGAAACCGGTTACTGGAAAAGAACTATACAAACAGGTTCCGGTTCCCTTGCGATTCCCCTCCCTAAAGTAGGGAAGGGAGGATCCGTTCTTGTGAAACGTGATCAGAGGTATACGCATTGTGGGTGGGGGGATATCCCCCTTCCGCGCTGATGGTGTGTCCCTGCAGGATGGGTTGAAACGATCCCCGTTAGGATGTGTCATAGGGGGAGCGCTGTCCACAGCGGGGAGGAACACGGGGAAATAGGCCACATAATAGAAAAGAGAGTCGAGAAGATGCCCCCGCTATCTGGACTAATTTTTCCACTAGAGAGGGGCGAAGAGGACCCCGCATGGGCATCAAAACCCTTTCAGGGGGGTGATGGAAATCCCCAACACCTCTAGTCGACAAACTCTATGAAATTATAGTACCATTATGTAGGATTATCGCAAAAAACCACGCGCAAAGTCAGCCCGTAGCACACCAGGGAATGAAGCCGGAGAGAACATGCTATCTATTTTTATTTCGACTCTATTGTACAATTGGCACTACATAACGAGGACTGTATTCCCCCATAAAACCAGAAGGGTTAAGTACAATTTTTATAGTAAATACTTACATTCTATATTTAATTTTCTGAACAATATAAATATTATGTATATACTATCGAAAGTAGAGGGGATATAAGGATAGAGAAAAATCCAAGTCAATCTAGCAAGCATAATTTCCTAAACTATTCTTTACAAATATAAAATCAATCTCTTGAAAAAGAGAGTATTTTTGACTTATAGGCGGTTCAACCCCCGGTTTGGGATCCACCTCTGCCCTATGGAGGTACGGAGCAGAATCTATCCCCATTTTTTGTATAGTAACTCCCATATTTATGATTCATAACTTGTTCGTTCCCTTAGGCCTGTAGCCATCTCTTTCCCACTGCATCCCAATTCACCAACCGAGAATGTATCCACCAATGTCATAATCCCCCGCGCCCGCGGGGTGTAGACGGCTACAACAATACAAACCTATTGGGGAATACCGGGGGACGGTTCAAAGGACTGTTTCGCCCTTGTCTTCCCTACCGTGCATCCCCCCATCTCTCCCATTCTCAGACGCAGTCAACAACTTCGTGTGTAGTCAGACATGTTATCGCTATGTAGGGCCCCCTCAACTACCTTCTTCCTTAAGTTTCATAATCATAGCGTTTTTCTTCCTATTCCCCCGATCCTCTTCCTCCATCAACTCATTTCCAATTTCTTTACTGTCCGGGGGTCTCCTGACCTGTTCCATTTCCCTTTGCTTGAATTCCAACGAAAAATTTTTTCTCCGTGTCATTTCCGTGTCCACCCCTCGCGGGGAACCCGCTTTCAGTATACCCACCTGGACCTATTATACCAAGGGACCTAATAGTGGGAGGCTCCGTACAGAAAAATTATGTAGGCCCCAGCTCCATAGCCTTGTTTATCCATTCGGGGGGACCACTCTCTAATCCTCCCTACCTCCGCACACAAACTATAGGCATGAATCGTTCAAGCGTAAATCATTCAGAGGATCCTGGCTCAGAGGGTTGCTTTTTTCGTGAACTGCTGTACGATTTAATGAAGTGCTCGTTTCTTCCTCACCCTTCTATTGGAAATATTCTTGACTTTAGTGGGTTTTTGATATATCCCCGAATGGTATGAGAGGGATTGGGCCCTCCTTCGGGATAGCTTCTAGGCTATTTTAATCTAACCAAGGGAATGAGGTAACTATGCCTACATTGGATGGAAAGGCAAAGTTGCGCGTTCCCCCTGGCACTCAGCCGGGGACGGAATTGCGCCTGGCAGATAAGAGTGTACCTAGGCTGTATGGTTCGGGTATCGGGGATATGCGCATTAGGATGCATGTTATAATGCCGTTGCGATTGTTCGGGGAGGAGAAGCAGGCGTTGCGTTCTTTTCATCAGTTGTGTGATGAAGGGGTTCAGGAACAACATGCCAATTTCTTTAGTCGTGCGCACCACGCCTTCCGGGGGGAGTGAAGAAAAAATTGCAATGTTTTGTTTCCCCCCGTCGAATCCAAAATGGTCATATTCTGGTCGATAATGCCCGTCAGCTTCATCACATAGGCACGGTGCGACGCAATCGCTTGGGAGATCGCTTGCTTTTTTGCCCCTGGGAAGAGGGGATGGAGACTCCGGCACAGTTTTTATATGTAGCGGAGATCGTGGCTATCAACGGACGTTATATGAAGGCTAAAATTGTTGAACGTCAGGCCCTGTGTTCTGAACCAGAGATTCGAGTTGGAGTAGCAATGGCCTGGTTGACAAAGCAGGCAAAATGGGAATGGATCCTACAAAAAGGAACCGAGTTAGGGGCATCTGCCTTTTTTATGTTGCCTGCAGAGCGAAGTAATGTTCCGTTGCCTAAGGCCTTTTCCCTACGCCAGCAACGATGGCGCGATATTCTCCACGATGCCGCTGTTCAATCGGGGCGAGGCAGGATACCCACCATAGCTAGGTTGTCATCATTGGAAGAATTTCTTTTGTATGTGGAAAAGATGGGGGGTAAGGTGTTGTTGGCTCATCCTAGCGCTAAGGATTCCTTCGCGCAGGTGGCAAAGGAGGTTTCTTCGACAATGTACCTTCTCATTGGGCCGGAGGGAGGATTTACAGAACGTGAAGTGCAAAAGGTTTTGCAATACGGAGGTCAGGTGGTGACGTTAGGGTCTCGCATTCTACGTGCAGAAACAGCAGCATTGGCTTTACTCACCTTGGTTTTGTATAGTTAATGGGTAGTTAGGGGGGCAATGAGTGCCCAGGATAGCTTTTCATAGGCTTGTGCGAAGCGTCATGTGGGTGGGATACATACAGTCATTCCTGAACGGCATTGAAAGGGGGAGCAGTTGGTGGGGGTATACAAATACCTATCTACAAGTGACTTTTACGGCCAATCCGGCGTTGGTGGGAAGACGGCTTCTGTCGCGTGAGGGTGAGATCAGAGGGCGCGTATGCTACTTGCCAAATACAAGTATGCCGGTTAGGATGTTAAAGGGCAATCATTCCCCTCTAACTGCTGTGCAGGAGGGGTAGAAAAGAAGAAAAATAGGGGGATCACAAGAGGAATTTGTGAGAGTTGATTTTTGTAAGCGGAAAGAGTTCGAAGACTAGATTCCAAAGGTAATCAAAGTTTTTGGGAATCAAAGGGATTTTCCCTTCCCCCCCAAAAAAATTTACGGTGAATTTTTCCGTAAGTAGCAGCGGCCCGGATGATCGTTCGCCATTTTTCGTTCTATGAAAATTTTCTGTTTTTTCTAAAGAAGCAGTCTATTTTTTCTAAAGAAACAGAATGGGGACGTGGGTGCGAATTATGGAAGAAGCAAGTTCGGGCACAAGAAACAAATTTTTTTCTATTCATAGGGGATTTGGGGGCTAATTTTCATCCACAGACTATTGTGCCATAACCTTTCCAAACGGCTGATGGCTCTTGGCCAAACTTCGAACCTGAAATATCCTTGAGTGGTTTTTTCCTAATTCTGGATTGTAAGGATGAGTTGGGTAGGGTAGGGCCCCAGGTTTCCCAAATCCTCACAGGAACACCTGATTCCCGGGAATGGACGGTTGACAATAGACTTTAGGATATAACTCATTTTATCTGATTTTGTGGTTCCTAATTTCCCTATTTTCACGATTTTCACTTCGTCCGAAAAAGGGGGCCTCGGGAAATTTAGTTCTGTTTTCATATCAACAACCCCCTATTCCCTGATAGAGGGTGAGTTGCCCATCCCCACTCCCGGGACTGAACCCTCGGGTCCGATATGCGGCCAAGATCCCGGCTGATATTTGTTTTTTTCGTCGCATGCTCCATGAATATATGTGGAAATCATCTTGCTATAGACAATGTATCTGTGATGCAGCGATGGGGATAGGGAAACGGTTTTATGATTTTAAACCACCATACGGATAGGGAAGGCATTCCCCACAGGAAATTGCGCAGTTCCTTCATGTGGATAGGCAATTCGTATTGCCTGCCCCATCGCCATACCATTATCACATGGTTTTTACCTATGCCATTTTGCTTGGTTTGTGGGTTTGACAGTCCAATGTACGAATAGTTTCGAAGTGGAACGTAATAGAGGTGGCTTTTCCAGTTCGTGTGGAGTTCCTTGCGAACCCCTTGTGCACTCTAATGGGATCAAACCAATTGCAAGGATCGGGAAACTGCGGTAGGATGGAGATCAATGGGTTTTCGTTGTATACGCGGAATTGCATTCGTGTTTTGGAACCTAATGTGCACTATTTTTTATAGTTTTGTGCGATTTGGTTGTGCCTAATTGCCTCCCTATAGGGAGAATCGCATGATCTTTTGACCACGGGACTCTCGTCACTACCTGTGTATAAAAGGTGGATTTTAAAACCCTAGATTGCGTAGCATAGCGGACTCTTTTGTCTGTGGTAGTGTTCCGCGTGGTAGTTAAAGGTAGAGTTACTACATACGGGGTATTGTTCGTAGTAATTGCCTTGAGCGATGGGGGAAGGATGTGTGGTTTTGCATGCGTATTGGTGTTGATCTTCATGGAACAGTGAAAGACACCCCTGCGGCAGCTAGGGCGGTGTGCAACCAATTGTTGAATTTAGGACCCTCGCTGGAAACATCGGATTATCTTGCTTTTGAGCCTTTTGACAGTTGTTGTGGAGCTGGTGGGTTGAAAGCGGAGGAAGTAGACCGTCTATGGGAGCAGTGGGCAGCTCATTTTTATGAAAATGGTCATCCTTTGGATCATGCGGCCAATGCTTTGCAAAATCTTCAAAAGGATCATGAAATTCATTTCATTACTGCCTGTAATGATTCACCAGATCTACGGGGTATAACGGAAGCATGGCTGAGGAAACATTCCTTCCCTTTCACAGGAAAGAATTTACATATGACTTGTGGTTATAGCAGAAAGATAGAGGTTTCCAAGCAGCTAGGGATAGAGATATTTTTCGATGATTATCCCATTGATATTAGGGATTTGATTCATAATAAAATCCCTACCATTATCAAGGATGCACCCTACAACCGGTCCTTTCCGTACCCCCTGCGGCGGATGTGCTGTTGGAGTGAAGCAGAGGGGCTTATTTGGGTTGCGCACAAGGAGGCGCATAAGCTACTGAAGGCATTGAGCGGAGGGGATGACAAGGTCATTCTAGATGAAAGTGCCTTGTTCCGTCGACTCGGTTTGTTAGGGATGCGGGATTACGGTGGGGAGAATGAGCGTGAACGGAATGCGCGCGAACGGGGCCTTAGTTATGTGTCCCTAGAAGGGAATATCGGCTGCATGGTCAACGGTGCTGGTTTGGCTATGGCGACAATGGATATCCTGTATCACTTTGGCGGCAAACCTGCTAACTTCCTTGATATAGGGGGTAATGCAACTACGGATCACATCGCAGCAGCTTTTGAAATTCTGATGCTTGATCGGCAGGTGCAGGTGATTTTCATCAATATTTTTGGCGGTATGGTCCGCTGTGATGTTTTAGCAGAAGGTATTATGCAGGCAATAGCTGGGGCAACGTGCCTTTGTCCCCTTATCGTTCGTTTGGAGGGCACATGTGCCAAGGAGGGACTTGCGATTCTACGATCTACCCAGTTGCCCGTTCTTACGGCTACTTCGATGGATGAGGGGGCAAGGTTGGCTATCCAAGCAGCCAAAGAAAATCGGCTAGAGGGTATAAAGTAGGGAAGCGAGGCATGAGTATTTGGATAGATGCAACAACGCGTGTTGTTGTACAGGGGATTACAAAGTGTGACCCCTGGAAGGGATAGACAAGGGAAGGTAGGTATCCCGGTTGACTCATCGGAAATTTTCGTGAATCGGGAAAAACAACCAGTAGATTTTTTTCATTTTGTGGTTCCAGGTTGAATTGTAGTTGAGGGTGTGGGTCCTTTTCATTTCCCCGGAGCATATTGAAATACACCGATTTCGACATGCTCCGGCTGTTCTATTTTATTCATACAAAAACATGAATAATTTACAAGGAATATGCGCCAAACTAGGTACATAAGAGAGGAGGGCGGGTTCCACAAAATCAACGGGTGGTAGATTCAAAACTGCCCCAAGGATAGTCTGTGGCAACGGTCCAAATTCCCGATTAAGGGGATGGGTACCTGGCTACCCTTTGGAGCGTAACAGTTCACGAATTCTCCTTCATTGTATTTCCCTATTTGATAGAACCCGCGGGGTAAATTCGAAATGCATAGTTTTTGGTGATACGACAATGTCCGGTTTATATGCTGAAATTAACCTAGGGTAAGCGGGAATTCATCCCTCGCAGGAAACGAGCCCGCTTGGGAAACCCGTGCGGAAACATGGTGTCTATCTATAATAATTTTGTCTCATTATTCATCAAATTTTCATCAATTTTTAATAAAATGACCATTATTTCTAGGACCGTATCCCTTAAGATCCTGAGATCCGAAATTTTGCATTACGATGCTGCATATCCTTCCTTGAAAACACAAAAAACCTCTCAATGGAAAGGCAGGCTGGGGGCGCGTAAAGGCTTCGTACAGAAAAATCGAACCGACCCTCCAGAAAATCGCCTATATCACCATCTTTTCTCATCAGGGAGTTGTCTTTGATCACACTCCTTTAGCAAATTTTGCAACATATGTAGTATAGGAACCCAGACAAAAGAAAGAAAAGGTGAATACGAATCCTTATACCCCCTGTCGCTACTTTATCAGACCTTCCTGTGTAACCCAAACACCTTCATTTAAATACACACTTTCATTTAAATAGGTTGAATTATATTCTGAATCAATCCAGATCTCGGCAAAACATACCAGGGGACGAATAGATAAATTCTCGGGCACCCGCAACTCAGGATAGGTACGCAAAGCTACATACTCTATGTGAAGATTAGGAATGCGTAACTCTGTTTCCAACTCTATTGTGCAAAATTCTTCTATGTCTCTTGCAGTGCTCAAATCCCCTGGATCCATATCCATCGGATGATCGTACAGGCCCTTATAAAGAGCGGTTGCCAAAATCGAGTGAAATTGGGACGCCTTACGTCGTGCCGCTGATGTGAGCGCACCATTTCCCAACCCACACACCAAGCCATCCTCTTCACGCGCTAGTGGAACCCCTACCATGTGAACTGGTACATGAAAATCTTTTACCATCCGTTCTATTACAGCCGAACTCTGCACATCATTGCGTTCAAAATACAGCGAGTGGGGCTGGATGAGCTGACACAGTGTAAAAACTATGGTAGCTAATCCCGATCCGTCAAAAGTATGGGGATAATCAGCACCGAGCACACTTTCCGACTGATCGTCTAACCTTATGCGTGGGGGATAATGGTTCGCATACAACCCTTCCTTCGTAGGAAGAAAAGCAAGATCTATACCCGCTTGATGTGGTATTTTCAAGTCATCTATAAAATTAACATAACTATACTCATAACCATGATCCAAACTCATTCGTTCAGGATTGGCATACACAGACAAGATCACGCGGTCATTTTCCCGTCGTGCTTGTTCCAGCATCGGCACATGCCCCTCATGCACCTCATCCAGGATAAGGACAAAACCCACCCGTACAGGCGACCCCCCTGCCCCCTCAATCCAGGCCTGTCGAATGGATCGCAAGCTAGCAACGGAAGTGCATGTCTTCATAGATAAACGTTTTCCTTCTTCCAAGTCCGGTGATGTAACAGCCTGTAAACAAGAAACAATGGAGGGGTATATCCCCATCTCCATCCGTTCCTCAACCCAAGATTTTCCTTCTTTTTTTTTCGAGGTCATCGGTAATCTCCCCCATTGCAAAACAAAATTTTCATTTTCCTAATCATAACATACTAAAGGGCACCGAAGAACCCCAAAAATAGGGTTGCATCCCAAATTTGGTGTCGTGGCCCTTTTTTATCCTCCCCCCCGTCATCGGATGACCCGTCCCATGATCTTTTTTTTATTAATTATTTCATAATGATATATAATAAAATCTAAATTTACTATAATTATTATATATATCCATTTTCTCATTTTCCTTTTCCATAGAACCCCTTCATTGGAACCATCCTAGTTACCCTCCGGTTGAAACCCCTTACAGCGGGAAATTTCTACGCCCTGGATTCTTTTCTTCCTCATTAGGGCAGGACAGGATCCTCCCTGAATCTTCCTACAAGCCCCTTACGCTCCCCGTACTCCCTATAAACACGACAGAACCGCCTTTGAAAGACCTTTCAAGATTTCCACCATTACTTGTATTGTGTTCCCAAAAACTAGTAATGGTCTCAGGCCCTACCCATTATATTTTTTTTATTGTGCCATTCCCAAAATATTATAGACTAAATTCCTAGGAAACATTATAATATTTATCGGTAATTTATAAAAAAGAAAGTAACACAAAGTCATGATTCCTCGAAATTTTGATCCCGTCCACTGAACACATGAAGAAGATGTGCACTCTTTTTTATGGAATTGATTGAAATGACTATAAAAGATGGGGAGGTTCATTTCAGGAGGCTATTTTGCATTGGGAGCGGGAACTTTCTCAAGACCCCCAATATTGATTTGCACTCTTTTTCCAAGGCTTTGGGGTAGTTGGTGGATCATGAATGGGACCATTATCAGCAACAAGAGCCTCAGGGGAGGAGTTCCGACGGTTCCGGTAGGATGATTCATAGAAACGGTTATAGGAAAATAACTATACAGACAGGTTGCGAGGGATTTTGGCCACATATCGGACCTGGGGGTTCAGTCCCGGGAGTGGGGGTTGAACCACTATTCGATAAATCGAATGTATCGTGATAGGATTTTGTGTTTACATCTGCCTAGATTTGAATTCTTTCCCGCTGTATTCCAAAGTATTCTAGGGGAAACACAGTAGTACACATACGTTATTTTTATAAAATTTTAGTTTTATGTATTATAACAATTGGACACTCACCCTCTGTCAAGGAATAAGGGGTTGTCGGGGTGAAAACAGAATTGAATTTCCCAAGGTCCCATTTTTCACGCAAAGCGAAATTTTCTTTATCGAAATTCCCCGACGCGCTTGTTGTGTTTAATCGCTTTCACATCATCAAGAATATAAGAAATCTTACCTTACATCCCCCCTGAAAGAGGCCCCTGCATCCCAACGATGCTATTTCAGGTATCAATAGCTTAGGGGCTTCTGTTTCCCTTAGGTTGGCAGGGCCAATAACAAGCCGCCAACGGTATTCTTCCGCCTTGTCGCAGTCACTATCCCCCCCCTATTATGCCCTATGGAATCTCCCTTTATAATTCCAGGGAGTGGCCACCCCCTTGGCCCGTCTGCTCGTAGATAGGATGACTTGATCCAAGAAAATATCCTTTTCCTTCACCTCCGCCAATACAAGTTCCTGATTTTTTTCACTAAGAAGCCTGAATGGCATGGAAATAAGTACGTCACCCTTTTTTATTGAACATACCTTAATATTTTTACCATATAATAATAGACTAAATCCTTTGATAATCCCTATAATGTCTCTTATCATCTCATTTCTATTCATAAGTATTATCAATTCCATTTCAATTTGTAAATTCCAAAGGGTCCTAACAAAGCTAACAACTATGGATCCATCATTGTTGACACCACGGCGGCTACTTTTCGAAGGAAATTCGCGGGGGATTAGGAGGACCCCAACCCGGAAAGGGCCTATAGAACGACGACGGGAATCGATCATGAATACCGTCCGCCGCACCTCGTACTGTAGAATCCAGATTACGACCCATCCCCGCCACGACAGAAACGATCACGCGGCTCATCGTACCACCAACATCACGGAATCATGGAATGGGGAAATCAAACGAAAAAAGGTCCGATGACCTCCGCGACCCCTAGGTCCCCTTCATCCAACGGCGGGGCTCTATGTCCTAAAACACAGCCGGAAGCAACGGGAAAAAACCATACGGGGCGGGTTGATTGTATTTATTATGAATAATAATGTTATATATTATTTATATTTTTCATATTATATCATAAATATTGATGCTGCCGGAAATGGGCATCGAAACCGTCATCCTATACAATTTCAAAGTATTTTTGTATTGGCTCAATCATAGTAAACCATAGACCTAATGAATTTTACTATTTATATTATTCATAAACAATAGGATGGGTCAGAAAATACCCCCGGGAAGCGATTTGCAAGCAAGGATCAGGAAACCTACCCTTACCTATTTTAGGGGGGACACCTTGTTTTGGAATACAACCGGAAAATTCCCTGCATCCATTCCCCTCTTTCGGGGGATAAGGGATGGACATGAAAAGACACCCAACGGTATATACCATAGAGCCCATGAACTTACCCCTATTCCCCAACCTCATAGAGATCATAGGGACACCAAGAACAGGGAATCCCCCCTTCCTTGTACTACCCCGGTGCATCAAAAAATATTTTGAATTATGTAATAACTGTAGTCATCCATCCCTTTCCATCTGTTTCCCCCTGTTTTACACTTTAACCCGGGAGGACGTGTCTCCCCCCACCTGCATATCCGCTTTATGTTGTTGTGCCATGCGAAGCATTTCCCGAGCATGCGCACGCGTTGTGGTTGTAATCGAAGCACCCCCTAACAATCGCGCCAGTTCTCTCTGCCTTCCCTGCTCATCGAGTAGGGTAACCACGGTTACCATTCGCTCACCTTGGGGAATTTTGGAAACACTGTGATGCCGATCCGCCATGCTAGCCACCTGTGCCAAGTGTGTTACACATATCACCTGTACACGCTGTGCCAGGAAGGCTAATCGCTCCGCTACGGCCTGAGCAACCCGACCGCTGATTCCTGTGTCAATTTCATCGAAGAGCAAGGTGGGCGCTCCTTTCACAGGTGCCAGGGCTGTTTTCAAGGCCAGAACAACACGGGCTCTCTCACCACCTGAAACGGTGCGCGACAAGGGTGCCAATTCTTCACCTGGATTGGCTGACCATTGGAAAATAACCCGATCCTGGCCCTCAGGATACCAGCGATCCCTCGCTTCTATATCAACAACCAAACGAGCATGGGGCATTGCGAGTGCCCTCATCTCGGAAGCAACCCTTGCCTGCAGAGATACAGCTGCTCCCCGCCGGGCCATTGTCAGATCATCGGCGGCCTTCTCCATTTGTTTTTCTATCTTTACTTTTTCCTTCAGCCAACGGGTACGGTATTCACCCATAGCATCCAGCTCAATCAATTTCTTAGTCCATTCCTGTCGTTTCTGTAAAACCTCATCCACACAGCTACACCCATAGGAACGCAACAATTGTCGTAATTGTGCGAACCGATCCTCAATCTCAGCCAAACGATCGTAAACGGGAGTCTCCTCTGCACGTCGACGAGCTATATGTCTCGCCACCTCTTCCGCCCGTTCCGATGCAACCACCAAAGACTGAATCACAGCATCCTCTTCCCCTAACTCCTGCAGTGAGAACATAGCCTCACGCAATCCATCCAATCCCCGTCCCTCATCATGCAAGGCCGCATAGGCAATTGCTATTTTCTCCTGACGCTTTTTCTTGATCAGGAGCTTTTCCTTCTCCTGCAATAACCGTGTATCCTCCGACTCCTGGGGATCCACATTAGAGATGGTCTCGAGTTGAAATGTCAAAGAATCATATCTTTTCTCTGCCTCTGCCACCGCTAAAGGGGGTGACTTTTCCAACCAATCCTTCCAATGGGCATAAACCTTATCATAAACCCGCCGATACTTTAGAAGTTGTTCCCCACCAAAACCATCCAGCCATTCTTGCTGTTCCCTCGCTGTCAACAGAAACCAAGCAGATTCCTGTGTGCAAAAATCTAACCATTCCCTGCTCAAACGTCGTAATGTGGCCAATGGCACTAGATGACCGTTGACACGACAACGACTCCTCCCATTGACGGATAAAACACGCTGAATGACTATGCCATCAGTAGACTCAGGTAACATGAGGCCCTGATCTATCAACTCTTTTCGCAATTCGGGTAAATGGGTCCCATCAACCTGCACCGCCAGCGTTGCAGCCTCGGCACCCGCACGCACCAATGGACCTGTTGCGCGTTCGCCCGCTAACAGAGCCATGGCATCTACGATCAGCGACTTACCAGCTCCTGTTTCGCCTGTATACACCTGCAAACCCCGGGTGAACGAAATATTCAGTTTTTCTATAAGGATAAAATTATGCATCATCAGTTCCTCTATCAATCCCCGTCCCCCTCCCTCTACAGCTTACCCTGTGACCCCAGTGATCACAACAAGGTCCGAAAGGACCTCGCTTTACTTTCGTATGCCCATACGTGAGTCAACGCGCCCATTATTCCTAACACCTTAGCTTGATCTTGGTTTTCAGCTTGTACGACGTACCTTTGATGACGAAGAAAATTTATGAGATGAGGTCGATGAAAAAGAACCAAAACTTGTGGAACCTACCGTAGGTGATAACCCTCGCGCTGCAATTTCCTTCATGGCCCGGTTCAATAGATCACGGTATAAACCCACCCGTCCAAAACGCTCATTACGATTGCGACTCAATGTGGAATGGTCCGGTACATCTTCCGGGGATTCGATGTCCAGAAACCAACGATATCCTGCATTACCCCTAATCTCACGCTCAAGACGACGTTCAGAAGTGATCCCCTCCAGGCACCCGAGTACCTGCATTTTCAGGAGCAGTACCGGATCCGTGGAACGACGGCCAATTTGCGCATAGAGATGTTGTACGGCCTCGTAGACATAGGAAAAATCAACTTCCTCCTTGATACGACGCAAGTAATGTCCCTCAGGTAAAACCCCTTGCTTATCTTTTTCGGATGAATCCCCTTCTTGGAGGGGACGATGACCCCCTTGGATGCCCATCATGATGTCAAATAGCCCTCCTAATGACCAAAAATCAACCGCCTGTAGGTATATTTTTCCTAAAGGATGTGTGGGTAGTAAAGGATGTGTGGGTAGTTTTTAGAATATATTTCCCCAACTGTATATATCGGCCCACGATGATCCAAAATGTGGGAATCCAATCCTTAGAGAAATTAGGAATATCTACCCACTCCCCCATTATAGGGCAATAAATAAAATCATGCAAATCTGAATATTTGATATGGATATGTATTCGGTGGTTGAATATCAGCCCCTTCCTATCCCAAATTGCCCACACAAATAAAAAAAGGGACTCGGGTTCATGAGATCTACGGGTCCCCTTTGCTCCCTACTGATTCCTCCCCTACCGCATACCCCACCACGAACGGGGACCCCCAGTTAGCTTACCCCTGTGAGTCCTCCCGATCTATCACTCTCACCATCTGTTGCCCCCAGTTATCCTTGCCTCGGAAAAAGAAGGTAAACCTATGCTGAAATCCTGGGAACATTCCCACTCCCCATGCAAAGTAGCCTACTGGAACGAACCACTCCCATTGATTCCAGTAATTTCAATCGATGTAATAAAAAAATACACATCCTCTCCACGTGTTCAGTGAACGGGATCAAAATTTTGATAACTCATGGGTTACCCTACCCCCTAATAGTTTTGTCTATGATATTCTGAAAAAAATAGGGTGGGGCGGGTAGCCCTAAGACCACCCCTAGTTTGGGAGAACACAACACAGGTGGGGAGGGCGAAAGAATTTTCAAGGGCGGATTCGTTGGGATTTTATAGGGAAGATAAGAACCAAGAGGGTCCTGGGAAAGTTCAAAGGGGAGACTCGTGCCCTGCCCCAGCAGAAATCCCCTCCTGCAAAGGATTTCTCCAACCGGGGCAACTAAAGGCAGGGTAAAACAGGTCCAAACAAAAAAATTCTACGCAGAAGAAAAATAATGGGAGAGAGTAGATCTATTAGGATAATTAGAATTAATTTATATTTTATCATACATTTAAAAATAGATCCGGAAATGGAGCATCATAACATACGACACAGAAAAGACAAAAAAGAACCCCCCCCGGGGCCCCCACGACACCAATTTAGGATGCAAACCGCCCCAAAATTGTTGATATAATAAATTCATATTCAATGCACGAAGAACAAGCAATATGAATGAAAACATAATGAATAATAAAATATTACATTTATTTAAATAAAAATGGATTCCCCTATCATTAGCCGCCCTCGTAGGCCATCAACAGACCCAAACGCTGCTCATGATGCAACCAACGTTGTATGGTCTCCGGTGACAGTGTTGTTCCACCTTCCGCCACAGGATCCTCCTCCCGCTGCACTGCTTTGGGCGACGATGCTGTTCCATCTTCCGCCAGAGGATCCTTCCCCTGCTGCACTGCTTCGGGCGACGATGCTGTTCCATCTTCCGCCACAGGATCCTTCCCCCGCTGCACTGCTTCAGATGACGGTAGTGTTGTTCCACCTTCCGCCACAGGATCCTCCTCCCGCTGCACTGCTTTGGGCGACGATGCTGTTCCATCTTCCGCCACAGGATCCTTCCCCTGCTGCACTGCTTCTGATGACGGTGCTGTTCCACCTCCCGCCACAGGATCCTTCTCCCGCTGCACTGCTTTGGGCGACGATGCTGTTCCATCCTCCCCCACAGAATCATCCTCCTCCCGCTGCACTGCTTCAGATGACGGTGCTGTTCCATCCTCATCCCTTAGCAAAAACTTCAACACAAGGTCCCCCCACCTTTGACGAAATTTTTCTTCTTCGGAGGGCGATATTTTTGACGCATACGATGACCGTTTTAAATGCTCTAATTCATCATGTACTGTAGTCAATCCACTCTGTAACCGATTTGTTAGCTTTTCCTCATCCTCCTTCCCACTTGCTAAGGATGGTACTTTCGACTCATATAACCGATCTAAACAATTCAACCTATCATTCAACCAATCTAAACCCAAATTGTATTCATTATGCGACTTTCTGAAACACTCTGATATCACCCCCTGGTCATGTGTATTGCTGACCCCCTCGCCTTTCGATAACGCATCTGCTGCTACTGGTACCAGTGCTGAGCTCACTCCATCTCCACCTGTACTTTTCGCTAACGTAGAAAATGAAGACACCGCAATCATCCCACCTGTGACAAGCAGCACAGCCAATTTCGAAGTAGAATTCCTTCTGTATTTAGGCAACATATTTAAATATACAACTCCTAAACTACAATATTGTGATGTTGATAACAATGAACTACCACTATAAACACGGGGTCGATCGTAACATATTAATAACCCATAGTAAAGCATCCATCTATCAGTCGAATCCAAAAAAACTACCCTACCTTCATGCCTTTTGCCCCTAAGCTTGGTGCATTCCCTCAGTATGGTGTGAAAGAAAAGAACCCCCCCTATAATTCCCCATGGGGGAATAGAAAGCAACATACTAACGTCCCTTCACGGAACGAACCCCACTAACGGCGTAGTCAGGAGAACCTATAGTAACTCCAGATCAATGTCCCAAGTGGCGCTGTGCGACGGCCACCGGTAACTTTGCAAGTGAACGGACCTCTTCTGATCATCAACGGGTTCAAACCAACCTAGCCACATCTCACTATAGTAAACTCGCACTCCGCAATTTGCACACAACGAACAGAATAGAAAACTAGAGAACGACCCTCCCTGCCCGTGCCCTACCTCATCCAAACCTGTCAACACATCCATCCAAACAAGGGACAATCCAATCCGTTACACCATGGACACGATGGGCATGTTGTGCAGCAAAACGCATCCAACCAGACCATACGACATAGTCCCCCTGTAAGTAATCCCATACTCCTTATTTCATAAACAAATAAAGGGACTGCCCCTGAAGGGGGGCGGGTCCTATTCCTCTTTCCAACCTCCAACAGTTTCCTAGCAATCCGATTCGCTGATCGAATACGCCCGTAACCCCTTCTTAAAATTTTATAATATTTTATAAATATTTAATTTTATATGTAAATGAAATACGAATTTATACGTAAAGAATATTGCTCCCTCCGATCCCGTGGTTGGCATAAGCAAACATTGAAGATTCTATTAGGGAAACACCCCAGTTTTGGATTATTATATCCATATCAACAAAATATATATACACTATGTATATTTTATTGATATGGATATTATTTAAGTAATATCAATGAAATAAAGTTTCGGATAGTAATATCTACAGACGCAAATGGGGGGGGCTGTTCGTACCCCCCACTTTCATCACCCGATTTCCACCTTCCTCAACTTACCCGTAGGTTCTCCGGGGTTTTTCCTGAGCCATGCTTCTCCACTCTATCCATCCCATTCCACCATTGGGTCCAATCGCCCGTAGGTCCGGCTGAATACTATTGGTGGTTCCTGTCCCCAATCCCAAATCCCAACTTTTTCCAAGAAATTCGATCAAAATAAGGTGTTTTTCAAAGGGTTCAATCATCCTCCTGCAATTCCTTCAAAACTAACTTACCCCAATCCCCCTTCTGTCATGGGGTCGGTTCTCCGAAAAAAGCCCCCCAAAGAATCGTTTTCCAAACTACCTGAAATTTCCCTCGAAAGGGTTTTCCCCAAAAAATTGGATCACTTGGTCCGAAGTTTTTCCATAAGGGATCGATAACCTGCTGAAGGAAATGATATTCCCGACGAAGCCTATAATAGAACCAATCTACACGATCCAACTCAACATACACCGGGCCTAACTTATACTATGACGGGTTCTGCTAACTATCCTGCTGATTCTACTTCGCTCTTCGCCACATGGTCCTTCCCATTTCATGCAACCAATCCCAATAACCCAACAACTGATCCTATAACAGACCTAAACACTACTCCATGATATAACCGATTTTGCTCTGCTGATGACTAGTACTACTCCACCTTTCGCTAACGCACATCTGATGGTGCTATGCTCACCCCTTCTCCATCTGTTGTTGCCGTCAACGGGTTCGGGTCCTGAATGCCGTCGATGATTCCCGATGCCACTGCATTCTTACTGGACCCCCCACCCTCCGATAACGCACCTGATGGTGCTGTACTTACCCCTTCTCCATCTGTTGTTGCCGTCAACGGGTTCGGGTCCTGAATGCCGTCGATGATTCCCGATGCCACTGCATTCTTACCGGACCCCCCACCCTACGATAACGCATCTGCTGGTGTTGTGCTTACCCCTTCTCCATCTGTACTTTGCGCTAACGTAAGGGATGAAGACACCGCAATCATACCACCCGTAACGAGTAGTGAGGCGAGTTTCAAAGTTGAATTTTCTTTGTATTTGGACAACATTATAAATACGCAACCCCTTACTTACTATATATTATGGTAAAACACCCATAGCTGTTCACGACCTATTCCTCTTCCAATAGCCATGATAGAACTAGTTCGAAACCCACCCCCATCATCCGGATCCGGAATAGGAACGCCTGAGCATCAACCCAGCCAAAAAACGCCCTTATCTGATACATACCCCTTAAAACAATAAACCCGGGCTGGCTACCACCTTATAGTACAGGGAGAGTTACTGTCTTCTCCGCTGAGGTTACTGTTTCTAGCTTAGCTTCCTTTGTTTCCGCCTGCTCCGCTGGTGTTGCTGTTTCTAGCTTAGCTTCCTTTGTTTCCGCCTGCTCCGCTGGTGTTGCTGTTTCTAGCTTAGCTTTCTTTGTTTCCGTCTGCTCCACTGGGGTTGCTGTTTCTAGCTTAGCTTTCTTTGTTTCCGTCTGCTCCACTGGGGTTGCTGTTTCTAGCTTAGCTTCCTTTGTTTCTGTCTGCTCCGCTGGGGTTGCTGTTTCTAGCTTAGCTTCCTTTGTTGCTGCCTGCTCTGCTGGGGCTGCTGTTTCTAGCTTAGCTTCCTTTGTTGCTGCCCGCTCTGCTGGGGTTGCTGTTTCTAGCTTAGCTTCCTTTGTTTCCGCCTGCTCCGCTGGGGTTGCTGTTTCTAGCTTAGCTTCCTTTGTTTCTGTCTGCTCCGCTGGGGTTGCTGTTTCTAACTTAGCTTCCTTTGTTTCTGTCTGCTCCGCTGGGGTTGCTGTTTCTAGCTTAGCTTCCTTTGTTGCTGCCTGCTCTGCTGGTGTTGCTGTTTCTAGCTTAGCTTTCTTTGTTTCCGTCTGCTCCACTGGGGTTGCTGTTTCTAGCTTAGCTTCCTTTGTTTCTGTCTGCTCCGCTGGGGTTGCTGTTTCTAGCTTAGCTTCCTTTGTTGCTGCCTGCTCTGCTGGGGCTGCTGTTTCTAGCTTAGCTTCCTTTGTTGCTGCCTGCTCCGCTGGGGTTGCTGTTTCTAGCTCAGCTTTCTCTGTTGCTACCTGCTCCGCCGGGGTTGCCATTTCTAGCTTAGTTTCCTTTGTTGCTGCCTGCTCCGCTGGGATTGCTGTTTCTAGCTCAGCTTCTTTTGTTGCCGCCGGCTCTGCTGGGATTGCTGTTTCTAGCTCAGCTTCCTTTGTTGCTGCTGGCTCTGCTAGGGTTGCTGCTTCCTTGCCCTCTCCCTTGAGAAAATTCTCCGCCTTTTCCACTTCCTCGACCCCAGAATCGAAGAACTTCAAAGACTGCACCTTCTCAGCCAAATCCCTCGAAAACCCTAGACCCCTTTCTTCAACCGGAGTAGATAACATATTCCTAATATCATTCTTAAGCAAGGACAAGCAATACCCGCCAGAACTGCTGCGGGAAAACGCCTTCACTCTCTCGTCCCGCTCCCTGAATATCCTTTCCTTAACTTTTTTAGCCTTTTTTGCCCCCTCCGCTGCATTCCGCTGCTGCCTATCGAACTCGGACTTCAGGGCGGAGAATCTTTTTTCTCTTGTCTTCAACTTCCCCAGACCCTCCTGGAGAATCATCAGTTCCCTGGCTCTAGACTCTACACGCTCCCTTAGATCTTTACCCCTACTCTCGAGATTCGCAACCTCCTCAGCAAGCATACTAAGACGATTCATACGGGAACCATCCTCTACCGCAGCCCATGCATCATCAATATGCTCCTGCTGTTCTTTAATATAATTAACAATATTATGAAAACTGTGATGGTAACTATCATCCATTGATTTCCGTTTACCCTCTATTTCGGTGTTGATACTCTCTATATCCGCATCCAAAGCCGTTAGTTGCCTACCATACCCCTCGTTCTCACGGGACTTCTCCTCCCTGAGGCGCACAAGTCCCCCAGAAACCCTCTCGAGAATATCCCCCCTTGAAGGATTATACGAAACCTGAGTCAAACGTTCATTAACCCCCCCCTCTGGAGAATCCTGCGTACTCCCTCCTTCCCCAAGCGGACCACCTGATTGTGCATCTACCGGAACCGCAGATCCACTGAGGGAATAAGCACCACTGAGGATCAAGGAAAAAAATAACTTGGAAATGTTCTTACCTCTATTGCCCATGGAAACAAAGCTCAAAATAACTTCACCCCTAAATACAGTATAATGGTACCCCGGAATTGATGTATCCCTGTGACTGTTCCCAACGTCCCGAAAATGAAACCACTCTGTAGTGCCCAAACCTCCAGGGATGAAGGGTAGACAACATCAAAAAAACCTATGGGAAAATCGAAAAACATAAACACCCAATGAAAATCCAAATTCCACGACTCCAGATGCTACCACCCAAACGCCGCCACCAAATGTTACCACAGGCCCACCCTTACGATCAACTATTTTTATTTTATTTTTAAAAATTTTATGGAATTGCGGTAGAGGAACCCCCGTTGGCCCTAGCCAGTGTAAAGCCTATGAACACCTCATTCTTATCCAATAACTCCTGGAACCCCGCGGAGGCTAGAATGTGTATCCCGGGAAATCAGACAGGCTCCTATCATAATCACCGTCCCGCGTAGGGTATTTTTATTTTTTACGAGCATGATTCCAATCTACAACCCAACCCCGGGCCGTATTTTCCGGGGGGGGATATCGGGACCTGGACCCCATTCCAATATCGAAAAAACCACCATCCCATACACCCTAGGATGATTTAAAAATATATGGTGGCCCCTACCATCCAGTTTCGAAAAACCCAGTACAACACCCATTCTCCGTACGACTCCTTAAATGCACCACCCCATTGCAGAATTCCACTATGTGTACGAGATTCCCCTGGGATCAGGAAAAAAACGCAGCCCCTTGATTCAAAACCAATTCTGTGTTTAAGATCTATACATGCGAAGTAAAAAAAGATAAGATTGTTTTCGCTGTAGTATCATTTACACAAGATACTGAATTATCATAATGGTTATAAAGAAAAAACGTACTTTGATTTAGACTAAGTAGTACCCCTATTTTTACAATTGGATTTCATAAAGCAACAGACCTGTACTCAAAGAGGATTCCGAGGCCCCACGAATTCGGAAGTGGGAAACCTCCATATTCCAGGTATTGATACATAATAGGCATGGGAATATATCAGAATGAAGGAATGTATTTTCCTATTCCGCATCATAAACCCTACAACTACCCAACTGGTCTATCATAACAAGTCATCATTGAGATTTGTGATTATTATAAAAGTAAATAATTTATAGGAACAACTACTAAAAAATAACAATACGTCTCACAATAAGGAGAATAATTATTGGAAACAGAGAAAGGGGGATATTTTAGGACTACGGCTAGTATCCCTCTGGAATCGAAAAAGTGGGTTTTCGACCATTCAGGAGGAAATCTATATTTTTTAGATTTAGGATCCACCGGAATCACAATCTCTAAAATTTTTGTATTTTATATTTATATTTATTTGTTTTATTATCTGGGTCCAGAGAGAACACCACCTAAAAGGATCCCCGCTCATTTTTCATAAACATTCGTAAAAAATTATTTTTAGATGGGCAAAAAATGCGCCAAACTGAGGTATGAGGGGGCTCTCCGATATCCGGTGAATGGAGTGTTGATTGGGGAATATGATTTTGTCGGGATGGGGGGTTTCCTACTTAAAGGGACGATCAAATACCATTCGCGGACTAGGGAGGTTCATAAAAGAATTGCGTGGTAAGAACAATGCATAACACAATACAATGAGCATCATGCTATTGGACCCCCGTTTATATTGGGATCCAAGCCTCTCCCCAATCAATTCACCGGAAGCACCACGAACCGTTCAAACATCGGGAAAGGATCGATCGTACCATCTCCTAACTTTTTCCATGCACCCGTAAGTATCTGGGTGTTTCCCCCACAGAAATATTGAATACATCCATGGTAGGATATTCCCATAACGGGTACTCAAATCCTTATTCACAATTGAATATATTATATATTTAAATTTATCTATAATTAATAAAAATATTGTAATACGGGTATGCCGATTTTCGATTTCTTTCGTTTTACCTTCATTATGAATTCCAACTTTTTATGATCAATCATAAAAAATAGGACCACTCTGGATCCCCCTGATTCCACAACCATTGAAGTTCAAGGACTCGAAAGAGTTCAACCCATGCAATCCATTCTACGGAACACATGATTCATGGACCTCTAGCAAAAGCATCGAGTTCACAACAACAAACCAGCGACCCTAAAGGAAAAAACATCACAACCCCAATCCCATCCGATGGAGAAAACAACGAAGGAGGCAACCCGTTCCAAAACCACCTCACCATCATTAGTTCATACCTACCTAAATCATAATAGAAATAATCCAACAGAATGGGACTTCGGTTCCGGAATACCATCAAGATACCATCAAGGTAACTTTTTCCTAATTCTGGATTTCAAGGATGAATTGGATAAAAGTCCATTTCCTCCCCCGCATCTCACCATTCCCCCCTGGTGTAACACAATGAGGGCATTCCAACCCTGGCGGATGTGGACGCGGGACTCTATCGCGAAACATTCACCCTATCAAACAATGGTTCAATCCTCACTCCTAGGACTGAATCCCCCCGGGCCCGATATCCAGCCAAGATCCCAGAATGGAGCTGCGATCGGGTAGGTCACACACGGTACCAACACCCCTACCCCAAATTCAGTACCCTCCGGGTACTATATCCTAAGAAAGGATTAAGGAAAATTTTATGATTATGAAAAACGTAAGGAATCCCCAATGGATAGGCAATGCATATCGGTTGCTAGTCACAATCCTCGGTAGTACATGCATTTCCCATCTCATTGTTTTGGAATGCATCCAGGCAGAACAAAATAAAAATACAGAAAAAAGTACAGGAATAAATCGAAAAGAATTTCCTGTGATATTGGATCTTATGGAGAAAAGATTGAAAAAAGCTAAAAATGATATAACTGAGAGAAACAAAGGTATGGAATCGCAATTGAAAAAACTCGAGGAGTACCGGGAGAAATTAAAAAGCATACTGCATCTAAAATTGAAGGATACGCTGCATTCAGAATCAAAACATTTAACATCTACATCCCCCCGCCGTGCCCCCAACGATAAAAGGTACACTGAAATAGCCACAGGAGGCACGACCCCTCATCCCCAAACTACCACGCGGAAAACATCAACAAACCGAATAGAAAACACAAACAAAAAAATACCCATACAACCCATTCCAGGGGACTCACAGCAAAATAACTACACGGGGAAAACGATCCACACAACCCTACCATCCGCAACCCATAATCAACGGACTGCTAAAACAACCCATAGAACCGTACCAGACCCTAATCCAGGAACCCCCCCCTTCTCTAGGAAAACCCCTGTAGACCCCACGGGCGGATCCACGCCTTCCCCCATCCTCCCAAATCATCCATACGACCCATACGGGAAAAAGATCATCCATACAAATACCACAGGTAACCACCAATCCCCACCATCACCCACGAACGGTAATTACCCAACCGGTGCACCATCATCCATGACTACACCAGACCATCACCCCATACCATTCCCTAAACCATCCCAGGAACATTTGAAAGGGGGGCACAACACCTCCCCCCTCCTTGTTCCTCCTGATCAGGAACGAAATAGCATCACAGGGAAAGACGTACCGCACACAACCCCCCCTTTCATCCATAGCTATCCAATCGCATTCCTATCATCCACCGATCATAACCTGGACAAAACAACACCCAACCCCTTATCCTACTACCATTATAAAACGGTTCCCCCTGATCCACCCATAAATTCCATCGAATCCATCACTTCCTCCCCTGACCAACTACCGGGGAAAATCACAAGGAAGATGGCCTCTACAAACTCCCCATTGGACCAGCAACAACAGACTACCCCCATATCCGCAAAAAATGCAGAAGAAAAAGGGAAACCCATGCAAAATTCGCACCGCCCTCTCCTTCTGCCCAATCTCGGCAATACCTATGGCCAATCCATTGTCATCACCTTATGGGCCATTCTAGCAGGATTCTTCTCCCTGTTCTCCATCAAACGCTATAAACAGCACTGACAATTTCCCTAAGAATTTGGGATCCGTTCCCATTCCCAGTGAAGGGCCTGCCATCGATTACGATCCCCTGCAACTATGGACCCTGATGGGTCAAGAATCCAACGGTTCCCCCAGAAATATGGACTGAGACCCGCGCATAATGGATAGGGATTTTCGGAGGACCCGGATCCCCATGAGGATTCCTAGTGGAATGGATACCCAAAACACACAAACCAAAAAAAACATGAGGAAAACCCGTGTCGCATTCCTGATTTTCGAACAGATACCCTGAGAGAAAATCCCTATCCTTCTGTACCAAACAGAACGATAGGAAAAAAAACCATCTGTGCATCGTAACTCGTTAGGAGAGAAATGGTAAAGCAAAACCAATGGTAAAGCAGGACCAACTGTAAAAATTCCCTAAGGATCCCTTCGCAACCCCCGCGATTTTATGGTACAATTTGCCTCAGTGGATTGGGGAGGCAAATTGTACCCTCGTGGGGGACATCCTGATATTTTCCCAACGGTGCTATTGCCATGAGGCATCCGTCTACGGTTTGTTTGTGGAGTTATCTTGCCGTTAGAACTTTCAGGTGGAACATCATAACAGAAAAATAACGAGATCGTATGGATTAAGAGGAAATAAGCAGGGCAACGGATCATGTGCATGTGGATCGTGTACTCTCCACCCAAGCCCCAAAACATTCGATGGGTTTAGGCGCAATTCCAAAAATTCCAAACCCACACAAAGGGACCAGCAAAGCGAGGTCGGCAAGAACAAGGAGCTGCTGCAATGGCCATTCCATCCCGGGCAAAAACAATGAACCGCGGAGGACGTAGAAGCACGCGACCGGGTCCTATCCCCAGCTTATGCACTCATTGTCGATTCCCCCGATATTGTGTAGATCCTATGTAACCAACGAAAACCCGGGGATTTCCTCATTATGACGATGTCAGTCAGGATTTCCTAGGTCCAAACCGGATACGGACGCCATTTCATGAAGAGGACAAGCCTCCAAGATTTCCCGGCGCGAGTGTTATAAATCCGGATCCTCGGGGGATTTAGGTTGCGGGGTTTATACGGCGATCTCCATGGATGGTCGACAGGGGGATGTTGAGGAACGCCCCCCTTCGTAACAAGCAGGGGGTTGCGTTTTCTTGGCCCCATGAGGATACCCCCAAAATCAGCAAAAGGGATAGGAATATGGAGCGTCCAAATAGGACAAGTACGGAAATGGCATACAGGATATTGCGGCTGGGCGATGCCCGATAGAACATAAGTCCCCAAAACAAAATAAGGAGATGAAAATTCCCCATGCAACGCAAAAAACAAAAATTGACCGCATTGGTTTCAGTATTAGCAGCTACCGGTCTCACGACGATGGTAGTCTATGCCAATCCGGCATCGAATAATGCTGCCCCTTCAGCCCAGAAGAACAGCCCTACAACGACCTCATCGGATGGCAAAGAAACATCACCCCAGAATGAATCTGGAAACAAAGGGATGGGTGATGCCAAGAAACCACTTCCTACTTCCGATCAGATGCGAGACCGTATTGTCAAGTTGAAGGAAGTGAAGAAGGAGGGGGAGAAAGCATCCTTCCCCGTAAGTGATCTCGAGAAGGCCTGCGGGGAACAGAAACGTGAATGTAATGGACCTATCGTGGTCGTTTTCGGATCCGAAAACGAGATGTTTGGCTTCAAATTAGAGATTGCAAAGAATGAAAAAGGTAAAATAGAAATAAAGGCCGAAGACGGAGTAGAAGTTTCTAAAAACAATGGCATAGTCACCGTACCCAAAATTATATCCCTGTCCGCTCCCCCCATAGGTACCGTAGGGGGTGGAAAATCAGGTGCCACCAGTAAAGAAAATGCTTCTGACCTAACAGGGGGTAACAAGGACGGTAAGGATAAAGAGGACGACAAGGATAGTGGCAAGGATAACGGTGAAGGCAAAGGTAAGAAACTTCCAAAAACCAGCACTGGCATAGCAACTACCATCTCGTTGGCTGTGGGTGCCACGGCCATTGGTGCAATCGCCCTTTACTGTGTATTCCGTAACCGAAAAACGGCGAGCAGGAGATAGCATTCCCCCATCGGTAGGTGCGGTATCCGTTGGGCCCTTGTTCCCATAGAGCAACAAAGCGACCTGTTCCTCCCGGGGAAGGTCGCTTTCTTCATTCCTATAACTACTGATCGGACCCTTCGTTGGATCCGCAAAATCCGTAAGGGGTGTGTTCGGCATATCTCTATGGATAAGGGAATAATGTGGGCGCTACCCTTCCCCCTAGGGATCACAAGTCCCCTATTTTCTAGATTTTACAGCGCGAAGTAGGGTATGACTCGTTTCCGATTACGGAAAAAAGGGAAATGAAAATTGTCATACACTATGATGAAAAATCGGATAGAATAAAAAATGGGCAAAAGGAAACAGAAGATGTAACAGCCATTCTAAGAGCATCCTTAGCAAGCAAGCCCCAGCAAAACAGCAACTCCAGCAGCAAGGGGCTAGGGGGGGATGAAAAGAATAATGGGCGTGTTGAGGGTAAGGACGAAAATGCGCCGGGGATGGAGAAGAAAGAATAACTAGTACCAGCCTCCACACCGCTAGCGGCGGGTACAACGAACGAACACAGTAGCAAGGTCAGGATGTGGTGGGGAGGACGAACAAGATCTAGATAGCAACCCAACCAAACCGTATCCATTATGTAAGAGGGTCCTAAAAGGCTATTGAAAAACCCATGTCGTATTCATCGTATGGTAGGAAGTGACGAGAAAAAATATGAAAGAACAAAAATTATATTCGTTGACGAGCACTGGGTACAGGGAAGATCAATGAAAAGGAGGATAAGGTCTTCTCCCTTGAATACAATAGTGGCTATGGTACAAAAATAACCTTCCCGGTCCATACTTATATAAAAAATAATTTTATTTTTATAAATAGTGAAAAAGGATATGGTTGGGGTAGTAACTACTTCCTTTACCATTATTTGCTACCAACACAAAAGAACTGTTCTATGATTGTGCTGCGCATCGTTTTTCAGGATAGATTGCAATAATGCTACTCCTGGTATACGATAGAGGCGTGGTGCGTTGGGCAATTTTGTTCGCACCATACAGGATTCGTGTCATCCCCATGATCCCTGAAAACAAGGGGAGATTTCCCCAATTTACCCCTTGGCTGATTTTCTGGATCCTCAAATCAAGGAACACCTCCGTATCCACTCCAATAGACCCGGTTTGATCCTCCCTCCCCGGGAAGGTTAACTGCAGCATAATAGGTGTGGGATCCGCCACATGGAGAATAGACAGAATGTTTGTTCCGTTCTTAAAATGATATTATGGGTACAGAAAAGAATAATAGATTAAGAATATATTTTTATATTTTTAAAACAGGTCATTTTTTTCACTACAACCCACCATGATGTAAATATTCTCATATATACTTTTTATACATAATATTTATAAATATAAACATTACATAATAAATTTTGCAGGTTCGTAACAAGATATTCAAAATGATTTTTAATCCTACTCCCTACGATGGAATCCCCCTTAATATGCTTGGCTATACCAGATACACCTACAAGGCGAAAAACCCGAAAAGAAAAGAATTTTAGGAAAATGTGCAATCACAGCAAATAGAGATAAAACTTCATTCAAAACTCTGCCCCGCTTACTAAAGGAAAGAGAGGTGAGAGCTCTTAATGCATCATAATAAGAAAAAATTAGGCCTGTTGGCACTAACACTAACAACCACCCTTGGGATAGGAGCGCCAAGCTTGATGATAGGTGCAGATTTCGCCATTGGATCCGCTTCAGATGGTGAATGGATCATTGGAGTCGCTTCAGATGATGACATGATGAACCAAATGATAAAAAAAGAAGAAGATCCAATGATGAAAGAGAAGCAAAAGAAGTAATCAGGCAGTTAGTGAAAGAAGAGTTTGCTTACCAAGGGACCAATCTGAAGAGTTCAAACGGTAAACAAGAAAAACCAAATGATTTTTAATCCTACTCCCTACGATGGAACCCCCCTTATATGCTTGGTTGTCCCAGACGTACCCACAAGGTGAAAACCCCGGAAAGAAAAGAGTTTTAGGAAAATGTGCAATCACAGCAAATAGAGATGAAACTCCATTCAAAACTCTGCCCCAATTAGTAAAAGAAAGAGAGATGAGAGCTCTTAATGCATCATAAGAAGAAAAAATTAGGCCTGTTGGCACTAACAACCACCCTTGGGATAGGAACACCAAGCTTGGTGACAAGTGCGGATTTCACCATTGGAGTCGCTTCAGATGATGACATGATGAATCAAATGATAGAAAAAGAAGAAGATCCAATGATGAAAAAAGCAGAGGAACTGATCAGAAATTTGATAAGAAAAGAGCCTGCTCTGAAGGGCCCGCGAGGCGAACGAGGGGAACCGGGTGAACGGGGTCTACAAGGCGAACGGGGAGAACCAGGTGAACGGGGTCTACAAGGCGAACGGGGAGAACCAGGCAAACGAGGCCTACAAGGCGAACGAGGCCTACAAGGCGAACGGGGTCTACAAGGCGAACGGGGTCTACGAGGCGAACGAGGCCTACAAGGCGAACGAGGCCTACAAGGCGAACGAGGCCTACAAGGCGAACGAGGCCTACAAGGCGAACGGGATCTACGAGGCGAACGGGATCTACGAGGCGAACGGGATCTACGAGGCGAACGAGGCCTACAAGACGAACGAGGCCTACAAGGTCCAAAGGATGAAAAAGGTGACAAGGGCCTAGATGGCAACCGACCAGACAATATACCCATTACGGGGGAACACTCCAGAGGGTCTTTGAAAAATATTGGTGTAGAAAAAAACAACATGAAAAAATATGAAAAACTCATAAAAGACCTCAAAGCATTGACAAGCCTTGAGTACAAGGGAATCGATGAAAGGGGGGGTAGGGTCCTTTTCCAATACAACGATGCAAAAGTTACCCTCCCATTCACCAAGGATAGAAATGTCAAAATCATCAGTGTAGGAACCAGAGAAGAAGCAGCGAAAATATGCATGCTAGAGGGGTATCAAACCGGGCAATACACGCTCATGAACATAGGAGGTTCTCTCCAGCTGGTACAATACTTCCCAGGACCTTATGGATCCCTGGGTCAGGTGGTAACTGTTTCGCCTAGCACCACCAGTGTGGCATCTACAGTAGTATCTAGCACATCTACGGTAACAGTGCCTAGTACACCTACACCTGCAACATCCACGTCGTTGGGACGAGTGGTTGAACCCAAAGCAGGTGGAAAGCAACCACTCTTCGTTGAAAATACCCCCCGAACAACCGATGAGAAAGAAAAAGGGGGCTACGGGAATCCAGGGGTAGAAGGAAACAGCAAAAAACCCACCGTAGGAGGCAATAAATTAGGTCGTGAACACGAGAGGGCAAGAAGGCAGCCAGAAAGCAAAAAGGGAGACATGGTACCATCGACAGCTACCAACATACCGACGGCTATCACACTCTCTGCGATTGCTGCAATGACAGCCGCAGCTGCCCTGTTCTTTGTCTATTATCCTCGCAAAAGCATAATCAAAGACAAAAACAACGGATGAAACCAAGTACCCCGCGATAATCAAAACAAGAAAGCGGTTCCATCCCTGTGGTGGGCCGCTTTCTTATTTCCAACCCATGAAAACTATCCCTGATCAAGGGCAGGAATAAGGATAGTACATAAGGGGGGAAAATTCACTTCTGTCCTTGGTGGCAGACATCAACAATAGATCACACCGTTCCAACCACTCCAACCACATTCCGGGAACGGTAGCATCGTATTGTAAAAATAGGAAAAACAATAATTTTCAACTCATCGGAATTTCCTAAATTAAAGAAGATCAAAGAGTTATACTGTCAGAGACAAATTCGGAATGATAAGAACTTCCACAGGGGAACGATAGAGGTAGCAATTGGGGGCGTACAACAGTAAACAAAAAAATACCACTGATGATGAACCCAATGAACATCGATTTCATATTTGATACCAGGAAAGTATCCTTCCAGTTTTTATATCTATAAGTATTACTACACAATATCAACATCAATAAACAAAACATTGGGTAGTAACACTTATAGACGTAAATGGAGGGCCGTTCGCCCTCCTATCCATGGAATAGCCCCGATTTCTTATATGGTAGAGTAACTAGTTCCGCCCACTGTTTTTGATTATGCTCTTACGACGGCGAACAAAAAACAGGGCAACAAGGGCTAGGACTGCGGCCGTTGCGGAAAGTGCAATTACTGTCGGTATGCCGGTAGCTGTCGACGGTACCGTGTCCCCCTTTTCGCTATTGTGGTTTCCCGCCACTTCGCGCCCATGACTGGGACCTGGTCGACCGCTTCCTACGGAGGGATTCTTATGGCTTCCCTCCACCTCGGGACCCCTACGATCCCCTTTTCCTTTTTCATCGGGTATTTGAGGACTATTTTCAACAGATTTACGTTTTTCACCCGCTTTTGGCTCAGAAACCCGTTCGGACGAAATGGGCGTTGTAGATGTGGGTGTACTAGATACTACTGCAGATGTGTTGGATACTACCGCGGGTGCTACGCTAGCAGTGCTGATCGGTGAAACGGTTACTATCTGACCTAAGGTCCCATAAGTCCCTGGAAGGTATTGTACCAGCTGGAGAGACCCACCTATATTCATGAGTGTGTATTGTCCGGCTCGGCACCCTTCCAGCATGCATACCCTCGCCGCTTCTTCTTTAGTACCCGCGCTGATAACTCTGACGTTTCCATCCTTAGTAGACTGGAGGGTAAATTTTTCATTGTTGTATTCGAAAAGAACAATACCTTCCTTTTCATCGATCCCTTTATATTTGAAGCCTGTCGACGCCTCGAAGTTTCTTATAAGTTCCTCATACTTTTCCTTATCATTCTTTGCCATACCAATATTTCTCAGGAACTCTTTGAAGTATCCCTCCATAACGGGTACACTACCTGGTTGGTTGCCATCTTGACCCTTTTCACCTTGTGGACCTACTGGACCCTGATCACCCTTTGGACCTACTGGACCTTGATCACCCTTTGGACCCTCTGGACCTGGTTTACCATCTTTACCATCTTGACCCTTTTCACCTTGTGGACCTACTGGACCTTGATCACCCTTTGGACCCTCTGGACCTGGTTTACCATCTTTACCATCTTGACCCTTTTCACCTTGTGGACCTACTGGACCTTGATCACCCTTTGGACCCTCTGGACCTGGTTTACCATCTTTACCATCTTGACCCTTTTCACCTTGTGGACCTACTGGACCTTGATCACCCTTTAGACCTGGTTTACCCTCTTTACCCTCTTTACCCTCTTTACCATCTTTACCATCTTTACCATCTTTACCATCTTTACCATCTTGACCCTTTTCCCCTGCTGGACCTTGTGGACCCACTGGACCTTGTGGACCCCGTTCGCCTTGTATACCTTGTGGACCTTGTGAACCCTCTGGACCTCGCAATAAATCCTGCAGTTGTCCTAATTCAACCACACGATTACTAACTTGTATTGCTATTCTATTGATATCATCTTGGGACATATTATCTAGGGGCAATGTAGCATTTGCCTGGGTTGGTATTGATATTCCAAGGGCAGTTACCATTGTTAGTGCCCACAGGCCTTTTTTCTTATTATAATTCATAATAACCTTCATCCCTTTTTCATTGTAATTAAAAAAAGTCTTCGAATAGGGTGTCATTCGTACTTAATTGTGATTACACATTTTCTTTAAACCCTTTTCTTTAAGAGAACCTTGTCCTGTTGAGTATGTTCAAGGTAAGTAGATATATTGTTCTGGGGACGGAACAAATCCCTCGTCTACGTTACGGGTTCCATCCACGTCAAAGTTGATTTTCCCAGAACAGGCCAAGCCAAATTCTATTTGAAGAGGTACAAAAAAACAACGAAGAGGTACAAAAAAACAACAAGGAAGGGAGATTGGGAATCTCTTTTTGTTCTTAATAGAAATCGTGGGGATAACACGAATCCTAAGCAGTGCCAACAGGATTGTCCAGCGCACCACGCCTCCCATCATATACCAAAAGTGACATCCATTGCAATCTACCCTGGGAATCATATACATGGCGCTACAGTAAGGGACACGGACTTTTCAGTAATACGAGAAGTCAATGGACAGGTCGCCTATCTTCATCGAATTTCTAGCTATCCATGACTCTTCCTTTTGGATATTGATTTTTCCTGATAATGTTGTATCACGGGTGTGGATGCTCATGTTTTCCCTCCTCTGAGTTTATTGTCTGTTGGTGATCAATATTCTACCAGGGGTAGGTGTGTCAAGAAGTCGTTCAAGAGATGAAGGTTGCTCGGCCCTTCGTAACCGGCTGATAGGTAGCAGGTTGCAAACCGCCTGGTGCTGCTGGGGTAAAGTGCCCTGGTTGTGAGCGATCTAGGAAAAGGCAGGGCATGATCCTGTCAGGTGGGAATCGGGGAGATCAGCGAAAGCGAACCGTTCGAAGACGCATCGAAAGGTATAGTCCATGTCAAAACCGAGGCGGCTACCTAACATCGGGATGAACCGTGGGGGATGACCTATCTACTGCCCCGGTGGCATGCGATGTACAGGCGGGATGAACCCGATTTAGGCTCTTGATTGGAACTTAAGAGATCGTCGTACGGCGTCTGGCTGTCGCCAGATGGAAAGACCGAGGATAAAACTGGGGTTCCGTACACGAAGTCGGATCAGCTCATAGTAGCGAGGAAGCTTCTGTAATGGAAGTGGAACGAAGGGGCTGACCATCCTGCGGAGGACAGTTAGATGAGAACTTTAGTGGGAGATCCATTGAGGGAGATCAAACGACAACTTTAGTGGGAGATCCACTAGAGGAGATCACTGGAACCTCGGAGCAACATCCCTATAATCGAAGTATGACCTAAAGGGTCTCTGAAGATTGGGATGGGATGAGAAGAGCTTAGGGACCACAGACTACCGGGTCAACCCCCTATTTTCAACCCACCACGGCAAAATAGCCCTACCATCCGTCTTGTGCGACACAAAGCAAGCCGATGCCCCGTTTTCTTCGTAATGATTCCCGAATTTATAAACCATTTTTATGATATTGCTCCATATAACCCCTGACTCTGGCTCCATTCGTTCTCATCAGGTCCGGTTTTCTGAAAGTAATCCAAAGTAGGAAATTGCCCCCCGAAACCGTAGGCAAAATGTAATTTATAGTGCATTCCGAGCCAACTTTTCGATACACCCAAAACCGAAAAAAGCGATCCAAAGGGTAGGTGCTAGGTAAGCCCGGGGGGGGCCTTCACCTGGGATGCCCTAACGGACATCCCTCGGCCCCGATGGGAAAAGCAGCCTATTTCGGAACGAAACGGACTTGTATTTATGGATTATCATTCAACCACTAATTTTTGATCGAAACCAATGACCCTATTTATTACCTGTTGTAAAAAACAAATCATAAATAATAAAACAAATCTCATTAACATTTATTACCTAAAATTAAGTAGATAAATTATAAAAAATAGATGAAATTGGCCTGAAATCGGGATTTTTAAACGCAATTAAAGACACCGTATACTAACATTATAAAATATAATAAAAAATGCATTATTATATTTATCAAAATTCGATCTTATTAGGGTAGATTATGCAATTGGAGTGAGAAATTTATATAACCTTAACAGCCCTGATTAGACCCTGGTTTCGGGGGTCCTTTATGATTTTCCTGTATTCTTGTGGTGTCAAATACCCCAAGCTTCCATGACAGTACTCCTCGTTGTAATGCCTTACGAACGCAACATGTTCCTTATGGAATTCCTCAAAATTGCGAAACTCAAACCTATCATAGAGATCACTTTTTACAATACTATGGTAGGATTCAATATGCGCATTATGGTTGGGTGATTTATTAGGTATTCGTTCATGATGGATTTCTTCCGCCCCAACGAAACCATAGAATTCATGACTAATGAATTGGGAACCATTATCTGTTCGTATTACAGGCTTGTTCTCCCCTTTTCCAACATATTTGTTTAGAGCCATCTGAACCCCTTTCACTACATTCCTTGATTTACAGGACAGATAGCTATCAGAGAAGACAATACTTCTGTCAAAAACATCTATGATGTTAAAAACTTGAACCATGGTATGATCCGCAAGTCGTTTATACTGAATATCCATCTCCCAAAGTTGGTTGGAAGCCGTTATTTTCCGTTCATAAGCTCTGTTGGCTGGTAGGGAGGATCAACGCTTTTTTCCCCGGTAGCGAAGGATTCCTGACTCCTTACAGAGTCGATGCATTTTCTTGTGATTGACAATTATACCCTCTTTTTTCCTAAGTTTGTATGCGGTTTTTCGATAACCACAAGCATCAAATTTATTTTCCGTTATTTGTGCTAACACAATATCCATGATTTTTTCATCACTTATCTTTCTCCCCTGCTTATCCAGGGCATATCCTGGAAATTTCCCCCTTTCTTTTATCTTCCTAGAATGCATTATGCTAACCACTTCCTTCCCATTATCCTGCGGAGTGGCGGCTCCCTGATTCCTCCTCTGTCTCCAGTAAACAGACTTCGACACGCAAACAATGTCTAGGGTTTCATTCTGTGAATACCCTTTCTCCATCCAGCACTCTGCCACCTCAATCCGATTCTGGGGGCAGAGATTCTGCTTTTTTACAAGGTCCTCCAGAATATTGATTCTGAGCTGATCCTCCTCCTTTTGTTTCTTCAACTGTTTCTTTAGCTGGTAGATCTGTTCCCTTAATTCGAGAACGGTTTTATGAGAAACATCCTGTTCACTCAGGGACACCTTCTTTGCATCATTCTCAGTTCTTTCCCAGAGATCCCCCTTCACCCCGTACTGCTTCACCCAACTCCTGACCGTCCTGGGGATGAGTCCGTGTTTACGGGCAATCTCGGACACGTTACCGTTATGTAAAGCTTCTCTAACTATTTTCTTCTTTAATTCCATGTTATAGCTATTTTTCTTCATTTTCCCCCCATCCTTTCCTTCAACCGACTGATTTCCAATTCTTTACTACCTAAGAGTCTCTTTAAATCATCAATCTCCTTCTGCAGAGACCGAGGGGATGGCGAATCCATCTGGCGGTGACCTCTCGGCGAAGAAAACGAACCAACCAACACGCCCTCTCTTTCCTCTTTAACCCACCTGTTGATTGTACTGATAGCAACGTCGCATTGTCTGGACACTTGGGCAATATGTTGTCCACTTTTGACCTGATCAACCGCCTTTTGCTTGAATTCTAACGAGAACTTTTTTCGAGCTGCTTTCATGTTTACCCCCATGGGGAACATGCTCCCGTTATGCCGCTCCAGGTCTATTATACCAGGGGGCCTAATAGTACCCGCTCTTGAATCTTACAGCGGAAAGTGGGATATGACCGTTTCTTTGGTGTGCGCAAAAGAGACGAGATAGGAACCGGTTCCTATGATCCCACGGTGATTTCGGTAGTTCAACAAAAAATAACCGATCGTACGAAATTTTCAGGTGCAATCCCCCAGAAAGGGGTACCTTTCCACCCCAAAGCACTTACGCTGGAAATACTCAAACAGACTGTTTCTATGCTCATTAACAATATAAACATTTTTCAAACACATCATTTAATATACAAAAATATTCTAATAAATTCGATATCTTTTTTTCGCGGTAGCACCCCTACTTATAAATAAACATTATTTTTAGATCCCGTATCCTATTCCTGCCCATTAGACAAAAAAGATCCCGATATAATAGCCACACCATAGTGAGGACACGAATGGAAAAACATAATTTTTTATACACAATACACCTTCTCCTCCCAACTCTAGAAAACCACCATAACGAACCCCCTATCCTAACATCTATTCATCAATAATTTCGTCTTTAAATTATGTATTCTATAACATAATCAGGGAAATAGGGGATAACATAGTTGGAGATGATCACCGTTAACATACTGGATGGAGAAATATCGAAGATTAGGCCCTCCCCCCCTACTGTTGAAACCTAGAGAACCAAAAGAGGCAAAAATTTTTTCTTTAGCATCATACAATTTCTCATTAAAAAGGTTCCCGATGTCGATCACATCTCATGATATAACATTATCCCCGCCCTGGAAATTACCCCTCACCCACGGTAACGCGAGAACCATGCCATGTAGAAGGCTAACGAATCCTAGGAAGGGGGAGGCGAAATTCATACCCGTACCCTTGAACGACAATCTTTATCGTTCGGGGAACGTACCCCTTCCTCCCCTCCCACACCATCACCACAACTTTTTTCCTGCCACAACCCCATCACCAGCATGGGGTGATTTCAGAGACCTGCTAGGAGAACAAATCTGGCGAATGTAATGACGGGAAAAGGTTAAGCCCCCAATGCAAAGAACCGCCAGTACATAAACCAAAACACGCGCCCAATCGTAATCATAAACCGAAGCATGAAGAAAAAAAATGGTCAATAAACACAACACACCCCATCCGGCACTCACCGGCCAAGAAAAGAGGGGTACCCAAATATTGCGCCTATGGGATGTCTGCACACGCACATAGTGAAACAAGGTTACAATAACCACCGCCGCCACTAGCCAGGCACCTAGCAAACTCAACCACAGGAACCGCATATAAGCAAGGTAACGACAAAGGGAACCCAGGGTAATAGACAAAAATAGAACCAGTCCACTGAGAATGATCAACCAACGCACATTGGGCTGTTCCGGAGCGGCTAACCACCGACCAGGGAGAAGAAAAGCCCCCCCCACAAGCCAAACGAACACGGGTATACAGGGCTCCACTCCTCCCCAGGCCCCATCGACCATCCGGGCCAGTACCCAAGCCAGCAACCAACTGGTCATAACCGCCCAAACAGCCCGTCCACCGCCGACCTTTTTCCTCTCCCGCACACTATCGACCCCCGTAATCGGTATTACCACGATCATCATTCCCCGAATTCAAATCCTCCTTTAAGGGGGAAACCGGTGAAGCCTGCTGCTTCTTTTTCAGCCAAAGTTTCAACTCCGCACGGGCCGTACGCAATCCCCTTCGACAAACCATCTCCCAATCCGATGATACCAGTTCCTGCAACAACTCCTGCCGACGCCGCGTGTTGGGTTCATTGGCCTGTAAATAGGCACGCGCCTCACGCAATAATCGAACAAGAATCGCATAGGAGGGTCCGTAACGGGCGGATATCTCCGCGCGTAACCGACGAACCAATGCAGGACTAACCCCACCCGTGGAAATCCAAAAGCGCAGATCACCACGTTGAATACAAACAGGCATCTGCACATTACCACGTCCGGGACGATCCATAGCATAAACGAGAATCCCACAAGCCTTCGCCTCGCGTTGCACAGTATCATTGACTAGGGAATCACTAGAAGCCGCAATAACCAACCAAGCATTGGTAAGATCACCATAACGATACTCCCTCTGTTGCCAGATCAAATTCGTTCCATCCAGATCCACCCTTAGGCTAGAACTCAATTCGACTGGACTGATGATCTCTACAATGGCGCCTGCTGCAAGTAAACCTTCAGCTCGACGCTCTACTGCTGCGCCGGAACCTACAACCACACAGCGTCGTCCACTCAAATCAACCATCAGTCCATACCACTCCATAAGTACACCCAACCCTCTCTCTCGATGATTTTGTCATAATGCCAAGCAGCCTTACCATAAAAGCCCCATTACACCCTACCCACCATAAATTGTCCGTAACCCCCTCGAATCTCACCACCCCCAGTATAGCCTAATTGAAACCGATTCCACGCATCTTTTCATAAAAAGTCCCTAACCATTCTCAAAAAAAATTAAATTATCCTCCGCTCCCCCCCTTTGGAAACCCTATAACAAAAAACACGCGCAACCAGCCTTGCTTTGGTATGATAGACGTGACGATACAAAAAGGCCATCATAAAAAAAGAATTACTACAATTCTGATGGGGGAGAAAGCCATGATCCAAAACCGCCTATTGAGTTTCTCATTGGTCATGGTAGGGGTGCTACTCGTAGCCCATCAAACCGGCATGTTCACGGCGGAGGCCTTTGGGGACTGGCGCTTTCTTTTGCTGTTACTCGGCCTATTTGCTATGCTACTATCCCTTTATAAACAGAATGGAACCGCTGCCCTTTTGAGTGGCTCCTTCACTGCCATTGCCATTTTTGGATGGGGAGAAAAACACATCAGTGGCTGGCTTTGCCACCCCAGTACCTTCATGTTTCTGCTTGGTCTAGGGATTCTCTTTCGTTGCTCCATAGAAAAAGAAAGGCGTTCTACCCTAGTCGGCTGTACATTACTCTTATGTGGATTCTGTGCCTACCCCAATCTCTCGCAATGGAAGGGATTGGAGCAAATAGGACCCATGATCTTGAACACCTACTGGCCTGTCCTACTCATCGCTTTAGGTTTCCTTCTCCTCAAACGCCGATGAGTACCTTAAACCGCGATGGCTTCATTCAGGAAGTGGGAGGAGTCGATCCATCTAAGTCCCCCAAGTCATTCTACCGTTCCACGGGAAAAAGAAAAGAGGGGTCCCAAGAGCGGACAGGTCGACTCCTCCCCGTCCTGGGAAATCCCATTGCATGCAATCCTTACCCCTGAAAAACCATCGGAAGTCACAGCTGGAATTGAAAAGTACACTTCCGTCTACGTTTTTCATCCCCTTCGAGCACATGAACTCTGAACAAAAAAGATTATGCAAACGCGAAAGATGCCACAACTCAATGGGAAAACCACAATAGGATCACAAAAATAGAACACCATCTTTAGTTATTTTTAAAAAATTACAAAAAATGATACGCACAACCCATAGTCATCCCGATCACCGCTTTCACCTGGACCCACGGGGTAGAACGAAAATACACCCACTGCAGGGAATCCCATGAATAGGGGAAAATCACGGGGGAATCAATCCTCTTCTCTACCCCTCCTTCCCCATTGTACCCTCCTCTCTTGTTCCCTCTTGGGAAATCGAATCCCTTTCCCCCTGTGGAGGCAAAATCAACTGACTTAGATCAGCGAAGGTGAGAATACGATCCGCAATAGTGCGTAACAATGTCAATCGATTCTCCCGAATCCCCTGATCCTCAACCATAACAAGGACCTCAGCAAAAAAGCGATGAATCATTGGCATCACAGACGTAAACGCACAATACATACCATAGGCATCCCCTGACTGTTGTGCACGCAGAAAGGACTCCTCTGCAACCTGGAACGTATGGTATAAATCAACCTCAGCAGGTTCCCACAATAGGGGTATACGAATCTCACCCCCTGGCCTCGCACGTTTCGCCAAACGGGCAGCCCGCGTATAAGCTTCTACCTCACTGCGAAAAGAGGATCGATAACGCACCCTCTCCAATACCCTTCCCTTTGCCAACACAAGATGGGGCACATCCGTTGATCCTGCCCGAAGTGCCATGCAGGTATCCGTCGGTACATCGCTCTTCTCCAGAATAGAAACCATCCTCAGGGCAAAAAATTCCCTCAGAGCCTCGAGGATGGAGGAACACGATGAGGAGATCAAATCCTCCTCCCTCAGCAAATCCAGCGTAAGCTCCCAGAAATCACCCAGTCCCACCCCGGACCATACGGGATCCAAAAGTATCGTCATTATCGCCTGGGCCCTACGGCGCAGACCATGGGGATCTTGGGAACCCGTGGGCCTTATACCCACCGCAAAGTAGGAGGTAACCATCTCCATCTTATCCAGCAAAGCCAATAGAATCCCGAGCTTAGACCCCGGCAATCGATCATCCGCATGTCTGGGAAGCAAATGTTCCCCAATCGCCTCTACAACCGCAACCGGCTCGCCTGTCTTACAAGCATAGTGAGCACCTATCGTTCCCTCCAGCTCGGGAAACTCTTGCACCATCATCGTCGCCAGATCAAATTTGGATAGGATCGTCGCACGTTCCAACCATTGTTGCTCCGTCGACGTCAACCCATACCTTGGCCCCAACGTACTCGCCATTGCATGCAAACGCCGCACACGTTGCCCCACACTGCCAAGCTGTTCGTGGTTCACAATCCTATCCAACTGCCCAACAAAGTCCTGCGGATTTTTCCGTCTATCCATCTCATAAAAGAATCGCGCATCGGCCAAACGAGCCGCAATCACCCGCTCATTACCTGATGCCACCGTCTCTATCGACTCCATATTTCCATTACGAACCGCGACAAAAAAGGGCTGAATCTTCCCCTCCTTATCCCGCACGGAAAAGTAGCGCTGGTGGACACGCATCGTTGTCAATAACACATCATCTGGTAAGTCCATACTAGATGGCGGCAATGCCCCTATGAAAGAAGTGGGAAACTCGAGCAGGTCAGTTACCTCCTCCAAGAGATCCGTTGGCGCATCCACAATAAGGTTCTCCCTCTCCTCCAACTCACGAAGCTGCGATACAATTCGTTGGCGCCGTTCCACCCGGTCCACCAATACGCATTGCTCACGCAACTGCTGCACGTAGGAAGAAGGATGATGAACCTCTATAACACGACCCAAAAATCGATGTCCACGTGTAGTATTGTGCGCACGCAGACCAGCCCAGCAGAAGGGAAGGACCCGATCCCCATGCAACAATAACAACCACCGCACAGGTCGAATGAATCGAACCCCTGGCGGACCAAAACGCATGCTGTTAGGAAGCGATAAATTTTGCAAAATACGGGGGATGCCCTCCAACAAACAATCCTCTGTAGAACGACCACCCCGTTTCACCTTAGAAAAAACATAGAGATCCCCACCTACCTCCCGTACACTCAGATCCTCAGAACAAATACCCTGCTTGCGCGCAAAACCTAATGCCTGTTTCGTCCATTCCCCCTGTGCATTCTGTGCAAGGGAAAGGGAAGGCCCCCGCACCTCTTCCCAAGACTGGCCCTGACTTATAGCTACCTGTTCCACACGGACTGCCAAACGCCGTGGCGTTGAATAAGATTTCGCATCCTTGTAGGATATTTCAGACCCTTCCAAAAATGTTTCCACAGCAGTTCGCAACTGCTGTTCCAAGGATAATAAAAAACGGGCCGGTATCTCCTCACAGCCTATTTCGAGTAGCAAATCTTCCTTGCGCATCCCTCTCTGTACCCCCCCATTTCTTACCCTTATTCCCTCTATGAATCTTTCTTTCCTACTTCCACATCGGACGCGGGGAGAAGGGGATAGCCCATCCTCTTCCGCTCTGCGATATAACACCTCGCCACCCGCCGCGCCAATGTACGAACCCTTCCTATATACTCCACCCGTTCCGCTACCCCCAGGGAACCCCTGGATTCCAATACGTTCAGGGTATGCGAACATTTCAAAATACAATCGTAAGCGGGAAACGCTAGTTGCCTCTCATTCAGAATCCGATCTGCTTCTCGCTCATACATTTCAAAGAGTTGAACAAGCCAATCCACATTGGAAACGTCCAATGCATAAGTTGACTGTTCGTATTCTTCCTGCAAAAAAACGTCCTTATATCGCAAGGTAGGCGAAATCTCGAGTTCAAATACACTGGTTTTCCTCTGTATGTAGGAAGCCAAACGCTCTAAACCGTAGGTAATTTCCGCCGGAATGATTTCCATCTCAAGACTACCTACCTGTTGAAAATAGGTAAACTGTGTCACCTCCATACCATCCAACCATACCTCCCAACCGAGTCCTGCGGCCCCTAGAGTAGGATTTTCCCAATTATCCTCCACGAAACGCACATCATGCCCGCAAAGATCAATTCCTAGGGCACCCAAACTGTCCAGGTATAGATCCTGAATCGTCTCGGGTGCCGGTTTGATAAGCACCTGAAATTGATGATGCTTATACAACCGATTGGGGTTTTCCCCGTAACGACCATCAGTTGGACGACGGGAGGGTTCAAGATAAGCAACACGGAATGGTTCAGGTCCCAACGAACGCAGAAAGGTGAGTGGATTCATCGTCCCCGCTCCCTTTTCCACATCGTAGGGATGTAGAATAGCACAGTCATGTTTAGCCCAAAAGTGCTGTAAGGCATCAATCATCATCAACCAGTTCATCCTATCCCCCCTCTCCTAACCATTTGGTGGATAGCAAAGTTTGTAAAACCCGGGATGTACGCAAAGAACACGGCAAATGCGCCGCCAACCAAGCGGCGCAAGCCCGGGCCAATTCCGCACGTGTCGATGCCCTAATCGACACCCGGCCCAGTCCCTCCAGCGTAGACAAATCAACCAATTTTGGCAACACATGCCGCGTAGCTGACGAAAGTAACAACCGACACCTACACCCCGTCCGTGGCCAACAAACCGAACAAAGCCGCCCACCCTCGCTAGGTGCCCAATGCCAAGGGATCCGATCGGCTCCACAATGAACACAACGCGAGACCACAGGTTTCCAACCCGCTGCATCCGCAACACGAAGCTCAACCACTCTTGTGAGGAAATCAGCATCAAAACGCTCTGCTAAACTGGTGAACGCCGTCTGCAGAAACCGGTACAGTGCAGGTTGCGGTTCCTTTTCTGGGCAACTATGCAGCAAAACTTCACACCAGTAGGCAGCATACGCGCAAAGCAAAAGATTACTACGCAGGGGCGCATACAACGATAGGGATTCCGCCCACCGCACTACGGGTAACCCACCACCGTGAATTGTATAACTCCACATGGCTTCCTGAACAGGCATCGTAACGGACCGGAGGCGACTCCATAATCCCCGTGCCCGCGGTGCCAGAAGAGTCATAGGACCCATTGTTTCTGTAAACAGACGAACGATCCGATCACTTTCCCCATAGGGAAGAGTACATAAAACAAAACCCCGGCAAGTTTGAACCATAGTAGGAGAACCCCTCATCTTTACGTAGACGATGGCACGATGGAAGGGGAGGATGAAGAGAGGGGGGGAGGAACCATGGAAAAAGCCGCTGAAAGCATATCCGAATCGGGGGTTCCCTCCTGCCCCCGAATCCGATGACGATTCAAATCCCCCTGCTCAAAAATCTCCCGCGATAACGTATGGGAATCCCTAGTCACTTCTATATCCCGATACAACAAATAAGCCTCTAGATTACCCGTAGCTGCGAAATAATTCCAAACAAATTCACGCACTCCGGCACCATCCCTTCCTAGGCCCGTAAGTAGTTTATCCGCTTCTACCTGTCGTAGCACGATTGTCCCCATACTCTCCATAGATCCCAAAACCAACCATCCCCTGGAAAACACAAATCACTCTAGAACCCAGCTGGGAATATGCAACAGCATAAACACATCCCACGAAAGGAAGGCACTAGCCGCCCCCCTTTCCTCCGTCCAAGCCCAACTGCCGCAAGGCCCCAGACTCCTGACGCCAATCCCTCTTTACCTTAACCCAAAGCTCGAGATAGATACGGCAAGAGAACAACCTCTCCATCTCCAACCGTGCCAACTCACCCAATTTTCTCACCATATCACCATTCTTGCCAATGATAATGCCCTTTTGTGAATCACGCTCGACATACACAGTAGCGCGAATACTCCACAGCATTCGTTGACCCTTCGATGACATCCTCTTCACCAGTGAATCCACCTGTACAGCAACAGAATGGGGCACTTCCTGCGCCGTATGCAATAACACCTGCTCACGAATCAATTCCGCCAACAACTGTTGGTCGGATTGATCGGTCCACTGCCCTTTTTCATAATATATAGGACCCGTCGGTAGAAGAGCCTCGATCTGCCCACATAGTATGTCCATAGCCTCGCCATGCAAAGCGGAGATAGGCACAACAGCCTTAACATCAATCTGTTTCTGAACTGCATCCATAAGTGGCAACAACTGAGTAGGATGGACACGATCTATTTTATTAATCACCACTAACACATGCGCACGCTGTTGCCGTAGGCGATGGAATAAAAAACGGTCCCCGGGGCCGAGATTCCCATCAGCAGACAACAACAGGAGAAGAACATCGGCCTGATGTAAGGAGCGCTCCAATCTTTGGAAAAGATGTACACCCAACCTATTTCGGGGCCGATGTACACCAGGTGTATCCAAAAAAATCATCTGGCTGTGCGCAGTCGTACGCACACCCCGAATGGTATGGCGTGTTGTCTGCGGCCTCGGTGAAACAATGGCCACCTTCCGACCTACCAACCGATTGAGCAACGTAGACTTCCCGACGTTGGGTCGACCCACCAAGGTGATGAAACCAGAACGAAACATGACCCACTCCGTCGGTGTAAATGCCATCAATCCAATAACCTACCCTTTCCACTATACCCCTAGATGACACTCAGGCAAGGGAGGTACGGGAAAACGCATGGGACAACAAATCCCCCAGGCTAAGGGTAATGCAATTACCCTTAGCCCCCCTCCCTTGTACCATCGTAGTCGGCTGACCAAACTCTAACAGAACCTGGCGACAAGCGCCACAGGGGAGAATAGGGTCTTCCCTATCGGTCACGACCACAACACCGCGAATAGGAAATACCGCCTTTCCTACCACAGCCCTCGCAACAGCGGCTCGCTCGGCACAAAGGCTCAGCCCATAGGAAACATTTTCTACATTACAACCCGCTACAATAGTGTCTTCCCCCAACCAAAGAGCCGCCCCAAGCGATAGGCCAGAATAGGGAGCATAGGCCTGGACCTTTGCTTCCTCCGCAGCAACTACCAAACGCTTCCCTATCGCCTCCGACCAATTCATCCCATAGAGTGAGATAGGCTCTTCCCCCATCCTCCGATTACCCCCTACCGTGTCTACCTTACCCCCAAACAGAACCTTATAACAAACCCCACAATCGCCAATAACCCTAACAAAATCCATACAAACCTAATACCATAAAAATCCAATGATCCCAAATGAAGATAGCATAGGACAAAACCGGGTTTTTCGGGGATGGTGAACCATCAACACCCTCCCTCAACCCAAGGATCCTCTTCCCGTCAGGGTCTAGGGGGGATAGGGGATCTATCCCCACCGTCGTGCTGATCGTATCCAGAACAACAGACGTAAAGCGAACAAACCTATAACCACCGCAACCGCCAGAACAACCGCAATCGAAACAGCCGCGGCAGCCGTATCTTTTGCCACTTTGGCTAGAGGATGGTACTGTGGACTCACCAAATCGACAACCGCTTCGAGAGCGGTATTGAATAACTCAGCCCCCAAAACAGCACCGATAGGCAATAGGAGCATCAACCATTCGAGGATGGTAAATGACATAACCAGCGCGAATAAAATAGCACACCCGAGAGCTGCACAATAGATACGCATATTACGTTGCGTCCGCAGAGTATATTCCAATCCCCGCCAAGCATGCTGCGCACTCCTTATGAATTGGATCACAGTCTCCCCCCTGCTCCATGAATTCGGCCCAACCGAAACGATCGCACCCTCTCCGGGATTTTTGACTACCGTGGGTGTATCAAACGGGACGAGCTACCCCACTCCCATCTCCAATGAACCACCTACGAGCAAAACCAGTAACAGACCCAAAAATCCCCCCATCCACCATGATCGCCAGCGGTCCTTTGTGAACCTGCAAATCCGGTACCCCAGGAGAAACCATCCCACCAGGAGGATCACTACACTACTGTTCCCATAACCGCTATATCCATAATAAAAAAAATAAAGGGCCGGTAAAGAAAGCAATGCAATGAACCCAGTACTCCAGGGATTGGGCCACCAATGATTCCTCTTGCCCAGGAACTCCCAACTTACCCTCGCCAAGGGCAACGTGGTAGACACCAACAATCCCAAGACAAACCATCCATGGAGGAGGAAGAGAAAACCTGGCCGATCACTGTATTGTATCCAGGACAAAAAACGGGGGGCGGCCAAACCCATACCTACCATAAAGGCCAAACCTGCCGCCACCAGAACTGCTGCTGCCGCCGTATCCTTGGCCGCCTTAGCCAGGGGATGATGCCGTGGGCTCACTAAGTCAACCACTACCTCCAGAGACGTATTGAACAACTCGGCCCCCAATACCATGCCCATGGTCAGTAAGAGAATCAACCATTCAAGAATGGTGAAGGACAAAATAAGTGAAAATAAACTAACACACACAATGGCTATGCAATGAATACGCACGTTTCGCTGTGTTCGTAGGGCATACTCCAACCCCTGCCAAGCCTGCTGTAGACTCAGTACGAATTTTGTCACATCCGCCTTCCCCTTTTCCCCAACAAATTCAACGGGGCAAGCCCACAATCTCAAGAATGGTTCGCTGCTCCCTCTCCATAACGATCCTTTCCTCCGAGGTCTGATGATCAAACCCTATGAGATGAAGAAAACCGTGCACAGCAAGAAAGGAAAACTCGCGCCCCAAACTATGCCCATACAGTTTTGCCTGCTGCCTGGCTCTCGGTATTGAAATTACGATATCACCTAGGGGCATAGGGGGGAGCAACGAATCAATCTCGCATGGATCCCACTGAGGAAAGGAAAGTACATCTGTAGAGCAATCCATGCGGCGGAAATCACGGTTCAGAACCCGAATACCCCCGTCATCCATACCCACGATGACAACTTCCAGTCCCTGAATTCCATGTCGACGGGCTGCCACCTCCACCGCCTTGGGTATGGATCTCCAGGCTTCCCATTCCTCACTCTCTATCCTTGTTTTCAGTTGTTGAACGATTGGCAAAGAAAAAACGGTACCCCTCACCCCCCCTTCTTGCCCTCCGGACGGCTCGGATAGACAATTCTTGTGTGAAAAATTCCCTGTAATGTCATAATCATAGAACGGGTAATCTTTTCCAGGTCCTTAAGAGTAAGCTCACATTCATCCAGTTGACCATCGTCTAAGCGTTCCCTTACCAATTTGCGGACCAATTCTTCAATTCGGGCCGGTGTCGCCTTGCCCTGCAGCGATCGGGTCGCAGCTTCTACACAATCCGCAATGCCCACAATCGCCGCTTCCCTACTGCAAGCTCTAGGACCGGGATAACGAAAATCCTCCTGGGATACATCCCCACCCTTACTCGCCTGCTGCAAGGCCCTGTAGTAAAAAAAGCGCAGTAGCGTTGTACCGTGGTGTTGGGCCGCAATATCCCGAATGGGCTCTGGGATTCGATGATCCCGCAAAATGGCTACACCTTCGCGAACATGGGCGATGATGATGGAACGACTCAAATAAGGCGAAAGTGCATTATGGGGGTTGGTAGAACCTGGCGGCTGATTTTCAATGAAAAAATGGGGTCGTTTGGTTTTTCCAATATCATGATAATACGCACCCACCCTAGCCAACAATCCATCTGCACCCACGGCCTCCGATGCCAGTTCCGCTAAGTTAGCCACCATAATCGAGTGATGGTAGGTCCCCGGAGTTTGCAACAACAATTTCTTCAGCAAAGGATGGTTAGGATTGCACAACTCCACTAGCCTCATCGGCGAAAGTACGCCAAAGAGGGTTTCCAAATAGGGGAGAAAACCCAAAGCGAGTATGGCACTCGTCAATCCCCCTGCCGTACCCCAAAGGAGGGACTCACCCAATTCCCGCATTGTATCACGGGTCCAGCTGCCATCGGCCGGTACCACAAGATAACCCGCCACGATAGGTAACCAAGTGGCCACAGCAGCCACAATACCCACTAAAAGGATTCGACCCCGTTGCCGGATCATTCGCATTAGGATGGTCGTTGTTATGGCACCACTCACGAAGGCAGCAAGAGCGAATCGCAAATCGAAGAGAAATTGTGGATTTTCGCTAAAGTTATGAAATAATATCCCCACCAAAATGGCAACCAATGCTACACTGGCAAGACTCAACCTCGCATCCAAGAGCAAGGTTATCAACATAGCGCAGAGGGCAACGGGAGCCGCATAACCCAGCAAATTCGTTCTCAAGGGACCTACCAATAAGGCAAGGACTTTACATAGAAGCAAGGTAAAAGAAAGAATAAGGAGTAGCAACAATAACTTCCGATTATCCCTAGCCACAAAGGAATGAAAACGATGTACGTACCCTGCTAGTAGGGAAACGATGATAACCATTAGGAGTATCAAACCCGCATCCACCGCAATAACGGATCCCAAGCCCGGGGAAAGAAAGCCAAATTGCTCCAACTTTTTCCATTGGTCGGCCTTGATGATTTCCCCCTTGGAGACAATGGTTTGCCCACGCAGCAACGGAATTGGCTGCACTCTATCACGGGCCACCCTCTTCTGTCGGGCCGTCTCCTCCTCATCATACATTTCATTAGGTACCAAACTTTGCTGAATTAGTGCCATTACCAGGGTTTTTTCGTCCTCATTGAGGTGGACCTCATCCCTCACAATACGGGGAACACGATTATGGACCTGGGACTCATTCTCCGGTCTGATTCCTACTGCAAACAAATCCCCTACCATCTTACGAACCCGGGTACGCAACCTGGAAAGCTTGTCCTGTGGGATATGCAGAACAATCTTTGATAACTCTCCATGGGTTCCAACTGTATCCTCCCCGAGCTCCCCATAACCTGCCATAACATCCTTCTGAAAGTCATCGAGGGCCGTACGAATATCCCTCAACTTTTGTTGCTCCGTTTGCGAGGAATTCCTGGCTACCTCCAAATCCCTAAAGAGACGGTCGATACGCTGTTTTTGAAGCTCGGCCTTCTGATCGTCCCTACTGTACTGGGGTTCTACTGCCTGCTCAGCCCTTTTACGGGCTGCCCCTGTTGCCTGAAAATCAATCGTAGTAAAGGGAGCAAATTTACTGTCAGGGCTAGCTGTTCCCACGGCAAAATCATGACGGTCCAAATTGACATGGCCCAGCAGCAAACCACAGGAAAAGGCGACGAAAAGAAAGTATAAACCAAAGCGCACCCCCGCATGGGTATGCCACACCCGTGTGGTTATCACCCGCTTCATCCATGCCATTACCCGTATCCGACGGAATACTTCCATAATACCGTCTAACTCCTTCAGTTTTGCGGTGCTCTAACCCTAACTGTCCAAAACTACAATCCCTTCCCCGCGCGACGATCCGATGGATCCAACCGTTGTGCGGCAGCAGCATAAGCGTCCGCGATCCGGCGCACAAGCCTATGCCGAACTACATCCATCGTCCCTAGGATCACAAATTCAATCCCCTCCACCGCCGCTAAAATCTCTTGGGCCTCTATCAAACCCGATTTCTGACCACGAGGAAGATCCACTTGCGTTATATCTCCTGTGATCACCATCTTTGAGCCTGAACCCAAACGGGTCAGAAACATCTTCATCTGCTCAGGTGTCGTATTTTGAGCCTCATCCAAAATGACAAAGGCCTCCTCTAACGTGCGCCCACGCATGTAAGCCAGGGGAGCAATCTCAATCGTTCCCCTGTCCATCATACGCGGGACGGTATCCGCACCCAATAGAGCGTTCAAAACATCGTACAAGGGACGAAGATAGGGATCCACCTTTTCCTGCAGAGCACCGGGCAAGAAACCCAGTCTCTCCCCCGCTTCTACAGCAGGCCTCGTCAGCACAATCCGACGAATATACCGAGCCCGGTAGGCGGATACGGCAAGGGAGACAGCAAGGAAGGTTTTCCCTGTGCCGGCCGGACCTATCCCAAAGGTAATTTCATGAGCCCTCACAGCACGAACATAACGCAACTGTCCCAGCGTACGTGCCCGTACAGGTTTATCTTTCACCGATACGTCCAGCACTTCCTCCAATAATGAAAACAATTCCTTTTCGCGATTTTCCTTCACCAATTGAAGGGCATAAATGGCATCGTGGACCTGCAACTCGATCCCCTGCTGGACCCACTCCAGAAGAATTTGGAAGAGCTTCGCTACCCTCTGTACTTCCTCCGTTTCACCACGCAGCAACAATTCCCCACCGCGAGAAACAATGGTAACATCCGTTTCCGCCTGCAACGCGCGCAGAAAAGAATCTTGCGGTCCAAACAATTGCAGTGCCTCAGCGGGCCCCTGGAGCGGAACACGCAACATTTCCCCCCTGATTGCCAACTACCCATTCCCCTTGCTTCCCTTAAGATTGTGATACAGCTATATTTTCCGTTGCATCAAAATGTACGCTTACTACAACTTTACCACGCTCCACATGTTGGTGCAAAATCTTTCCTTCTAAGACCCTTCCCTCCGGCCCCACAGATTTTTCCACTGCTGCGCAGGCCTGCTCATAACCGATTTGTACCGCTTCCGAGGGAGAAAATTTCTGTACCCGGGGGGTCATTTCCCAATACTCCTCCTCCACCCAACCGAAAGGGAGTTCCCAGGGGCCCAGGTGAATGGGCTGTAGTCGCTGTCGTATACTCCGTTGGGCATAGGGAAATTCCCAGCCCGGCCAGCGCAACGCCTTCTGCAGTAGATAGGGAATGACACGCGTCTGCCGGCGACCGGTATAAACGCGGCTCTCGGTACGCAAGGGTACCTCCACCTCGGTGGTATACCAAACTTCACCCATTACCCTGCCTCGTGCCCCTACCCAGGAACCCTGTCCTGATGAATCAGGGACTTCATAGGCACCGGAAATCAAAACCTGACCCGGGACAACGACATCTTGCACATCTACAAGGGGTGTGCCGCGTTCTGTGAGAATTTCGGTCACAAGGGCACTCCGTTTCGCCACAATGTCCCCCTGCGTATCCAACATGGGGGCCGTTTTAGGAACCTTATTGTCAATATGCCGTTTCTCTACTACAGTAACAATCGCACCTATTCCCTCCATGCGCATGCCAATCCAGGCGACCCCGGGGAGTTGCAATTGTATACGATGAAGAATTTTCTGGGGATCGGATATATTTTGACGAAATTGGCCAACATAAATTCCCTCACGATGCAATAAGGCCCGAATATAGACGGGGGGTATAGAAGTATCCCCCTCGATATCAATGAACCAAATGATAGAAAAAAGCCCCCACAACGTTGTAACAGAGGCTATGGCGCCAAAACAAAAAATTTTACGCTGCCAAAGACGCTTCCATACCGAAGGCCAACCCTCTCTCTTCACGATCTTGGGACGCACCCGTTTCCTTCGCAAAAGCCGTACCAAGGATGGGGCCACAGGAAGAGGAATCTGAAAGGTCACTTTTTTCTCATTAGGATATTGGAATCGTTGTAAATGGAAACCCTCCCGTTGAATATCCGTCAACCAAAGGGGGAGGGTGGATGCCTCGACCATAATCGTTACCGTTCCATACCACCAAGGAGGAATCATGGAGATCCACAGGCGCTTCACCGTTCTCCACCCTCCCCCTCATAGGCAACACACGATATGTAGCCTTCCACGGTTGCATCATCCGCGGTTAGGGAACGAACGGCCATTTCCTCCCCTTGGATGACCAAACGTCCTAATGACGAAGTCATTTCAATAATGTTAGGGGAAAACCGTGTCAAACCACGATGGCTCTCCACACGAATTTGCTTTGTGCCCAGCCATTCAATACGTGGTACGTCCTCGGTTACCTCGAATACCATATCCTTCCATATCCCCATCTCACTCCCCCCTTGTCCTAGAACACGTCCCCCCTTCTGAGAGGGATATGCAATTGGGGAAAAAGGTAGACCGGTAACCCCGCCTACCCTACGAAAATGCACCAGACCCTCACCCGGAATGATGGGATTACCTCTGAAGTTCATTATGTAAATATTATATAAATTTTTTAGGGGGGGAGAATCTCAAGGAAATTTCAGCACCCTCAGGAAGCAATATCTCGTTCGTAGATGTGAATTTCTGGATTATAGATTGGGAAGACACAAGATCTGTCCCTGGAAAAGGATAACCTTATCAATATTCCATACATAAAAATTGGGGGGTCTCCTATAGGGGGACTCTATCATCCCATACTTTTAGCCCGGCACCCTGCGTTCCGTGACATTCAATTCATAGGATTCCAGTCCAGTGAACGCTTCTGAAAAAAAACTGGTCCGACCCACTATCAACTCAACCCTCTGGTGTGCAGAAAAACATCAGAATGGAATTTTCAATTCCACAGGGGCCACCACTTCCCCTGTCTTTAGAACCGCTGACGGAATGAGTAGGTAACGTCAGACATATAGAAACCTTCCCTATTCCACCTTAGGAAAAATTTCTATAATAATAAAAAAATAAAAAAAAAAATTCATATAGTTACTAAGAAAACGGTATATACTATCAAAAAACAACAAACACATGTGCGCCTGTAGATCCTTTTTGTTTGCGTTTATTTCCGATTTAAATTAAGCATGTATATGTATGTTATATACTTAATAAATATGTTATTATGTAATAAATAAAGGATAAGTAACTAATTACTTTATATCCTAGTAAAGGTTGTGTTGTTAAAAATGATCAATGATTTTGGTACTTGGATAGGCGGAATCCTTGGTTCCCTCTCAGGTTCTATTTTTGGCCCAGGAGGCACGGTGACAGGCAACAGTATCGGTAGGGTGACCGGTTGGCTTTCCACAATGCCCCACCCACTTGCAAAATATATTTTCTGGGGAATTGGTCATTTCCTATACAAATAAGCTAAGCAATGTATTTTGATGTGGATTGGGTACGGGATCACTCTGTATGAAGTATCACGATCAGAATGAATCATACAAACAGAACTTAGGTCTATTGAATCTTGGCTGAGTATCGGGGACGGGGGAACCCAATCCCAGGAATGGAGATGGTTCAACAAGTCGAATATTTTGTAATAGGATCACATGTTCATAATCTGCCTGAATTCAAACGATTGCGTCCGATCGCGTGCGTGTGTGTCAAGAAAGTCACACAGGGAACGAAGGGCGTTTGGCCCTTCGATTTGGTCCTTCGATTTGGTCCTTCAAAACGAGCTGGTAGGTAGCAGATTTCAAAGCACCTAGCGCTGCTATGATAAAAAACCCTGGTCTGTAAGAGACTAGGGTTTTTTATCATAGCAGCGCTTGATCCCGTCCGGTGGGAATCGAGAAGATCAGCGAGGACAAAACCATTGGGGACACACAGAAAGTCGTAGTCCATGTCCAAACCCATCATCGACACACTACATCGGGGAATGCGCATAGACCCCTTCCGTTTATGTTTGTTGAGTATTTCTATCCAAAAATTTTGTTTATTGACCCTTATATTACATAATAATATTTATATAATTGATATGAACATAACAATCCAAAATCAGTATACTTCCCTGGCAAAACCTTCCATATTCGCCTATGTCAACCACGGAATCAAAAGGAGCGACATTCCCTCAATCGGGGTAAACCGGAGGAACAACCTATGCAACGGCCCAGGTAACCTGCGGTGTATAGGCGTAATGAACCTGATTTAAGTCCTTGCGTGGAATTTTGGAAACTATGGTATGAACCCCTAGGGCCATCGCCCGATGTGCATAGAAGGCCAAGAATAACCTTGGACTCCATGCACAAGATCGGATTGGGATCATAAGTAGCGCAAAAGATTCTGTAATGGAAGTGTGAGGCGAAGGGGTTGACTCATCCTGATGAGGACAGTAAAATGATAACTTTAGAAAGTGGATCCCCACTCCATCCATTCTTAAAATCTAGAATTAGGAAAAACCCAATCAATGACATTCCGGCTATCTACCTCATATAATTATTTCCCCCTGAATTCATACCCACACTCATGGGAAATGGATTTTTAGGGCACAATGCAGGGGAAGGTATTTCACCCCCTCTTCTTCACAAAGGGTTAAATTAGTAAAGGGAGTGTTTTTTTTGGACGCCACCCTGCGTCGTTGTTTGATATTCCTATTGATCCTATGGTACCTGATTTATATGCAACGTTTTCTTCATATCCTATCGGGGATAGAAGGAAATTTGCGTATTTTTAGGAAGTTGACACCCACCCGGGCTTCATCATCACCCATATCCGTCCAATTGATGCTGGATTCTAAAAAGGGAGGATGCTCTTAAGTTCCGCTGATCTATTTTGAGAGAGCATAGCCGATCTGTGCATTCGTCAGTAAATGAATGAATCATGCCATTACGATAGGGAAACATTCCAATTCGCTGGGAGTGTTGTTGGGTCCCTGTAGTGGTTTGTCGGTATTGCCAAAATTGTCCTCCCCATAAGGGATTGATACATGTATGCACAGTCAATGGTGGATCATTCCCATTGTCGTTATTTTTCTCCTGTTGTATTTCCAACGCCGGCACCGTAGAGCGGTGGGGATAGGTTCCAGTGTGCCAGTATTGTCTATCATTTTTCTTATCTGCCTCGGGGTTCATTTATTCCTCCTAAACCGCCTCACAGAGGGAATTGAGAAAATGGCAAGGATTATGGAGGATCGTAAGGGGGAAGCGTTCCCACCGGGCTCCTATTCTCCTCCCAATCCTTCCGGATTGGACTGAATCCTACTTTTCCTCTTGTCACCTGACTTTCCCTGAGATCTGCAACCTCCTCTTTTGGAATTCCAAGGAACGAGAAAGAAATCTGTCCAACTAGTAGGTAGCAGGTTTCAAACCGCCTAGCACTACTGGGGTAAAGAACCCTGGTAGTGAGCGGTCTAGGAAAAGGTAGGGTAGTACCCCTGTCCGGTGGGAATCGGAGAGATATCAGCAAAAGCAAACCATTCGATAACGCATCGAAAATCCTAGTCCATGTCCAAACCGATGTCGGTAAGCTACATCGGGATCAACCGGGGGAGTCGATCTATGTGCCGCCCCGATGAATATGCGGTGTACAGACAGGATGAATCCTTAAGCCCTTGTACGGAACTTGAAAGACTGTCGTCGCACGGAACACCTGGCCGTTGCCAGGTGTTCCAAAGGCCAAGGATAACCTGGGCTCCGTGACAGGATCGGATCAGCTCATAGTAGTGCTGTAATGGAAGTGGAGCGGAAGGGGCTGACACTCATCCTGATGAAGACAGTAAACCCGATAACTACAGTGGGAGATCCACTGGAGGGGGTCACTGGAACCCCGAAGCAACATCCCCATAATCGAAGTAGGATCTGAAGGGTCTGAAGATTGGGATGGGATGAGAAAAGACGGATAATGCGAGAGCATCGTGCCCGGATCTGTGAGAGACACTCCCCAGCTGGGTGTCGGGTCAAAAGTCCCCAGTAGGGCCCCTGAATCCGCGGGGGCCTATCCGGATTCCTAATCAGGATATAGTTATCTACTAAATGAAAGTACCTAGGAACATCTCTACGACATAATTCCATTTTTATTGTATAGGAATTCTTTCATCACTTTTTAAAATATTTTTATTCAATGAAACAAGGTCGTGGTAAACGAATTTCCCATCCATTGTACCCTATCTGTCCCGCTCAGTTCCCAGGATTCACATAAAGTGAATACCCCCCTTATTTTCTTATTATAGTGATAACTAGGAATATCAGGGGGTGAAACCGGTCATATCCCACTTTCTACTGTAAGATTCAAGAGCGGGGAGTTTATGATCCCTAAAAATCCTCTATTTGTGCCTTTTCGATGAACAATTGTTTTTATATTGTTCATAAATATATATAAATTTATTGTTAAACAAAATTGTAAATAGAACAAAAGACGTTATAGGGGTGCTTTTTCGCGGGATCGTGGTTAGGTATATATTCAGAATAATTTTATTTTAATCAGGGGATTCCCTCCGGAAGAATCCGTAGGTCAGCAAAACGTCCCTCCTACACGAAACGGGAATCTCAGTAGAACCTAAAGCTCCCCCTCTCCCTGTTTTTGGTCTCTGTTTTTGCCTTTTAGTCCCTTGATCTTTTGTTTTGATTGGATCTTGGCCGCATATCGGACCTGAGGGTTCAGTCTAGGGAGTGGGGATGGGCAACTCACCCTCTATCAGTGAATAAGGGGTTGTCGATATGAAAACAAAACTAAATTTCCCGAGGCCCCCTTTTTCGGACGAAGTGAAAATCATGAAAATAGAGAAATTAGGAACCACAGAATTAGATATAAAATGAGTTATATCCTAGAGTCCATTGCCAACTGTCCATTCCCGGGGATCAGGTATTCCTGTGAGGATTCGGGAAACCTGGGACCTTCACCTAACTCATCCTTACAATCCAGAATTAGGAAAAAACCACCCGAGGATATTTCAGGTCCGAAGTTTGGCCAAGAGCCGCATAAACTTGAGGAAGCCTATGAGTTTATAGAGGATGTTGGAGAATAGTATGACACCAATGACCCCACTTTTACCGAGGCTTACAATAATCTGCACACTCTCATCGGGGGAGGAGGATTACAGCACCCGACCACAAGAACACTAGAAAAGGTGCAGAGAGCCTACAGAGGGGGCAACAGCCCATTGCAAATTACCATCAAGGAGACAAGGCTACCCATGCTCTCATAGAGGGAAAGAACTGTGCCATCAAGCTTGACTTTCGCCAACGTTTTGGAGTTCGGATTTGGAGGAACTATGAGAACCTTGCTATCGTATGTCGCAATAGCCACCTAGAAAACGATCAGGGGGTAAATTGCCGGAATGTCTCATAAGATTAATATAATGTTTAATACACATAAAATAAAATGAAAATGAATTCAATAATTTTGGATACATAATAGAAAAGAGCACATATTTTTGTTTCTATTTTATTTTATAAATTAATAGAGACAGATGTTCTTCGGCATGGGCTCGTGTGCAATAAACAAAATAAACCAACTAATTATGGGGAAAAATGGGCCCCACCTGACTCATCCTTGCAATCCAGAATTAGGAAAAAACCGCCCAAGGATATCCCGGGTCCGAAGTTTGGCCAAGATCCGATGTTGATACCATGCAAGTAGATTATTGGAATCATAATAACGTCCAAAAACAAAGGGAAGAGGATGATCGTAAGTTAGACCTAAACAACATCGAAATCCGAACAGATACAACACACAGTGGAGAGAGGTACGAGGAACGTAACACCAGATTGAGGTTCTAGAATGAGCAAAAATTCTATGGAACTCATAAAGGCCACATAATACGAGAGTAGTACGTGTAGTTCTATAAGCCCAACGAATGAACACATCCATTCGAATGCTGCCTTTTCTGTAGTGACACCACAACTGGAAACAAAAAATAGGGATAATCCACAAAACATACGGAAGGGGGGAAAAGGGCACTGTAACGATCAATGTACCCCTACTAGGACAACCATTGACGAATTTTTTCCTCATCCGGTGTAACAAAGAGCGTCCTCTGACCCTCATACAATGCAAAACCCGGCGGACTCCCAGCCGGCTTACGGACATACCGAACGAGCACGTAATCGACAGGTACCCGACTGCCCGAACGCGCTTTACTAAAATAAGCAGCTAACATAGCCGCTTCCTGGAGTGTGGTCTCACTTACAGCTTGGGAGCGAATGACGACATGGGACCCGGGTATGTTTTGCGCATGCAACCAGGTCTCTTTCCCGTGGGCCAAACGATGAGTTAAATAATCATTTTGCTTATTATTGCGCCCCACATGAATCAGTGTCCCATCAGAAGACTCAACAGCCAAGGGCACAGGAACCGTTTTCTTTTGTTTCGATCTCTTGCGATTCTTACGGGGGGCACGCAACAAACCCGCCTCCACAAGTTCCTCCTGGACCGAGGTAAACTGCTCTATGCCTCCTTGCTCCAATTGCACAACCACTGATTCAATATACTGATTTTCCTTTCGTGCTGCCTCCCATTGTTGCTGGTGCCAAGCAACACCACGCTGCATTTTTTTATAACGACGAAAATAACGCTGTGCGTTTTCATTGGGGGAGAGGGAGGGTTCCAAGGGTATAGTAATCTCCCTACGTTCTGGATCATGGTAATTCTCCACACTCATTTCCTTTGATCCCCTCGGAGGAGCACGATGTAAATTAGCCATCAGCAACTCACCATACAAACGTTGCTGCTCCATTTCCTCTGACTCCTCCAGGAGGGCTGCAAATTGCTCCATCTTACGTCGATTACGGTTCTCAATTCTCTCCAGTACTTGCAGAAGAAAAGACACTTGTCCCCGCAGTCGCTCCCGATCAGCCGCACCATAATGGGAAATCTGTAAACACTCGCTCATCGTTGAAAATGTCCTATGCCTACCCTTCACTTGCGGTAAAGGGAAAACATGGAAAAAAGTTCGTCTCTCCCCCACAACTTGTGTAGGAATGTACCTATGATTCCGTATCTCCTCCACACACCGGGAAAAAACCCCCCATAGCTGTTCCCTTGGACCTACGCCCCCCTGATGGACCAATGCCTGTGCCAGTAGGGGACCTATACCGAAAAAACGCTCCACTAACTGTTTGTGCAACTGCCCCCGATTGTAATCGAATCCGGCAAGGAAGTCCCTCTCCCCCACCGTAAGGGGATCCACCTTGTCTTGGGCAGGAGGATCACGATAAACCGCACCTGGGTATACTTGCCGATAACGACTCACGGTGGCGGACACACGATGCAAACCATCGATGATAGTACCGTTCACTGGATCCACCAGGATCAAATTACTATGTCGACCCATAATCTCCATCACAAGCAATCTATGTAGGACATTCCCCAATTCATCCCGCGAACCAATCTTCCAATGAACGATGCGTTCCAAACCCACTTGGCAAACATCCAACAAAATGGCACCCTCCAACTGCTTACGCAAAACCATACAAAAGGTAGGAGGTTCTGGAAGATTGGAAATGGATCCCCCAACTGAATGAAAACGGGCATATACAGGGTGAATACAAAACAACACACTGTGGTTTTCCCCCCGCACCCGTATGCGCAGTACAACCTCCCAATCACTCAATTGCTGAATGCGAACAATCCGACCGGAGACAAGGGAACGACACTCGTGCACCACAGCCCGGGTCACTACACCATCAAAGGACACCCAATACCCCCCCTTCCCTATCACTGATCCGCCCCTCCTACAGCCATTGCGAATATCGCCATGGGAAGAACTGCAGGCAAAAACGGACTGCGTCCTATACCCTATCCCCCGCATAGGGAGGGGAAGGAACGGACCCCCTAAAAACAGGAACACCCAAAATATCGGAGGTCGTGACGAATTGGGAATTCGTCCTAGATCCGAAATCTTGGAGATTCCTATACTTATACAAATTCAAACCTCTGTTACCCATACAGGGATAGAAAAAATAACTCGTGTCCCTTTATGACAACGTACCCTAACCCAAATTTTTTAGATCATGTATTCATTCGGAAACAACCCCTGTCCGGATACCACGGCCCGTCCGCAAGGTACACGGTCCCTACAGAACAAAAAAAACGAAACAAAAACAAACAAAGAAAAAACTAGGGATCATCCCCCCCATTACCCCGCTTTTCTAACTGGTCCGCTACACGTTCCAGAGCCTTAGCAATCCTGTACAACAAACGAACAATAATACCACCCAACAAAAGCCAAAAAAAGGCGGCGTTGGCCATAGCATAGAGACGAAATAACAAAATTTGCCAGTCCGCCAAGCCAACCACGTCCCCCCTTCCAGGGAATACCACAGAAACAAACAAGACCCTCATACCTGTCCTAGCTTTTTATTACACCACACCTGAACGGCGGCCATAGCCGCACGCTGTTCAGCTTCCTTTTTGGAGTGACCCGTACCCTTCCCCAAACAACGCCCCTCCAAATATACCTCAACGACAAAATGCCGATGGTGGGCGGGTCCCTGTGTATCCACCGTACAATATTCTAGAGGACTATTGTATTCCTGTTGGACCATTTCCTGTAACTGACTCTTTGCGTCCATACGCTGCAACAACCAATCGTCATTCAACTCTGACAACACCAAACGTCGCAAAAAACCGCGTACGCCGCCTAAACCTTTGTCCAAATAAAGTGCACCAACAAAAGCTTCAAACAAATCTGCCAACAGCGCGTGCCGTTTTCTTCCCCCTGTAAGCTCCTCCCCCTTGCCCAGTCGTACATAATCACCTAGGGAAAGGTTACGAGCAAACATAGCCAGAGAGGACTCACACACCACACGTGCCCGTGTTCTTGTCAATTCACCCTCACTCATTTGGGGATACCGATGATACAGATACTCGGAAACTGCTAGATCGAGAACTGCATCGCCGAGGAACTCCAAACGCTCATTGTCCGGAACCGACTGTTTTCGCTCATGCGCGTAGGAAGCATGAGTAAACGCCTGCTGAAACAGGGACCGACTCGTCAGGGGGAAGCCCAACTTACCCTCCAACTCCTCCCAATTCATTCTTTCCATTCCCTCCCCCTATCCAGGGATTCCCCCGATTCACCTATTCCAAGGAAAAACAGGGACACACACTTTTCCACCACCCGTCGCAACGAGAGTACGAATCTACTACCCCATCATCGAAAGCGCCGCAATACCAGTGTGGCATTATGGCCCCCAAAACCAAAGGAATTCGATAACGCAACATCCACCTTTGTCCCAATCGCTTGGTTGGGGACATAGTCCAAATCGCATTCCGGATCGGGAACACGATAGTTGATTGTGGGCGGAATCACCTGCTCGTGCAGCGTCAAAACTGTCGCAACCGCTTCTACACCACCCGCTGCTCCCAGCAGATGGCCCACCATCGATTTATTGGCACTCACCTTCAACCGATCCGCATGCCTGCCGAACAGCCTGCGGATAGCTTGTGTTTCAACAAGATCATTCAACTCTGTTGACGTACCATGGGCATTGATATAATCTACGTCCTCGTTCTGTAATCCCGCAGACTCAAGTGCTCTTTGCATACAACGTACTGCACCCTCACCATGGGGGGCTGGTTGTGTACTATGATAGGCATCTGAGGTTGTACCATAACCCACCACCTCGGCATAAATCCTCCCCACGCCCCGCTGCTCGGCGTGCTCCAATGTTTCCAAAACAAGAATGCCTGCACCCTCACCCATAACAAAACCATCCCGCTCCTGGGAAAACGGACAACTAGCCTCCGTGGGACTGTCATTACGCTTGGACAGGGCCCCCATGGAGGAAAAACCAGCAAAAGCAAGCGGGCAGATCGTAGCCTCCGTACCCCCGGCAAATATTACCTTGGCATCACCATTTTGCAGGGCCTGAAAAGCACACCCAATGTTGTGAACACCAGTAGAACAAGCAGAAATGAGGGAAACACTGGGCCCTCTGGCATTCAACAGCATGGAAACTCTACCGGAAGACATATTACCGATCATCATGGGGATCATATGGGCACTCACACGTCTGGGTCCCCTTTGTAGCATGATTTCATGATTCCGTTCCAGGGTAATCAACCCACCGATACCCGAACCAACCATAACACCTACCTGCGTAGGATCCGCCTTCTCCACCAGCAGACCGGCATCGCATCGGGCCTCCTCTGCCGCAGCCAAAGCAAACTGCACAAAACGGTCGGTACGTCGAATTTCCTTCTTACTCAACTTCCCCTGTATACCCTCCGCTGCACCAAGATCGAAATCTTTCACTTCTGCGGCAAAATGAACCGACTGGTTAGCAGTGTCAAATTGCGTAATGGGACCCACCCCTGAAAGCCCAGCCCGCAGATGACGCCAAAAGGTTGCGCAATCGTTACCGATGGGCGTCACGACACCAAGCCCTGTCACCACCACGCGGTGTTTTGTGCAGTTCATCCTTTTTCCTTCCTTTCGCACACTAGAGGGCATTCCGCCCATAATCACCCCTCCCCTGAAGCGGTTCCCAACGGGGAAGGAATTCCCCTATTTTTCCTTGGCATTTTCCCTGATATAATCTACAATATCCTGCACAGTAACAATTTTCTCTGCATCCTCATCTGTAATCTCTATGCCAAACTCATCCTCTAATTCCATCATCAAATCCACATGGTCGAGGGAATCCGCACCTAGGTCGTCATCAACCTTGGCCGTAGGAACCACCACCTCCGATTTCACATTCAGACTAGCAACGATCACCTTACGAACCCGCTCTAAGATACTTGAACTATCAACCATACTCAACTGCCACCCCCAATATCGGTATTGTAGCCTGCATAATAACAAAATTCAATGGCCAACCCACAAACATCAGGTGATTGTACCCTATCCCTAAAGTTCCCTACCCCATTGCCATACCACCATCTATTCGTAATGTATGACCTGTGATATATCCCGCCCATGGGCTCGCTAAGTGAACTACCGTTTGAGCTACCTCCTCCGGCGTACCATATCGGCCCACAGGTATCGATGCCAGCAGGGCTTGCCGCTGCTTCTCTGGTAAGTCACCTGTCATTTCCGTCGCAATATACCCAGGGGCAACCGCATTAACGGTAATCCCACGCCCTGCGACTTCACGAGCAAGGGAACGAGTAAAACCCAACAAACCCGCCTTAGCCGATGCATAATTTACCTGTCCAGCATTCCCACTGAGGGCAACCACAGAACTCATATTGATGATTCGTCCAAATCGCCGCTTTACCATCGAACGAAGGACAGCCTGAGTGATATGAAAAACACCACTCAAATTCACATCTAGCACAACTCGCCAATCTTCTTCATGTAATCGCATGAGGAGATTGTCCTTATGCATACCAGCATTATTGACTAAAATATCAATTTTACCCCAAGCATCCAACACGGTCCGCACGACCTCCATAACGCGATCCCGATTCGCTATGTCCGCCCTATGAAGGGAGACCTTACGACCCAGGGAGAGGATCTTCGACGCTGTCTGCTCCGCTTCCTCCTGCCGCTGGGCAAATACAATGGCCACATCAGCCCCAGCCTTAGCTAAGGAAGTACTAATAGAGCGACCAATCCCACGCGAACCACCAGTCACCACAGCCACCTGTTGATCCAAAGGGGGAATCCCCCAAGGGAAATCGATTTGTGAATTTATTTCTTTCCCCAAAATAATCACAATCCCTTCGCAATGTAGGATAAACAATGAGGGCTGCCCTTTTGAGCCGGGAACCATGTATAAATTGGGAAACCGTAGGATAGAGGGAAGAGAAACCCCTGTCCTGCACCCCATGTATGAATTCTAGTTTATGGATGGTGCAATCGATACCCCATTTTCAAAAATATTATAAATAAAAAATTGAAAAATATAAACTTGGAAAAAATTCAAGATATAGACCTAGACCCTCCTAACGTCCGTTTAGGACGCAAAATAAACGATATAAATCCTAAAATGCACTGCTTTCATGGGCGCAACAAGGACTCGCGGATCTCAATGGAACAATCGATAAGGGAAACGACAGGATTCATTTACGAAAAACTGGAGCCATTTCATTATAAAATATGAGAAGGTTCCAACCCCATGACTCCCACCCCGCACGCATTACCCCTGCTCTAATGACCCGCACCCACCCTGTATCCCATCCATTATATCAGAACAACGATCCGACAATTCCCGCTCAGGGAATAATCTTCGAGTAAGGCCTACTACATCCCAACCAACCCTTTACAGAGCCGTACCTAGTAATTTAGGATCGACCCCCTATTTCTATCCCACCATGGCAAAATAGCCCTGCCCTTCGCCTGCGCAGAACAAAACAGGTCCACTCTCCATTTTCATTCATAATTATCCCTATACTATAATTATAATAAACTAATTGAGGTATGTTCTCGTTTCCCTTTCATGACCATCAATCTGAATGCGATCCGCTATGCCCACTCTATCTGTATCGTGGGTTCCTGAAAACTCACCACCACCGGTTTGTATCCTACGCTCATTGGTTGGGTTCGCAATCTTCCGGAGCAGCCCGAACCAAGGAGAAGTTGCCTATCGAAATTGTGAGCAAGATGCAATCCTAATCTATAGCGGTATCCCGAGCCAACCCTCCGGGTAGTACACGAAGAAAAAATCATCCAAGCGAGGTGGGGTGCCAGGAAACTGGATCAGGGTGGGGCTGGATAACCCCTCCTTCTCTGGTGATGTCCCAAAGGACATCTCTAGGCCCCTCTGAGGAAAGCAGCCTATCCGAAAACGAATAGATCATGTTCGAAGGATACTTTAAGATACCTTTTTTCCTTATCTCTAGTTTTTTTCAAAAATACCCCTTCACCTTATATCACCCAACATCGTGCGACTCTGGATACGAATCCATAGTTAAGGGCCACTTCGGACCCACACTACCATTGTGTAGAGCTTCCTCCACTATTTTCCTCTTTAGTTCCATGGTATGTCGATTCCCTTTCATTTTCCTCCTGTCCCCTCCCTCCATCAACTGATTTCCAACTCTTTACGGTCTAGAAGCCCTTTTATATCATCAATTTCCCTCTGTAGTAGGGACCGGAGGGGGAGGGATGGGCAACAAACCAGTGGATACCGACCGCCGGCCCTTGGATGGGGAAAATGAACGGGCCAACGTACCCTCTCATCTTCTTTTACCCATCTGCTGATTGTACGGACAGCACCGTTACACTGTTTAGATAGCCCAGGCCATATGCCGTCCACTCCTGACTTGTTCAACCACCTTTTATTTGAATTACCATGAAAATTTTTTATAATTATGTTCACCCTCACGGGAAAATACCCCTACCATGCCGATCAAGGTACATTATAGCAGGAGGCTCAATAGTTCCGTGACTTCTCCCGATGTGTTATGGCCCCACTTCGATTTCGACATGAATGGTCTTTTTTCGATACGTCCCCGAACGATTCTACTCTCGTTAAGCTCCTTACTCCCTACCGGACAAAGATGCTAGCTTTTCCTAAATCCCTCATCACCGGGGATGTTCCTACACCAACATCGTTGGATGGTTGAAACCCTGTCACCTATCCATCCGACTCCGAAAGACCATGTACAACCTTCATCGCTTACACAGCTTACCTGACACACACCAGGAGTCGATTTGCGGTCGTATGTAAGGGACCAAGGATTACCCAACTTCTGGGGATTACACCCTATGGGAAATACAACCCATGGACCCTAATCCAGAGAAGTACTTATCACTCTAATAATAAATTTATCAATTTAAAATAAAAAACCAGGCAAACGACCGGGAATCACATAATCCGCGGTGTCTACCTGGAATGAAAAGAACACAACCGTTCTACCATGATGAAATACAAATGCACCCCAATCCGATCTTACAGCACCCTGTGCACACACATCAGCGTATCCATAATCCATTTCGTTTTCGGATTCCCCAACAACTTTTGAATCCGAACCCCGTTGTCAGGACAATGCAAAACGTAAACAGTTCCGTTGTCATCCATCAGACAAATCCCCGAGTGGGTAATATGGTTGAGACTATGACTTTCGCTGCAAGAAATGATATCCCCGTCTCTTACACCGCCATTCTTTATACTACTGACGGGAATCGATTTGCCAGTTCTTGACTGTTCCTGTGCTGTGCGGGGTATGTTCTTTCCCAGGCATTTTCTTGCCACCTGCTGCACCAAGGAGGAACAGTCTATTTTACTATGAGATGTCCCTATGAGTCTTTTTCCTTCGCCCCTGAGACACCTTCTCACCCCCGAGTCATTGGAATAACTTTCACCCTTACCAAGCATTTTGGTAAATCCTTTCTTTAAGCCATATAGATACCTTCGGATCGTCAGAGCGGCATCAGAGTCTTCCCCAAAATGACGATCCGCCATGTTCACAATCCGCTCCACAAAGGTAGGATCGCTATCCATCTCGTTGCGTATATCATCCTCATTCAGATAACCACCGGGCCAATACCCCGGATCGGTTCCTGTATCCTGATTTACCCCATCCTGAGACGGTTGTACCATGGAATACGGTGACTCTGTGTGGTAAACCTGTGATTCTGGCATTGCACTTACCATGAACGATCCACAAGGGGGGAAGAAACCGATCCCGCTGAACAAGACTAGGATCGATACCATTCTACCTATCATGAAACTCTTGCATTTCCCTGATAACATGCGAATCCCCCCCCCTTTTTTCTATATAAACCAACGATCCCCCTTAGCAGAATCTACCCACCTATATTGCATAGTTGTACCCTCTTTTCTCTCATTCATAATGGCCTAATTGATCATCAAATCAGATGTAATTAAGAATAGAATACACGCCCACATATTATAGTAATTTTTTATAATTTTATATAACTAAAACAAAGAAAAAATTCATCCCCGTATTTAAAAAACCTTTCTTTTTCCTAACCTGTACTCTACTCAGGTTCCTGCTGAAGATCACTATAACACATCCCACCCAGCTATAGTTTAAAAAATATATGTATATATGCAATATATTAGTAAAAATTATAATAAAGTATTTTGAAAAAATGATGGAGAGGGAACGATCGTATCCCCAACACGGTGTCACCCTTAACAATAGGTAATGTTGGGTTCCTTATCCTTGATCGCAAATCGTTCCCCAGGGGTATTTTCTAACCCATCCTAATTGTTAATGAATAATATAAATAGTAAAATTCACAATATTTACGGTTCCCTATAATTGGGTACCTATGTGAATAATATGACTTTTCCCATTGCCCTCTGCTGTATTTCGGAATGCAAAAGCCCCACCGTCGGAGAAAGGACATCCAAAGTCGGGGGGCAGCAAACTTTTTTTCGTTTGGTCCCCCCATTCCATCATCCCGTGATGTTGATGGATCTATAGGATAATTAAATTCGATTCATATTTTATTACATATTAAACCGGAGTTCTAAATAAGGAGTTATTCTCATTCCACAACGAACGATCCTCTCTGTACATAACCCCCCATATCCTTTAGTTCCCTCCGTCCCATCCAAGGATGTCAGAAGAAAACGGATCCCCACAGGTCTATCCAATGAAAACCCAATATCGCGGGCAAAATCACCCCAGAATCTTCCCTAACTTTTTTTTCACCCTTTGTAGAGCATTATCGACAGCCTTCGTATGTTTCCCTAACTCTCTGCCAATTTCTTGATAGGAAAACCCCTCCGAATAGAGAATTAGGACATGCCTCTCCAACTCACTCAAAACTTGATGAATCTTACACCTTATGGAATTATACCCCTCCCTATTTATATAAACATTTTCTGGATTTGTGAGGGATGTGGAGAGCGTATCATAAAGGGTCCGATCTGCATCATGTTCATAAGCAGGCTTGTCCAGGGAAACATAGGAGTTGAGGGGGATGTGCTTCTGGCGAGTGGCTTTCTTTATAGCCGTAATGATTTGCCTAGTGATACAAAGCTCGGCGAATGTCCTGAAGGAGGAGGGCTTATCCCCCTGAAAATCGCGAATTGCCTTGTATAATCCAATCATTCCCTCCTGTACAAGATCCTCGTAATCGGCCCCAACTAAAAAGTAACAACGGGCTTTAGAGCGAACAAAATTGCGATATTTTTCCATCATTCTCTCCAGTGCCACCGTATCACCCTGTCGGGCCTTCCCAACAAGATCCTTGTCCTCCTCCCATATATCACTAGGGCTAGAAGTAGGGGACCCTAAGACCGGAGTAGTCGTTTGCCAAACAATGACCCTATTCCCCCCCCCGTGTATATCCTAATTTTCCAAAGAAGGGTCTCGAAAACATCTGTTTCCATTATAACGGAAGAAAACCAAAAAGGGGGGGCATTGGACGGATGTTTCTTGATTTTTATGAAATATAATTGGATGACCATGACAAAGGTATTCCACCGTTGGCTCCTCAAGGGAACACTCAACAACGTCCTGTTGCGGGTCTAAATTTAGGGTTTTCTAGAGGAGATTTCCTCCCATCCCTGGAACTTCCCACACGAATTCATATGTAAAATATTTTTATTATATTAAAAATAAAACATACGTTTTGTATACGACTGTATCCTCCCTTTTTTTACATAATTTACTAATCTACTTATCCTATCTCGATTTGGAAAAAATAGTGATAAACTCATCTTCTTTTTCCCTCGTATTCTCGTTATACAATTACATAAAAATAAAATTTTTATGTATATAAAATATAGAGGAGGATATAGATTTATACCCCGCGATCCTCGTACCGTTCTACCAGCTTCTATATTGCAGCAAAAAACGAAGAACGACCTTCTGAATCATTCGCGATATTTACGAGAATTGGGAATACCAACAGAATAGGCCATCCAAACAATTGGGTATCTAAATCCCAGTACAATGAAAATAGAGGAATTTCAGGGAGCTTGAACATGGTTCGCTAGTTAGGAAAAAGATGAATATCTGGGGCGAAAAAACGATAAGGGGAACGAACCATAGGGAATACTGCAAAATTTTCGGAAGAGGGTCCTGGCAGGGCGAATGAAGTGGATACTCGGTCAAGGGAATCCCCCCCCCCCCCGTTCAACCCTTTCCCAACGTCCTATGTTCCGATAAGGTAGCCGTACTAGGACGAGTGAATCTTTTCTCACCCCCTACAAGGCCAATTACTCCGCCCTTCAGGTAAATGCCACCTATCTGGGAATTCACGTGGCGCGGCCAGGGAAAAAAGTAGCCCCTTACATAGCAATAGAACACAGATAGAATGGTGTGGGGAAGCTTCTTACACCGCTGAAACAGACCCCACCCGAAATTGGGCACCTGGGACCGGATTTTCAAAAATCTTCGCTCCCAGTATCGGACGAACAGCGGAGCCCATTTCCTTAGGAACCTACGGACCCGCCGCCGGGTGACCCCCTTTCGCCGGGAACTCTCTTCGAGGGGTTGCACAGAGAAGAGTCCTGAAAAGATCCCGATCCGGGGACAAGCCTACGCGTCTGGTCTGTGGGGAATCTGTGGAGATGATGACCCAATGAGAACGGTAAAAATAATGCGAAAGGGCCTATGCAGTATCCCCCTCCCGGGCACGAACTTGCCTATCGGAAGCCGAATCGGAATAACAAATATCCTGAAAAACCCCAACGGAAACTGGAGAGCGTAATACAAATCAAACCTGCTATGATCCCGATGACGAGACTGCCTACTGAATAGCGCGATCCTCCCCTGCCCTCGTTATCACCAAAACCAGTGGGAAAGAAGGGATCAGAAAACAGCATGAGCCGTGGGAATTGGGAAGAAAGCATAAATAGTGTTGAACTGTATATGAATTAAAATTTATGATAATTTTCTATATTTTTTAACTGGGGATTTTATATTGAATATCAGAATAAAGTAAGAATATCCTTCCTTGTCATCTCCCGTATTATTTATATTAAAAATTGATGATAGGAAGATGAAAACAGGAATTAACTATATATTAAAAATTAATAAGGAAATTATTATTAAAGAAATACAGAGAAACGTTTCCCCCGGAGGGCTAAAAATTCCTCTGGGGGAACATACACACACACATTCGGATGATGCCAGGGAAGGCAACATCCTTTGCATATAAATCCATTATACTTGGATCTAAATTTTACTATGGGTCGAAGGGAGAACCAAATTCTAGAAACATACATCCCGGACGGGGACCATCGGGTTGTTCCCTTCCACGGTAGCACCCATAACTACTGCTTTGGTATCGGTAGGTAGATAGAGTGATCCGCTCCACGGAGGGCAGATAATGAGTCGGGTGTGCCAAGGAAGGTAGATGTGGGGGGGGACAGGGGGGATGCGTCGGGTCCGAGGGACCTTCTAGGAGCGGGTAGGGGTCTCACGTCAGGGAGGTCTTTTAGTTTATGAACGGAAGACATGTCAGGAATAGACCGCCCTCTGTTGGACAACTCCAACTTATCAAGACGGGCACTCAAATCATCGTGGAACCGGGTAGCGAGGCCCCCACTTCGCCTAGAATTCGGTCCCGCCCCTGAGGAGAGGGATGAGGAAAAATTAGTCATAGCACCCCCACTATTAGTCATAGCACCCCCACTATTAGTCATAGTACCTCCTCTATTAGTCATAGTACCCCTATGGGAAGTAATACGGGAGCTTTTGGTCAATTTCGCCCACTTCCCACGTAGAAATGACAAGGGACCAGCCTCTGCTATATCAATGGAAAATACACCGGTCGCGGAAAATGATAGCATCAGCGATGATAGTACCCATATCAACACTCTCTTACGAGTATCACTTACCACCATTGCGCATAACCCCCTCCATTTTATTTTTATATAACTAATTTTATAAATATGAAGCATGCAAAACTCAATTTGTTCGATCCGAATTAGGATTAGGATTAATGTTTACCCCCTTTAAAAACCATTTCCATACCTGATATCCTTGCTCCTTAGGCTGTACATATTATATCTATTCCCTTCATTTCCCTCTTCTTCATTTGATTGTTCTATTCTCCTTATGAGCTCCTGGTGTTCCTCCATTCTCTTTTTTTTATCATCCTTAGAATATTTCATCAATGCATCTCTCTCCTCATAAGCTCTATCGGCACGTTTACGAAGGTTTACAACCCTGTTGACATACATTCTGGCCTCCCTCAAATTTATATTTCTAGACGCAACCATTTCCACGGCTTCCTTTTCTAGTTGTTCCGGCGTCATTTTTACTAGTTCCTTCGTCCGTTCCCATATCCTATCGTCAATAGGAATCGAGGGGCTAAGGCGAAGGGAGTAGGGACGGAAGAGACGAAAATGGTAGTTTTCATCATAGCCTCCAGATCGTACCACCTCGTTTATTTCCTCTATTTCCTTCTCGTTATTTTCATATTTCTCTATCATGGAAGGATCTTTGATCATATGGTTAGGGAGTACTAGAGCATGCTCACTCCCATCCTCTGTCAGCTTGACCCTGACAGCACGACGGCCATTTCCACCCATTTCACTAGATAGAACCACATAGTCCTTGCTCTTGTTATAGGAATATTTACCTCCCCCCCTATGGGATTGATATCCCAACTCTTCCATTGCCTGATTGATGAAGGGTCCCCACATTTTAATCGTTTCATCCCTGGTGTAGACCCTCCCTATTTCTACATCGTCATTAGGATCATCGTGTTCTCTAGCATAACGTACAGCATCTTCCCAGCTAAGGTTGGGATTCCTCAGCTTATGAGATTTTGCCACATCTCCCAATGTGGGAGAATTCCCGCCGGGACCCACCATGTCCCTAATGAAAGGAGTATTAACCGCAAGACGTTCAATAAAAGAAGGAAAACCATTGGTATCAATGTAAGGCCTATTTGGTTTGTAATGATCTCCGTGAAATCGTCTTCCCAAAAAATTTCCCACGGCACCGTGGTTACTCTCCATAGCTTGAAACGCTGCCCAACTCGTAACCATAATACCAGTATTTTTTAAAATCGCACCACCAGCGGCACCCGCCGCTACGAGAGGGGGGACAGCGGCGTTGGATATAGTAGTGTTGATAGGTAAAACAGCAGACAATGGTGCAAAAAGCAATGGACAGATGAGTAGTACTGGTATCATCCTTTTACTATCAACCCTGCTCAACACCGATAACCATTCCTTCCCTGATTGAACTAAAAGCCAGAAGCCCGCGGTTTTGGTTTTGATCCGCTACGTAGTCCAATACACTCCTCCATATCCGCGTCCTAGGGGGAGGCTGATGATGGGGAGGGACCTTCCCTATTTTCCCGTAATTACAGATCCCCCGTTCACATATTCATAACTCATCCTCTCGGCTCTGGAATCCTCCCTTAGTTTTTCCCCATGTATCCTCCTCAGTTCATCAGACGATATTATGACCTCCGTGGGATGATAATCAATCTCAAGTTCTCTAGAGTACAAATAAAATGGAACACAACACATTTGGAACGTAACACATTAAAGCATACATAATTGTACCCTGTCAACTCTTGGATTTTTTTATTTTTTAATTCATTTATGAATGCTATCGAGTAAATATAGTATAAAAATAATTTAGATTACGGTTACCCTATATAATTAAAAAATATATAATGAATATGTTTTCATTGTTAATAAGTATAGAAACAATCTATATTAATATTCTCAACATATGTACCTTGTAGTTAAAGGTGATCACCCTCTGGATGTGAGTGAACGTGAGAATTTGATTGCATCCCAAACACGGTGTCCCTCCAAAAACAGGTAATTTTAGGCTCCTTGTCCTTGCTCGCGAATCGAATGCAGGATCACAGCAGACTTGATCTGTACTACGTTCCCCATTCCCGTTGGAGTTTTCCAAAACATTCGGACTCCGATTCGACTTCCGATAGGCAGGATCGTGCCTGAGATGAAAGATAATATCGTGTAGGCCTTTGCATTATTTTTACCGTTTTCGGGAGGCCATTGTTTCATAATCTCCCTGCAGATCCCTAAGCCGGCCGCATGGGGCTATCCCCTGGATCGGGGGCTTTCCCCTATGCACAATCTCTTGAAAAGGATCCCCAGCGGCATCCTGCAGGTTCTTCTCCGTTTCGTTTGCCCATTCGATGCAGGATCATGGATACGAATGGCTGTCTTGGGGCCAGAATGGGCGTTGGTAACGATCAAGGGAACACTGATGCCGGAAGCGAAGATTTTCGAGAACTAGGACGTTTCGGGGGGTCTGGTATCCAACATAAGAAATCGCACAGACACCATCTCATCTGTGTCCTATCTATCACTTATGTAAAGGGATACTTTTTTCCTTAGCCGCCACGAATTCCCAAGTAGGTGGCATCCGACCTGAAAGGGTACGGAGTAAGGGGCGAGGATTTTACTCGTCCAGGCCGGCTGTCCTACCGGGAAATAAAACGTTAGGAAATATGAATACTACCAATTTTCCTAACTATGGTAAACAATCCGGGGGATCGTTCTCCCTTTTTTTCTACAAATAGGAATTAGCAAAGCGAAAAAGAACAGGAATTTATTACCATTTTTGACGAATCAAGAAAGGAGCGGTAGGTAGTAAATTACGTAAAACAAGGAGGAATAGGGTTCAAATATACTTATTATTTTTTAATATAATAAAAACATTTTTATATGAATCCATAAGGGGAGTCCCAAAGATAGGGGAAAGTCCTCCCTGAAAACCTTGTTCAAGAATTCACACCCCAAATGGTACCCGTGTTGATCGTGTTATTCAGAAAAATAATAACATAAACACAAAAAAACCGGGTAGACGTTTTTACCAGGGAATTTCTTGAAGGAGGTATCCATCCAATAATTTAAAATTTTTAAAAAATATTATGAAAGTTTTTCGTCTTCACCCGCATTAGGATGGTACTATTCTACATAGTTGGGGGGAATTATAAAAACCCTGCCATCATATGTCGCAACAGCCACCTAGAAAAATGATCGGTGGAGGAACCATCGTAATTTTTTATAAATAAATATAGTGTCTAATATACATAAAATAAAAATTAAACAGTAATTTTAAATACATAATAGTAAAAATTATTACACTTTTTATTTATTTATAAATTAAAATAGACCTATGTTTTTTAACATAGGACCGTGTACAATGAACTGAATAAACGAACCAATTGTAGGAAAAGGCAATCCCCTACTTAATTCATCCTCAGCAATTCAGAATTAAGAAAAAGCTACCCGATGATATTCCAAGTCCGAAGTTAGGCCAGGGGGGCCTAGAAAATACCCCCGGAAGGCAATTCGTGAGCAATGATAAGAAACCTAATATTTTTGGGAATGGCACCACGTTTGGAATGCAACCTTTTTGTAACAAGGTACCGAGGACTGAAAGATGGGGGCAGACGGAAAGTAACGGACAGGTTGATCCGTTTGCAACAATCCCATTTCATTACAGAAATATTTAAATTTACTTAAAAAATTTAAATAAATAAGGGGGAATTATGCCAAGGAACCGCCTGCAGACGTTTTTATTTATTAAATAGATAAAATATATATATTATATTTAAATTAAAATATGTTTCCTTAGATTTAGAAACCCTGCCGTGGACTTTCAATCCAACGAACGATACAATCCTATGTTCCTAGAGTGGTACATAAAATAAAAAACACATGAAAGAAATACAATCCTAATTGACAAAGGAACGATCCTAAGTGTTCTTCTCCCCTTCCAGCAGATCCGTATCCCCTTTCGAATGCCCATAACGAACAGCATAAAGAAAAAGTGCCGTAGCAACAGAAACATTGAGAGAGGCAATGGGAGACCGCATAGGAATTCTATATAAATGATCGCAACAGGTTCGCAGGGAAGGCCGGAGACCCCTACCCTCTCCACCAATCAAAAGAGCTAGAGGCACGGACCCAAAGGTAGAAGCCAATCTATCATAAATGCCCTCCGATGCCTTTACATCAGCCCCTAAAATCCATACACCCCTTTTCCTCAACCAGAAAGCCTTCTGCCTCAAATTAGCTACCCTAGCGATAGGAACATGGGCAACAGCACCAAGGGAAGTTTCTAGAACCGCACGGGTCAAACCCGTGGCGCGACGCTTTGGGATCACGACCCCATGCACACCTACTGCAGCCGCTGTACGCAAAATAGCCCCCAGATTGTGGGGATCCTGAACCCCATCCAACAGCAAAAAGAGGGGGGGCAGATCCGACTTCTTCGCTCTTTCCCACATCGTCTCGATAGGGGTAGAAAGTACGGATGAAATGCGTGCTGCTACCCCCTGATGTCTCTGCCCCAATTCCTGACCGAGCTTGTCCAACCAAGCCTTGGGAACCCTTTGCCAGGGAACACTGCGTTGGGATGCTAACCGTTGCAGTGAATGCCAGCGGGCAGGGGGAATTTCCGCCGCCACCACTATCTTTTCCATCGCCACCCCTCCGTGAAACGCCTCGGTAACGGCATGCCTACCCACCAACCAATCGGTTGTCAGCAACCTCGAATCATCACTCACTCCCATGAATTCCACTCCCGTATCCATCTATGTTCAGATCCTACCCTCTCCTACCTGTCCATGAACTCACACATGTCCTAAAACGATACAATACCAAATCCTCAAGCCCCCGTTCCTTTCGAAACACGGCGTTACAATGTATAACAATCCTTAACCCCCATGTTGTAGGCAAATCTTACCCCATTCCACTGCAGAAAAGGGAGACAACCCCCCCACTTGCGAGCCCCAAAACACATCCAGGCCCACACCGGATGACCACCCTCCCGTAGGAATCGCATCAACAACACAAACTACAGGGGAGGGGGGGAAAGACATTCCCCCATTTTCCCTCTCTCCACACATACCCTACAATCCGTGACGATAAACTACCACACAGGAAAACATTCCATCATACCCTCTTCCAACGCACACCCTGTGGTGTATCCTCCAACGCGATACCCTCCTTCAGCAAGGCTGTACGAATCGCATCCGCCTCCACAAAATTGCCCGCTTCCCTCGCCTTCCGACGCGCATCAATCTGCTTCTGAATTTCCTCCGAAGGGGAATCCCCCATTTGCCCCCCCGGCAATAAGCCCAATACCTCACCTGCATGCCGTGTGAACCATACATCCAGGGCCTCCAGAGAAGCCACCGTTACATCCCCCTGACAAAGAAAACGATTACCCAAACGAACCGCAGCAAATAAAACACTGATTGCATTAGCCGTATGAAAATCGTCATCCATAGCCTCCATAAACCGGGTATGCAGAGCCTCCAAATCTCTCACCAATCCCGCATCTGCAACCCCCTCCTTCGTAGCAGATGAACGACGTTCCCGCAGGTGGACCATAGCCTCCCGCAGACGACCCACACTACTCACCGCCTGCACTAAGGCCTCCTCACTGAACTGCAGGGGACGACGATAGTGCACCGACAACAATAAATATCGCAATACCAGGGGGTCATACTTCTCCCGCAACTCAACTACACTGGCAGTATTTCCTACCGATTTCGCCATCTTCTCGCCCTGCAACATGACAAAAGCATTGTGTAACCAATACCGAACAAAAGGCTCCCCTGTCCAGGACTCGCTTTGAGCACGTTCATTTTCATGGTGAGGGAAGCAAAGATCCTCGCCCCCGGCGTGAATATCGATCGTATCGCCAAGATAACGACGAACCATCACAGAACATTCGATATGCCAACCCGGACGCCCATAACCCCATGGTGTCTCCCAACCCAATTCTTGCCTGGGGGATGCCTTCCAGAGGGCAAAGTCAAATGCATTCTCCTTCTTATCCCCAGGCTCTATCCGTGCGCCCATCCGCAATTCCTCCAGGGGCTGGTGGGCCAACTTACCATATCCAGGGAATTCCTGTGCCCGGAAGTATACATCCCCTCCCGAAATATAGGCAGCCCCTCCCGCAAGAAGGTCGCGAACCGCCTCTATCATGCCTTCTACATGATCGGAGGCACGGGGATGTACATCAGCACGTTCCACTCCCAATGCATCCATATCCTCAAAATACGCCTCTATGTACCGATTGGCAATCTCACGAACAGGGACCCCTTCACGTAAGGAGGAAGCCAACAGACGATCATCGAAATCCGTAAAATTCTGCACATACAGAACCTCATAATCGCAACTTCGTAGGTAGCGGCGTACTACGTCAAAAAAAACAAAAACACGCGCATTCCCAATATGGATATAATTGTAAACAGTTGGCCCACAAACATACATCTTCAGATTCGCGGGGGCCACCGGTGTAAACAACTCCCTCCGCTGGGACAATGTATTGTGAACATGCAATGCCATAGGATTATCTGTCCCCTTCCGTCTGGGCCGTCTCCGCCATAAGCAGCACCACGGCCTCAGCTGCAATCCCCTCACACCGCCCCACAAAACCCAATCGTTCCGTGGTGGTTGCCTTAACACTCACCTGCATCATCTGGAGGCCAAGCTGTTCCGCTATCCTCATACGCATGGAATCAATAAAAGGTTGTAGCAATGGCCTTTCGACCATAATGGTAGAATCAATATTCATAATGGCATATTGGCTCTCAGTCACCAAACGTTGTGCATGACATAGCAACAAACAGCTGTCGCAGTTCTTATATGCTGGGTCCGTAGGTGGAAAATGCGTTCCTAAATCCCCTATAGCCAGAGCACCCAATAGGGCATCTGTAATCGCATGAAGGAGTACGTCAGCATCCGAATGACCTACTAAACCCTGGGGATAGGGAATCCGCACACCACCTAGAACCAATGAATGCCCATCCGCCAACGCGTGCACATCAAAACCATGTCCAATTCGCCATGGTACCACCTTCATAACCCTTCCTTACGGGACCGAAATATAGGTAACATCATTTCAGCCAACGGAAGATCACTTGGTACTGTCAGCTTAATGTTCCACGGATCCCCTTCTATGATATGTACCGGCTCCCCGAGGACCTCAACCAAGGAAGCATCATCAGTAAACAGAGAGGTTCCATTAGCAGCATGAGCACGACGCAATAATTTTGTGGAAAAAAGCTGCGGTGTTTGGACCATACGCAACTTTGAGCGCGGCAACGTATAGGTCACACGCCCTTGCTGATCTACTTCCTTTACTGTATCCACCGCCGGCACTCCCAAAGAAACAGCCTCCCTTTGGGGAACAACAGCCAGAAGACGGTTCAGAACCCCCTTTGAAACAAAAGGACGCACCGCATCGTGTACGAGTACCCAAGGCGTCTCCACAACGGCCAACGCCGCCGCTACACTGGCCCGCCGGGAACAACCGCCAGAAACAACACGAAAATTGAGCCGTGAGGGCAACTGAGGAGCATACTGCAAAGCCAACTCTATCTCATGGGGCCGTGTCACTATTATAATGCTAACGATGGATGTATGGAAAATAAAACAACGCAAAGTATGAAGTAAAATCGGTTCCCCATGCAATAAGAGGAACGGCTTGCTACATTGCGCCCGCATACGCGTGCCCTGACCTGCCGCCAATACAATCACTGTATACAGTTGTTTCCCCCTCATAACACCCTTTCTAGGAGTTTGGGCTTAGCAAAGATCATTCTGCCCGCTGATGTCTGCAATACACTGGTAACCAATACATCAATCCTGTCCCCGATGTGGTCACGACCACCCTCAATGACAATCATAGTGCCATCGTCGAGATAAGCTACACCTTGTCCATGTTCCTTGCCGTCCTTGATAACCTGAACATTGATTTCCTCACCCGGCAACACGATCGGTTTCACAGCGTTGGCTAAATCATTGATATTGAGAACCTGAACACCCTGCAACTCGCAAACCTTGTTGAGATTGAAATCGTTGGTAACCACCTTACCACGGAGAATTTTTGCGAGCTTGATCAATTTGCTATCAACTTCCGCTGGATCCTCGAAATCACCCTCGTAAATCAATACATCCACATCGAGTTCCTTCTGAATCCGATTGAGAATGTCAAGACCCCTCCTCCCACGATTTCTCTTCAGCACGTCAGAGGAATCAGCAATGTGCTGCAATTCCTCCAGCACAAAACTCGGGATAACCAATGTGCCATCTAAAAAACCCGTACGACAAATATCAGCAATCCGACCATCAATCACCACACTGGTATCTAGAATCTTATGATCCCCTGTCCCACCATTTCCATATTGCGACTCTTTACCATTCCGTCTATCACCATCAAACCGAAAAAGAGATAACCATTCCTCATGCTTCTTATAGCCCGCACACCATCCGAGATAACCAAGAAGAGCGGTGAACAAACAAGCAAACAAAAGAGGCAAAAAACCACGGTCGAAACCCGGTAAGGGTATTTCACGCAAGATGGGCAACAAAACAGGCACCGTGGTGAGCACAGCCACGACAAGTCCAACAATGAGCCCCAAGGCACCAAACATAACCTCCGCCGCTGGAATACGCACCAAACGTTCCTCATGCCAGGCAAGCCAACGGATCAGGTACCTGGAAAACCGAGCAGCCACCAAAATGGCCAACACGGTACCGAGCAGAGCACCGATCCACTCGGGCTTAGGAACTCCCACTACCCCAAACGAACCGTGCAACCAATCGAAGAGGCCCCGTCCTGCATAGTAACCAGTGGACACACCTATAAGGATGCATGTCAACTGAATCAAACGTTTCAACACGGGGTCCACACACCCCCCCTCATGTTACTTATCACAAGCGGTTGCGCCCCCCCAGTATTACCAAACTCCCCAACATACAACCCCATCATTTCCAACCGTGAAAATCCCATTCATTCTACAAAACTTGTCGCAATACTACCATGAATGAGTGCAAAAACTTTTTCCTTCTTCAGCCCCCCTGCCAACACCAGTTCACTAACCAAAATTTGTGTAGCATTCTCCAACATTTTTCGTTCTCCAGTGGAGAGACCTTTTTCCTCGTCCCGAGCAGTCAGACTTCGAACAACATCTGCTACATCAAAAATGTCACCGCCCTTTATTTTATCGAGATTGGCCCGGTACCGTCGATTCCAGTTACTCGTATCCGCATCACCCCGTGTACGAAGCCGGCTCAAAACCTCATCCGCAATGGACGAGTCCACAACATCACGCAACCCTATGTTGGCCACACTCTCTGTAGGTACCATAACCTTCATATCGCCTATAGGCATATGCACAACATAATACCTCCGACGCTCCCCCAAAACTTCCGATTCCTCTATGCACTCAATCACACCAGCACCATGCATCGGGTACACAACCTTATCACCCACTTTAAACACCGTACTTCCCCCTTTCCGTTGAGGAACAGGACGCACATTCCATGGTACCATGTGTTCCAATAATCTGTCAATTAAATGAAAAACATCATTGTACCACGGTTTAGGACATCAAGTCAATGCCCGTTCCACAGAAAATTCCTATGTAGAATTTTCCAAACCTCCACAAAGAGAAAAGCCCAGGAGGCGCTTGAACGCTGAACCCGAGCTTCACTTCCATTCCTCAGCCGGTTCCTCATCCCCACCACGGAAACGACGACGAAAAGTACGGGCTATACCATAAAAAATATAAAAGACGAGTAGTACAAGAACGACCCTTGGAAAAGAACCAGGATAGGATACTGCCGAAACAGCGAGACAAGCTAAAAGAGCTAACGAAATGCACAGGCTGGTAACGTGGAGACGAAAACGCCTAATCTTGGTATAACGAATAGTGCTAACCATCAAAAAAGCAAGGAAAAACGTACCCATCACCAGCGAATAAGAACCCACCCCCTCGTGTTCAGCCTCCAAGGACAGAGCCGCCAAGGCGGCACCAGCGGCAGGAATAGGCAATCCTTTGAACCAGCCAACAGGCGAAGGCTGAGTATGAAAACGAGCCAATCGCACGGCACCACAAGCAATAAACACAATGGGGGCTATGACACCGATAGGTCCGGCCTGATCCAGAGCCGCCGCATAAACCATGACACCGGGAGCAACACCGAACGTAATCACATCGGATAGGGAGTCCAATCTCTCACCAAAAGAACTCTCCGTATTGAACATACGAGCCGCCTTACCATCAAGTCCGTCCAACAACATACCCGCCAAAACAGAAAAGAATGCCTCGTATAAACGGTCTCCATGGATAGTCAGCAGAATAGCAGCCACACCTAGGCATAGGTTCCCGACCGTTAAGAGGTTTGGCAGCGCCCGCACCATTTTCTGTGCCCATAGCCGCTGAAAAATCGTGCGAAGCATACCCTGACTCCCCTTTCTTTCCCTCGCATAGGATCGTTACCAAATATCAGGAACAGAAGAGGTTTTTTTCTACCCCCCATCAAATGGGGGAAACACAAAAGAAGCTGGCAGACTGAAACGCCTACTCCTTGATTATAACACAGAAACAGGCTCACCATGGCGTACTCCCCTCGGAGGGACGCCCAGCCGGACGACATACCAGCCCCATGTCATTCCCTATTTATGCAGTCAACTTAGCAACCATGACAATCCATCCACCGGGACACGATCCCCAACACCGCACTATAAATGATATTATATCATAAATATACAAAATATAAATATATAATGATTCATGTCGAGGATATCCTTCGATTACCTACGATCCAGCAAAATCTGCTCCTGAATACGGCGCAAACCCTCCTTGATAGCACGCCCCCGCACAGCCCCGATACCCTCTACTGATTCTAGCTTCCCTACACTGCAGGCAAGTATCTGTGACAGATTATCGAATGAATCAACTAATTTTCTCATAATATGAACAGGTAAACAATGAATTTTATTCAGAAGTCGGTACCCGCGCGATTGCACAAATTGATCCTGGAAATTCGTTCCCACCTCCAAACCCAAAGTACGGGCTACCCTATGTCGTTCCAATAACTCATCCGCCGTCAGACGACGAAGGCGATCCAGTGTATCCTGAGGACACTCCTTATAGGAAACAGACCCGTAATCCTCAACCAACAACCTGGCTTCCTCCTCCACCCCCGCCACTAACTCCTCAAGTTGCATCCGAATCAATCGACCTTCGATCCCCAACTCAGAAATATAAACCTCGATCTCTCGTTTTACCCGCAACACCATTTCAACCCGTTGCAGGACAATTGCTACCTCGTTGATCGTAACAAGCTCCCCCAGTTCAAGGGCAGTAAGCCGCTCATTAGCACACGCTAAAGCTGCCGTATACTTCTCCAAGGTTTGTAATGCCTGATTTGTTTTGGATAGAATAACACTCAAATCATGCAAAGCATAACGAAAAATTCCTTTATAGAGTGTAATCACACTACGACGTTGGGAAATAGAAACTACAAGATGCCCTGTTTGTTTGGCCGTGCGTTCCGCTGTCCGATGGCGAATACCCGTCTCAGTTGAAAGCACAGAGCTATGGGGTACAAGCTGGGCATTAGCATACAAGATACGATTGATTTCCTTGTCTAGAATAATAGCCCCATCCATTTTCGCCAATTCGTAAAGATAGGCCGGTGAAAAAGGGCAATCTAGATGAAATCCTCCATCCAAAATCTCCTCCACCCGCTCGTCACAACCGACAACAATCAAGGCCCCTGTTCCAGCGGCAAGCACATTTTCCAAACCATCACGGAAGGGGGTACCTGGAGCGATCAAACACAAAATCTCATTGACTGCCTTTGTGGTTGGTTTCGACACAACATCACCCCTCAAACGCTACCCGGGCTGCTTCCTCCAGGGTAGTCGTCCCCACCATTTGCAAACCCTGGGCCCCATCTAGTTCGCGGTAATTAGCCATAGGTACAATCGCACGCTGAAAGCCCATGTGCGTCAACTCCGCTAAACGAACCTCTATACGGCTTATACCACGAATTTCACCCGTGAGACCTATTTCACCGAGAAAGGCATCATATACCCGTGTGGGTTCATCCCGAGCACTAGAAATGAGCGCAATCGCTGCAGCTAAATCGACAGCAGGTTCCGACAGGGTCAACCCCCCCACAACATTGAAAAAAACATCTCGCTGCTGAAGCGATATACCAAGTCGCTTCTCCAGTACGGCCACCAACAGATGAAGCCTCTGTACATCCAAACCTGTAGCAGTACGACGTGGTGCGGCCAATCTCGTAGGAGCTACCAACCCCTGTAGTTCCACCAGAAGCGGCCGTGTTCCTTCTAGAGCAGCCACAATAGCTGTACCCGATGTTTGTAACGGTCGATCCGCCAACAAACGTTCCGATGGATTGGGGATCCCGATAAAACCCTCCGAACGCATAGCAAAAATCCCTAACTCACAAGTAGAACCAAATCGGTTTTTGACAGAACGGAGCAATCGATCGCTACGATGCCGATCACCCTCAAGATAAAGCACGGCATCCACCATATGTTCCAATAGTCTCGGACCTGCCAGTTCACCCGCCTTGGTCACATGACCAACGACAATAGTTGCTATCCCACAACCCTTCGCGAGCCGGAGTAGAAACCCTGTACAGGCGCGTATCTGCACAACGCTTCCTGGTAAACCACCCACATCATCCGCAACCATGGTTTGAATAGAATCAATAATCATAACATGGGGATGGTAAGTATCCACTAGCGTACGTATCCGTCCCATCTCGACCTCTGCACCGATTCGGAGAGACTCATGAAGGGCAGAAAGGCGTTCAGCACGCCAACCCAATTGGGACACCGACTCCTCCCCGGAGACATACAAAACACCATGCCCCCCACGGGCTAGACTAGACGCCACCTGCAACCAGAGAGTAGACTTACCCACACCGGGATCCCCACCTACCAGTACAAGAGACCCTGGGACTAAACCCCCGCCTAAGACCCGATCCAGCTCGGGCAAACCCGTTTCCCAACGCTGTACGTCTGTATCTTGCTGCCGAATCTCCGTAACCGGAATAGCTACGGGTTTCTCGCCAGGTATTGGTTGTACACCTATTTTTTCTCCTACAACTGTACTCTCCGCCATAGTGTTCCATGCTGAGCAGCCCGGACATCTCCCCACCCACTTGGGTGAGACATAGTCACAATCTTGACAAATATACTGAATTTTTACCCTCTTGCCCACGGACCGCCCTTCCCCCCATCGTGGAATACCCCCCAAAATGTCCCCTAGGGTCATTGTAGCATTTTCGAAACAAAAGAACACACACTTCCCACGCCTTTTTTGCCAGAAAATGGACTCCACGGGTTCCTTGTCTAATTCCCCTTTTAGGGGAATATCCCGGCCTGAATATCGGACTTGGGGGTGCAGTCCTCAGAATGGGTTCTAAACCATCGTTCGGTGGGTTGGGTCTCCATACTTTAATGATTACGGAATCAGGAGGACCCAGGATGGTCCTATTTTTTAGAGTATCAGATTTATTAAAACATTTTTATAAATTAAATTATATTTTAGTAAAATTTATATTGTTAATGAATATAAAAACAGTCTTTTTGGGCATTTCAGACATACCTGCTTTGGAGTTGAAAGGTACCCTTTTCTGGGGGCGCACCTGAAAATTTCGTAACAATCAGTTATTTTTTGTTGAACCCCCGAAATTATCGAAGGATCATAGAAATCGGTTTCTATCTCGTCCCTTTTGCGCACACCAAAGAAACCCGACATAAAGTCGAATTTTATTTTTTATTTAAATATTATTATATATTAAACTCTATGTAGTTATGGGTGATCTTATTCTTCTCTTCCTGATCTTCTTTTGAAGATAACGAACGGCCTGGGATCAATGATAAGCAGATCCTTTTGCCATCATGGCCCATGCCACCCTCATCTTACCACGCACCTTCATTTTGGCGGCCTGAAAACGATTCTTCATAGAAGAACAACCCCCCCCACAGCTGCACGACGATTACCCTTCTCTTTGTACCCCGATTGCTCCATTTTGTCTCGTTGTTCCGCCGTTGAATAGGACTGATCTGTGGTGCGCAGGACCCTTTCCCCCCTCTTCAGAGGTTTGGCTGCACATTGCTCGGCAAATTGATTCTTTTCCTGTAACTGTTTCTGCGAATCATCCTACCGGAACCGTAGGGGCTCCTCTCTTGCAGCTCTTGTCGTCGATAATGATCACACCCGTGATCAACTAACCACTCAAAAGCCTTGGAAAAATCATGTAAACCAACATTGGAATCTTTGGAAAGCTCTCGCTCCAAATGCAAAATAACCTCCTTGAACGAACTCCCCTTTTTTTGTAGATATTTCAATCGGTGTCGTAAGAAAGAAAGCATATCCTCTTCACATGTCCAGTGAACGGGGCCAGAATTTTGATCGCTCATGGTGGTGTTTCACTCTCTCTATTATAAATTTAGAAATTTATAATATATATTATAATATTTGCAAATAATTTTGTCTATGATATTTTTGGCATCGCACAATAAAAAAACAGGATAGATAGGGAACCTTGGGATCACCACTAGTTTGGGGAAACACAAGTAATGGTTGGTTGGGGAGGCGAAGGACCCTTTTCAGGGGAAAAGGGGTCCGTTGCTGGAGCTCTCTACGCAGGGAACAAGGATCCCGGGCGGAAAAATCTGCCCCCGCAAGGGCTTTCAACTGGGAGTAACTAAGACAGATCCAACAGAGGGGTTCTCTACATGGGGGAAAAATATGGGGGAGAATGGATCTATAGGGTAATTAGGGTCAATTTAGATTTTATTATATATTAGGTTGAAATAATTAATAAAAAATAGGTTCAGAGAAGGGTCATTAGACGACGCGGGAAGGACAGAAAAGGGCCCCTACAGGGCCCTGACACCAAATTTAGGATGCAACCAAAGGTGAGACTAGATTCATAGATGGATCATTCCCCACAAGAAATTGCACGGTCCCAATTCTCTCCCATCGTAAATTACCATGGGGCTGACAAGGCTACCCATGCTCCCTATAGAGGGAAAAAAACCAAGCTTGATCTTCGTCCACGTTTTTGGGTTTGGATTTGGAGGAACTATGAAAACTTTGCCATCGTATGTTGCAATAGCCAACCAGAAAACGATCGGGCGGAGAGGTACTATAATTTTTCATATAATAATATATTGTATAATATACATAAAATAAATGAAAAAGTATTCAATAATTTTAAATGAATAATATAAAAACACGCATACTTTTTTATTTATTTTATAAATTAATAGAGACAAATGTTCTTTGGCATAGGCTTGTATATAACGAACTGAATAAACAAACCAATTATGGCGGGAAAGTAGACCTCCACCTAATTCATCCTTACAATCCAGAATTAGGAAGAAACCGCCCGAGGATATTCCGGGTCCGAAGTTTGGCCAAGAACCTGAATCTAGTCTCACCTTTTGGTAAAGCAGTTGAGTAACATAATAACATTTTGTCATGACACTGTTCCTGTTCTTACCGGGGGATTTACCTTATATTTATAAAGGTTCCTTTAATCACTAATTTATTGTAAATTCAGAAAATAATGGGCTGGACAGAACTCTACCACTGCGGGATTTAGGGGTGTAATGGATATTGAGATGGGCGGATACCCAGTCCGATGCTGGAAGGATCGAGGTTACCACGGAACTAGGCAGTGGGATTTTTGAGGGGGGGAATACGGGGTCTCCGTTCCGTGGGAAAACCTGCCGTATGGGGGAGTTGCCTGGGGAGAAACCGTCGTGGCGTCTTAGACGGTTTTTCCCTGAAAGGTGCTAGCTAAAAATCAATGGTATGGACATCGTCCATGCAACCATTCCCTTGTTCCGTGCATAAGAGGGGATGAAAGTCATAAGCTGTGGTGGGGGAAGACAGAGGTTCCCCGTTCGAAATTTCGGAAGTATAATCAGCAGGGATAGCAAGGAGATCCTCAACAGGCAATGGGTTGGGGTTTTCTTTTGAGGGTGGCTAACAAAAGGGGGGGTATATATTTTTATTTAAATAAAGTTTATATATTATTTTATTATATAATTCTATTTTTATTAATATTGATTGTTTCTTTATATATGCAATATGAATTTATATGTCAAGAATGTTGTGGGAGTTAATATACAAAAAATGGGGATAAATCATCCTTCTCCGCACCCCCACAGGGCAAATATGGAAACATTGGACCGTATTTTGGACCAAAAACCTGGGGTTGAACCGATACAGATTACTTGACACACGCCCCTGAAAACCTTGTTCAGGAATTCATACCCGCAACGGGATGCCACCCTTGGGGTCCTATTTATTTATATAATAAAAATAATCCCACACAAGGTGGGATATTATCAAAAAAATATTTTATCCATTAGCCAACCTCTTAGGTAGAAACACGATCCAGGATTACCAGCTTTCCATCCTGCTCATCAATAGTGATAGAACTACCAGCTTTAATATTTCCACGTAACATCTCTTCTGACAAACGATCCTCCACATTACGCTGGATGGAACGTAACAATGGTCTTGCCCCATAATTGGGATCATACCCGTCCTTAGCCAAATACTTCCGAGCGGCGGGCGTCACCTCAACATCTATATCCTTCTCCTCCAAACGCTGATGAAGACGCCCTATCATAAGGATAACAATTTCCTCGAGTTGCTCCTCTTCTAAGGCGCGGAACACAATGACATCATCAATTCGATTGAGGAACTCGGGCCGGAAACTGCGCTTCAATTCATCCATCACTGTACTCTTCATATGTTCATAATCCTGTACACCCCCATGCTGGGTAAACCCGAGCCGCCCAGCCTTACCAAGCATGGAAGCACCCACATTAGAAGTCATAATGATGACGGTATTGCGCATATCCACCGTACGACCCTTCCCATCGGTCAAACGACCATCTTCGAGGACCTGTAGCAAAATATTGAAAACATCGGGATGGGCTTTTTCCACCTCATCAAATAAAACAACTGAATAGGGTTTTCGACGCACCTTCTCCGTCAACTGACCCCCCTCGTCGTGACCCACATACCCGGGCGGTGAACCCACAAGGCGGCTTGTCGCATGCTTCTCCATATACTCCGACATATCGATCCGGATCATGGCCTCATCATCACCAAAGATGGCCTCAGCCAGGGCGCGTGCCAGTTCCGTCTTGCCTACACCTGTGGGACCTAAAAAAATAAATGAACCAATAGGTTTTTTGGGATCCTTCAATCCGGCACGCGCCCTTCGGATGGAACGAGCAACAGATTTTACAGCCGCCCCTTGGCCCACGACACGTTCATGGAGAATATCCTCCATCTTCAAAAGTCGCTCCGACTCCGCTTCCGCCAATTTACTCACAGGTATACCTGTCCAGCTTGCCACAATATTGGCAATATCCTCACCCCCTACCGAGGTACTGGTACGGCCCTGATCCTCCCTCCATTCCTTCTGCGTCAACTCCAACTTTTTCCTCAATTTCTGTTCCTTATCCCTTAGGGCAGCTGCCTCCTCGAACTCCTGGCTTTGAACAGCTGAATCTTTTTCCTTCTTCACTTTGCCCATTTCTTGCTCTAGCTGCCTTAATACAGGGGGAACCACATAGGAAGAAAGGCGTACCTTAGACGCTGCCTCGTCCACAAGATCAATCGCTTTATCGGGTAAAAATCGATCGGTAATATACCGGTCCGATAATCTCACCGCCTGCTCAATGGCTTCATCACTGATCTTCACGCGATGGTGGGCCTCGTAACGATCCCGCAAACCCCTGAGAATAAGAACTGCCTCCTCCATAGTAGGTTCCTCGACTAGGATCGGCTGAAAACGACGCTCTAGGGCAGCATCCTTTTCAATATACTTACGGTACTCATCCAGGGTTGTTGCACCCACACACTGCAACTCACCCCGTGCTAGGGCCGGCTTCAGAATATTGGAGGCGTCAATAGCGCCCTCTGCCCCACCTGCCCCAATGAGCGTATGTAATTCATCTACAAAGAGAATGACATTCCCCGCCTGTCGAATCTCGTCCATAATCTTTTTGAGTCGATCCTCAAATTCGCCTCGGTATTTGGTACCTGCCACCACAGTACCCATATCCAACGTCATCACACGCTTGCCACGCAATGTTTCAGGAATCTCCGATTCAACAATCCGCTGGGCTAAACCCTCTGCCACAGCCGTTTTCCCGACACCAGGATCCCCGATGAGCACCGGATTGTTTTTTGTTCGTCGAGAGAGTACCTGAATTACACGTTCAATCTCCTTGTTCCGACCAATCACCGGATCCAACTTATGATCACGAGCTGCTGCCGTCAAATCGCGCGCTAAACCATCCAATGTGGGTGTAGTAGCTCCCCCCATCCCGGAAGTCTGATTGCCCGCTGGGGACTCGGTCCCCAGCAACTGTAATACCTGCTGACGCGCCTTATTCAGGCTCACACCCAAGTTGTTCAGTACTCGGGCTGCTATTCCCTCGCCTTCACGGATGAGCCCCAACAAAATATGTTCGGTACCTACATAGGTATGATTCAACCTGCGCGCTTCATCCATAGAGAGCTCAATGACTTTCTTAGCTCTCGGGGTGTAGGCAATGCTGTTCGAACTAGATTTACCCTTGCCAATCAGCGTTTCCACCTCGGAACGGATCTTGTCCAAACTCAGACCCAACATCACGAGTGCTTTGGAAGCAATCCCCTCCCCCTCACGTAACAACCCTAACAAAATATGCTCTGTACCAATGTTGGCATGGGATAATTGGACCGTCTCCTCTTGTGCCAATGACAATACCTTTTGGGCCCTCTCCGTAAAACGACCGAACATGAAAGCCATCGCTCCCTCCCACTTATCACAAGATTGAAAAACAAACCACACCCGTCCCACTCAGGCGGACTGACCACTCCCCGGTTCCATCAACAGACGCTCACGCAACAATCGCGCCCTCCGTATGTCGCGCTCCTGGGGATCCAATTGTTCATCAGCATACTCCTGTAGAAAACCGGGCTGAATCATAACCATCATTTCGTTCATTACGCTCGCTGACACACCAGGCATCCAATCCAAGTCTACACCCAAACGAACATCAGACAGACGTTGCATAGCCTCTTTAGAATCCATAATATAAGCGTTGGCCAAAAGACCATAGGAACGGTGGAGACGATCTCGTAAGGGAATCGCTGAATTTTGCACCAGTCGCTGCCTCGCCGACTGCTCGCGTTCAAGAACCTGGTTGACCACATTCAACAATTTCTCAAGGATCTCGCTCTCCGATTGACCCAGGGTAACCTGATTGGATACCTGATACAGATGCCCCAATGCCTCACTGCCCTCACCATACATCCCCCGCACTGCTAGCCCCACCTGAGTGATGGCTGGCAAAATGCGACTCAAATGCTGTGATATTGCTAAGGCAGGCAAGTGAAGCATGACGGAGGCACGGATCCCGGTACCCACATTCGTGGGGCAACTGGTGAGATAACCGCAGGGTTCATCAAAAGCAAAAGCTAGGTGTTTCTCCAACCAGTCGTCAATCTGATTGGCCAATCCCCATGCCTCCTGCAACTGTAGGCCTGGATATAAGCACTGAATCCTAATATGGTCCTCCTCGTTGATCATCAAGCTAACAGATTCGTTCGTGCTCACGATCACCGCCCCATTACGCGACTCCTCCGCTAACACAGGGCTAATCAAATGCTTCTCCACCAATACTTGCTTTTCCAAACTACTCAGATCACACATACGAATGAGCTGTGCCTCCCGCAACACACCTGGGGGGGAAGCATGTATAAGTAGATCATGCAAACGCTGTATCACCTGCTCGGCCTGGGCAGTGGGAATGACCATGGGAAAAGGCAAATCAGCTAGGTTACGTGCAATGCGAACACGACTACTGAAAACAATCTCCGCTTGTGGACCCGTCACCCGCATCCAGCCACTGATGGCACGCTTCATAAACTGCTCCAGAGACATCGTTATCTCTCCTTCTTTACCCCTTGCCTCCACAATCCCTAGATGGCAGTACCATTCGAACTTTCCCCTATCGTGTGATCACGCAAACGCTCCTGCAGGGAACGAATCCGATCCCGCAGCCGGGCCGCATCCTCAAAATTTTCCGCCTGAATCTTATGATCTAGCTCCTGCTTCAACCGCTCTAACTCCCTACGCACCTTCAACTCACCCTGCGTCCGTTCCGGTACCTTTCCTCGATGGACGATATTACCATGCACACGACGCAACAAGGGATCGAGCCGATTCCGAAAAGTTTTGTAACATCGAGCACATCCAAATCGCCCTATCTTGCTGAATTGCTGATACGTCAACCCACACAAGGGACAGCGACGGGACAATGGGTCATTAGCACCCAAATCCCCACTACCCCCTGTTTGTGACATATCCATATTGAGAAGACCAGACAATAACTGATGAAAGGAAAAACCCTCCTCCCACCCCATCATGGCATCCCCACGCGCACGGGCACACACCTCACAAAGGTGCAATTCCGACTTATTCCCATTGATTACCTTTGTATAATGTAACATGGCCGGCCTTTTTCCGCATTCGGGACACAACATAGAAACAGGACTCCTTCCCCGAAACAATATCTTACCTATAGATATTTTTAAGAAAAACACACCAACCCTTGACAAACTACAACGACCCCAATGAACCGTTCCTTACCCTATCCACCACCGATACCAGTGTACGAAAAGGAAGCTTATCCCTACAACACTAAATGAGATCGAAAACATTAAGGAAATAAAAACACTCTGGGACACATTGTCCGCATGAAATAAAATCATCGTATTCAGTCGAGAAAATACAGTTCACAAACCCGGAAAAAGACGGGGCAAAACCCCCTTACGAAAACAATCACCCTACCCAAGCGTACCAGTCGTAGACAGGTCTTAGCAAGCAAACCTGCCCGCCAATGGAGGAGCCCTTTACTGAAGAACCCCCAACCCCTGAAAAGGATAGGTCCCCTGTTTCGACATCAACTGCGCCTTCCAGTGCTTTCCCCCAATGGTTCGCTTTACTAATCTCTCTGATTCACACCTGACAGGGTCATGCCCTGCCTTTTCCTAGATCGCTCACAACCGGGGCACTTTACCCCAGCAACACTAGGCGGTTTGTAACCTGCTACCTATCAGCCGGTTACGAAGGGCCGAGCAACCTTCATCTCTTGAACGACTTCGCTACCGCGGAAAGGAACGATCCGACAACTACCGCCCAGAATATCGGCTCCTTCCTCGACCTATAATAAAATTTAATAAACATAGAAAGGTTATTTGATAGTACTTGCTCTTTCATCCAATGCCCCCTTAATCAATAGATCAGCACTATATTTCGCAATAAACAGTTTATTCATATTATTAAATATCAACTAATGATATTTATGTTTCATTGGTTAAAAACGTGGTAATAAATAATAGAAAATACATCCATCCTTGTTGTATAATCTTCCTTATCATAGGCAAAAAACTAGAGGACCGATGACTCCCCAGCATTATAACACAATACCGAATAACTACGGAACAAAGAAGATAGAAAAAAAGAAATTTTTTCAAAATCGTCTGTTATCCACGGTGGACCCTAATAACCCTTCCGATGTGGAATTGGTTTACACCCTCCTCGTCCTTTTCTTCACGGAGACCTCTGCATAGGGAGAGATACGGCGGTTACCACCACAATACAATAGAGGGGCCATGCAAACATGTACTCATCCCATTGGTTATGGACATAATTAGGGAGTTTCTGGAATATAGCAATCGTATGCTGATCGATCAACTCCCATGCTAGGGTCCTTTTTTTGATGGGAATCGTTGATATGGACCCCAGTTTTTATCGGATGGATTCAACCCTTATCGACAGCTGTATCAGGAAACTGAGCCGCAATATGTTGATTTTCTTGGTTCTTGGGATTGCAGTTCATATGATGGGCCCAACTTGCTCTCCCCCCTTCCTTCCGAAGGGAAAATCTTCTTGCATCCTGATGGCAAATGGTAACGAAACTCAGACCCGTTCCTATAGGTCCCTCCTTCTCCTTCCAACATACTGTTGTAAAGGGTAATAGGGAAAGAGGGTTGAACAGGAAGGGCAAAAAAAACTCCATGGGGTTGGCATCCCAGATTTGGTGTCGGGGCCCCATAGGGGCCTTTTTTTATTCCCCCTGCTTTATCTGATGACCCATCTCTGAATTTATTTTTTTATTAATTATTTCAATATAATATATAATAAAATCTAAATTGGCCCTAATTACCATATATATCCATTCTCCCCCGTCACTTTCCCCTCATGTAGAACCCCTTTGTTGGACCTGTCTTAGTTACTCCCAGTTGAAATCCCTTGCAGAGAGGGATTTTTTTCCTCTGGATCCTTGTTCCCCATTAGGGCAGGCAAGGGGGGGTTCCCTCCTGAACCCTCCCAACAAGCCCCCTTACTCTCCGTCTTCTCTACAAAGAGTCCTAACGGACCCCTCTTTCCTTGAAAAGAGCCCCTCGACCTCTCTCTCTACCATTACTCATAGTGGTGGTCCCAAAGGTTCCCTACCTACCCTGTTTTTTTATTGTGCGATTCTCGAAGTATCATAGACAAAGTTCCTTGCAAATATTATAATATATATTATAAATTTCTAAATTTATAATAGAGAGAATGACACAACACACAGACAGGTTGCAGTTCCATCACGATTCCCTTTCCTATAGTACGGAAGGGAGGATTCGAATCCGTTCTTGTGAAGCGTTATCAGAAATGTACCCACTGTTGGTTGGAGAAATTGTACCCCTCTGTGCTGATTCTATATCCCTGCAGAATTTGTCGAAACGATCCCCGTTGTTATGCCATAGTGATATCCCCCCGCGCCACTCTTTCCCGTCAGTTTAGACGATATGATGATTCCCATCTAAGTGTATGAAATCAACGTTCCCTACAGGGTGACAGCTATGGCTTCCTTCAGGCGAATAGCTACCCTACACATAGGTTCGTGGCCGGGGACTCGTAACCATATACATCGTCAATAGGATTCAGCAACCGAAATGGTGTTCGCATCCAGGACATTTTGTACTATGGATCGATCAGCCAGAATGCGTTCAGACCTGGCGCAGGGTCTTTCAAAATCTCCGTTCACGCGGGGGTTTACATACAATAAACCCCCGATTACTACAGATGCCCATGACGGCCTCATACAGGCTATACAAGAGGAGTACCCCCTGTCCGATTGGCAACATTGTATAGCCCATTGGACCCGAAATCTGCGGAAGGCGGCCCTAAAGCGGGATCGTCCCCCTATCGCGGGATGGGGATCCCTCTCAGAAAGAATTCGTGGGGAGGTTTGGGAAGCCCCTAACCGGGAAGTAGCCCATAAGATGGCCATGGAGATTTATCATGAATACCCCTCCTTTGCACCTCGTACCATGAGGATTTTTCAAAAGGGGTGGGTTGCTCCAGACTACGATTCACCTTCGCCACGATGAAAACGATTGCATGGCCTATCGTACCACCAATATCACGAAACGATGGAATGGGGAGATCAGGCGTTGCACAAAAAAAGTTCGCTGCCATCCGACCTCGGGTGCTCTTCATCAAACGGTGGGTCTTTGCGTACCAAATACACAGCAGAAAACAACGGGAAAAAGCCATGCGAAGGATGGGTTGATTATAATATCCCGAAATATTTTATATCTGGTTTATATTGATCGTTCTATATAACAATATTTTATTAATAAATATATAAAGCCGGGGCTTCTTATGGGAATGCCGGAAATAGGTACCAGAGAAGTCGTCCTATATAATTTCAAAATATTTACACATTTACCCAATTATACAGAACCGTAGCCTTCGCGCATTTTACCTTTTATATTCTTCATAAACAATATTATTGGTAAGAAAATATCACCGGGGGAGCGATTCGCAAGCAAGGATAAGGAACCCCAAATCACCCATTTTTGAGGATGACACCATATTTGGAATGCAACCCCTTACTCTCCCCCCGCCGGATAAAAAATATCAATCATCCCCTCATCGAATAACCCCCGGCTTGAGATTCCCTATGTAGGGGAGGTTACGATACCTACCTGCATAATCCAATCCGTAACCCACCACAAAACCAGAATCTTCCGTAAGTAGAAAACCATAGTCTTCAGATGGAATCTCTATACCTCGACAGTCCAATCTCACAAGCAATGAAACCACACGTAATGAGGAGACACGACGCCCTCGTAAAAGATCTAGTAAGTAATCCAAAGTCCTCCCCGAATCAATGATATCCTCTACTAAAATCACATCGCGACCCTCAACAGAGATACTGAGATCCTTAACCATTCTCACCACACCTGAGGACCTGTCCTGATCTCCGTAACTGGAGACAGCAACGAAGTCAACCTCCACTTGTCCGTCTACGAACCGGACCAAATCAGCCAAAAAAACAAAGGCCCCCTTAAGCACACAAACATAAAGGGGGCTCTTATCACGGTAGAGGTTGCTTAAATGCTTCCCCAAAACCGCAAGACGCTGCTGAATTTGTTCCGGTGTGTATAGAACATTCTTAATATCCGGATGGGGAATCGATCCCTTCCCCACAAAGACCCGCGTTTCTTCCATACCCGGGCATACCCCCTATACTATACTCTACGCACTATCACTCCTGACAGGGAGTAAAAAACTACGGAATTCCTAATCGGTCCTGTATCTAAACCTCGCACGGGAAAACAACAAATCCATTCCTTTTAAAAAATTATAAAATAGCCCCCATGAATCATTCCCCAGCGGGAACTGCTCTATTCTCATATCTGCTAACAATTACATCCTCTAAACGTAGAACCCTATTTCCGTGCCAAAATCCATGGCGTACTACACCTAATACTTTCCCATTCTCCTCTACCGCATCAGTAGGAACCACCTCAACCGCTCGTTGCACCCTTTCATCAAACTTTGGGGATGTCGTATGCATAGGCTCCACATCACATCGGTAGAGAATCATTGCCAGTTCCTCACTTAAGGAACGCAGGAGATCTGCAGCCCCACTGGAAGAGGTGGAACTCCCCGATTTCTCTTCCTTATACATGTAATTCATTTTATCCAAAAAAAGAAGTAAATCCAATAATACCGAACGATGCGACGATACAAACCTCTCCCTATTGTATTCCTGTTGGAGCCCAGATACCTTCTCCTCCAACAATTGCTCGTATCGTGAGGATTGCTCCATCAGCACCCCTCTAAGCCCTGCTACATCCTCCTGCAATGCAGTTGCCCAAGTAGGGGACAATGCGGTGGTACCAGAACCCCCCACGGAACCACTGCCCCTCTTATTAGATCTACTACACGGTAAACGTTTATGACTCCCCATACATACGCCGGAAGGGGGGGAGGAAGGCATAATCCTCCTTCTCTCATCACTCACAACCATAATAAGGACCCTATACCTCCCACTACGAGATCAAAACTACCAAAAAGGGTTCATCCTACCTCCAAATCCTGAGGAACACAAGAATAAGGAAGCAAAAACGTCCCCTCAGTCCCATTGTAGATCAAATATTTAGTAAAAACAACCATATATACCAATTTATCATAAACAATATAATTACCAAACAAAAAGATGATAATTACAATATCAAACTCCACCAGAAGAAGGGGAAGATTCCCTCATATGAGGAAACAAGAGCACATCACGAATGGAAGGAGAATCCGTCAACAACATAATCAACCGATCGATACCTATCCCCAAACCCCCTGTAGGCGGCATCCCATATTCCAGTGCTTCCAGGAACTCCTCATCCATTGGATGGGCCTCCTCATCCCCCTGCTGCTTGGCCTCCACCTGTGCCAGGAAACGATCCCGCTGATCTATAGGGTCATTCAATTCTGAAAAAGCATTGGCATACTCCCGACCCCCAATCCACAACTCGAATCGGTCCGTAAACCTTGGATCATCCCCACACCGCTTCGCCAAGGGGGAAATTTCGATTGGATACCGGTAAACAAAGGTAGGCTGCACCAGGGTTGGCTCCACAAAGGCCGCGAAAAAAGCCTCTAGAACATGACCAAATCCCGCATGCGGATGCACCACGACCCCCTTTTTCCTAGCCAGGGACCGCGCTTGGGAATTCGTCAGGGTCTGGGTGAAATCGATGCCTGTCTCCTTCTCTACCAGTTCCGTCATCGTGCGGCGTGCCCAAGGAGCCCGCAATTGGATTTCCCGCCCTTGATACGAAACCTCTGTAGTCCCACAAACAATCTGGGCACAGTGGGCAAACAGGTTTTCCGTGAGCTCCATCATGCCCTCATAATCACTATATGCCTGATATAACTCCAAAGCCGTAAATTCGGGATTATGCCGCGCGGATACACCCTCATTTCGGTAAACCCTGCCAAGCTCATATACACGCTCCATACCACCCACGATAAGCTTTTTCAGAGGAAGCTCGGGGGCTATACGTAAATAGAAGGGACGATTCAAAGCGTTATGGTGGGTTTCAAAAGGACGGGCCGCTGCCCCACCAGCCAAGGGATGTAGTGTCGGTGTTTCCACCTCAATAAAACCACGATGATCCAAAAATTTGCGAATCGCTTTTAAGAGCATTGCACGAGATAAAAATACCTGTCGTACCTGCGAATGTATAATCAGATCGAGATATCTTTTCCGATAACGTTGTTCCACATCACGTAGTCCATGATATTTTTCGGGTAGGGGACGAAGGGCCTTGCTTAATAAAACCAGCCCCACAACACGGAGGCTGAGCTCACCACGCCGGGTCCTAAAAAGCACACCACGGACAAAGATGAAATCACCGCGATCCAAATGCTTAAATCGTTCGTAGTCTTCCTCACCAAGAACATCCCTACGGATGTAGAGTTGAAACGAGCCAGAGTGGTCCTGTAGGGTGGCAAAGGAGGCTTTACCCTGAACCCGCTTTATCATCAACCGCCCCCTTAGACTCACGGAGGGGGAAGAGGCTTCCAAATCCTGGGCCGTAGCTTCCCCATAGGCTTGGGAAAGTTCCGATATAGGGTGAGTTGGCTCCTCCCCCCGCCCCCCAAAAGGATCCACACCCTGAGCACGCAGGTGGTCTACCTTGGCACGACGCACCACTCGTTCGTCCGTAGAAAGACCCCGTTCTTCCCCAACAGATCCCTCTCTGTGGGGTTCCCCTTGTTTTGTCATACCCTTCATCCTTTCTCCATTTTCAACCGGCTAAGGACCCAAAACACTGCAACAGCTCTGTCATCCCCTCTCGAGTGGTCTGCTGATGAACCGCATCCTTCATCCGTGCTGCACCACGCAATCCCTTCATATACCAAGCAGCATGCTTACGCATTTCCCGAACAGCAATGGTTTCCCCTTTAAGATCCACAAGTCGATCCAAGTGGCGGATTGCAATCGTCATCTTCTCTTCCGCCGTAGGTTCTAGCGGGATACATCCTGTCTCCAAATATTGCACAGTCTGATAAAGAATCCATGGGTTACCCAACGCCGCCCGTCCAATCATAACACCATCGCAACCGGTCTCCTCAAGCATTCTCTTAGCATCCTGGGCGGAAGTGATATCCCCATTCCCAATGATCGGAACACGGGTTGCCTCCTTCACACGACGAATGATATCCCAATCCGCCCTACCACGATACATCTGCGCTCGTGTGCGACCGTGGATCGCAATAGCCTTAGCCCCCGCCTGTTCGGCCGCCCGGGCATTCTCCACTGCATAAATGTGCTCAGAATCCCAACCCATTCTCATCTTCACAGTCACAGGCTTTTCCACAGCAGCTACAATGGAGGCTACCACCTTCCCTACCTTATCAGGATCTAGGAGCCACTTGGCACCCGCATCGCATTTGGTAATTTTAGGCACCGGGCACCCCATATTGATATCAATGATATCCGCATCCGTACCCTTGTCGATCTGTTGTGCGGCGCCAACGAGATAGTCCATATTCCCCCCAACAACCTGTAAACTCAAAGGATGTTCATCGGGATCCACTAGCATCATCCGTTGGGTACGCTCATTGCCATGCAGGATGGCCCGGTCACTCACCATTTCCGCACACACCAAGCCCGTACCAAACCCCTTCGCAATGATACGAAAAGCTGCATTACAAATTCCCGACATGGGGGCTAGAACCACCGGATTATCCAACTCAATAGATCCTATACGCATATCGTCTACCCCCTAGTCCCCCACGGAACCGATTCTGTTGCCATGAATCAGGTATTGTATTCATATAAAATTCTGAGTCCGTGCAACGTCAGATGATCATCCACTACATCCACCTGAACAGACTGTTTGGCCCACAGACCTGAGAATCCACCGGTAGCTACCACGCGAACCTGTGATGATCCTCCGAATCTATTCCGTATGTGACACAAGGTTCCTTCTAACAACCCCAAAATTCCATAATAGATTCCTGCCTGAATCGATTGGGGGGTATCCCCACCGATGATATCCTTGGGCTTAGCAATTTCCACACGCGGGAGGTGAGGTACCCTTTGAAACAGAGCCTCCACCATAGCCCGCACACCTGGTGCTATGAGACCTCCCAGAAACCGTCCCTCTTGGGCAACTAATGTAAAGGTGGTCGCTGTTCCAAAATCCACCACGATCACAGGTGAACCATAAATCGTATGCGCAGCCACCGCATTGGCAATGCGATCTGCACCTATCGATTCGGGCTGCGGGTAAACAAATGTCAACCCCGTACGGAGACCAGTTTCAACAAACAAGGGGGGTTGGTCAAGATACTTTTCCCCAAAACGACGCAAAACACATTGTAACTCGGGGACCACACAGGAAATAATTACTCCCTGTAGGGACTGCCAACTTCCCTCCTGAGCCAAGCACATAAAAGAGCTGAACATGACAGCCAATTCATCCTCTGTCATCCCATCCCTCGTACGGAACCGCCATGAATGACGCAATTGATCACACTCGTAAAAGCCTACTGTAACATTGGTGTTGCCTATATCCACAGCCAACAAACGTCGAATCATTCTCCCCCCCCCATAGGCCTCGGGTCCTCTCCCATCCTACCCAACCTTCTACGACCCACCATGGTTCAAAATAAACCCCACACCGTTCTAAACTCGTTCCATTACCACAAAAGATAGCATATCCCCCCCTACCCACGCAAAGTTCGTACCCAGGAACAATTCTTTACTATACAACAACAACACAAAGAGACACATGTAATTATGGAGACCCCATCCCATCCTCACACTACACCCCTAGAGGGGGAGGAAAGTTTAGAAACTTTAGAGTACCTGGAACAATCGTCCCTAGAACAATGACAAATACGGGGTATGAAAACCGATGCCGCCTACTGCAAAATTCTTGGTATGTCAAGTAGGGCTAACATACCAGCCAATCCTCCCGCAGAATCATACGTAATAGTCCCCTCTTACACGGCTCTTTTTGTTGTCCCATAGAATCCCGTCCTATTCAAAATTCAGTCTAATACCACGTTCTCAGTATCCCTTATGAGGGATGGAGGAGGGCCTCCCGGAATCGGCAAATGGTATGCAGATTTCAAACCGCCCAGATCTGCTGTCGTAAAGAGCAATGGTGGTGAGCATCCTGGGAAAAAGCAGGACGAAAGGTTCCCATCCGAGTGTGAATCAGGAGGATTAGTAAGGCGAACCATGGGAGAAAGCACTGAAAGGCGCAGTCTATGTCGAAACAGGAACCTATCCTTGGAACGAAGCCATGAGGGGCGAACCACCTACTGTCCTGGCGGAATCCGGTGCACAGATGGAATGAACCTGATGTAGGCCCTCATAAGGAGAACCACGAGAGACTGTCGCACGGAGACACCTGGCCTCAGCCAGGTGTAAAGGGCTAAGGAAAAAATTTAAAGTCATATCGCCGCTTGTCCTCTATCAGAAACATAAAATCCTGCTCCTGGGAAGGGGCAGGATTTTGAGCGCGTAAAGATTCCGTACAGAAAAATCGGGCCGGCCCCGGCGCCGAACCTACTCAAATAAAGAAAAACAAAGAAAAAACTTTCATAAATGCAAGGAAATGTAAATCAAAATGCAAGGTATTTGTAATTTGTAATCTATACAACTATATACAAAGATAGTATACCATAGAGATAAGTACGAATTGCTGCACAAAAGTCGAAAGGAAGTAAAACCGCCATCCGTCATTACAACGTATGGGGCATAAGTAACAGGCTCGGGAATGGGATCTTTTGAGCTGGGGTGGGCAATGGGTGTGATCTTTTAGTCCGTGATGATTAGCAACAAGAACCAGAGAGATACCTAAAGGAAGTACCAAAGGATGTTGGTTTACAAATCAATAGTCAGGTTGCAATCCAAAAATGAGAGGTTGACTTTTTTGATTATTTTATGTGTATTTAATTAAAAAAATTTATATATTTTTTAATTAAATAATCCCGTGTCCTGTGTTTAGGTGAAAACTCTATATATATTTAATAATTATCTAAAACATCATATGACTTATTAATAAAAGGGGTATACAAAAACAATGAAAAATAAAAACGATAACAAAAATTTTTGTCGATCACTATTTCATTACAGATCCAGATTGCTTTTCAGCGGTATTGTTGTGGCAAGTCTGCCCTTTGTTTCGTCAGGAAAGTTAGTTGGGAAAGAGGAGGAATCTACGGAGCAGAAAGCACCCCCACAGAATATTGCTGAGGAGGCAAGGGAGGATAACTCAAGTGAAAATTCCGCTTCCGATGAGGAATCTGCAGAGCAAAAGCAACAATCTTTACAGGGAAGTGTGGATTCCATCGACAATGATAAGGGGAAAACGCTAGAACGAAAACAAGAAAAATTCGAATCAAAATTTATAATAAGGGAAGATATCGGTTCAGAGTCTGCTAAGGAGTTTTTACAATTTCTCAAGGGTGGGGTAACTGAACTTGATAAGGTAGGGGCATCTATCAATGCAATAGAGCAAAATTCACTATCACAGTACATAAAAAAATCTTTAAAGGAATCTTTACTGAAGCAAATAAACTTTGGGAAGATTTCATATATGCTTCAGCGCCCCTGGGTGCCAAGGATGAGGCAACCGAAGCAGTAGGAGAGGTTTTAGCAGGACTGGATAAGGGAGAAAGGACGGTCGCCGGGTGGGTTGGAAAAAAAATCGGTGGTTTTACTAGGGAGGCAGTTTCTGAATTGATCAGAAAGGCTGGAGAAAGTCCAGAGACCAAAGAGAATCAAAAATTACTGAATAGTATGGAAGAGTACATGAGAGAAGTGACTAGTGAAGAAGTCTATGAGGCTGAAAAAATAGCTGAAATGTTAGTGCCGGTGGCAGGGGAGGCAGCAGTAGGAAAGATAATAGGTGAAGAAGCAACAGCGACGGGGAATATGGTGGAAACAGTTACGAAAAATGTGGCAGCGGAGACAAGGAATCTGATAGAGTCAAAACCTTCAGTAGGGGAGAATGAATTGGAAGAAGGGGCAGGTTCAGGGAAAATCCTATGCAGATCCAAGAGAACCCCTGGTAGGGATTGTATTCCGATTCAGGAAGAGTCAAGTCGTTCCAACAGAACGGCAGCAACTACGGACGGGGTTGTACCCAATACAGTGGCGGCTGTTGACGAGGGAGTAGTATCTAAAATAGTGATGTTACCATCACGTATTGTCTCATATTTTGTAAATTTTATCAATGATGCAATCGAAAAAACAACAGGATATGAATCCGGGGGTAACCTTGTTCCTGCAGAGGGGAGTACTATCATCCGTGAAGGTTTTTCCCAATCTGCCATTAGAGCATCCGGGGAACAGGAACCCCGGGGGATTCTAACTGCTAAAGACGGATCTCAGAAGGTATCGGGAGACGTGGTGCGTAGTGGGAGTACGTCTACTGGGGAAGAGACATCTCAGGTGATGCATACTACTTCTCCAGGTATAGTATTGGAGAACGAAGAAGAACATCAAATGGTTATGAGGAAAAAAAACAGTAAAAGAAATAGAAAGAAGGGTACCATAAAGGCCATCACAGAGGAAACTACTGTCCACGATGTAAGGACCCCAGGAGGTATCACGGAGGGGGATAAAATCAAAGAAACGATGGATGGGAGTGCCCCTACGGGGAGTTCCTCTTTAATCTCCCCTGAAACTACTGAAGTACCCCACAGGGATGCAGCGCTGAAAAACGAAAAAGAATATCAAATGGTTATGGGGGGGAAAAATAGTAAAAGGAATAGAAAGAAGGGTACCGTAGAGTCCATCACAGAGAAAACTACTATCCATAATGTAAAAACCCCAGGGTCTATTACAGGAGGGGCTGTTATCCATAATGCGAGAACCCCGAGGGGCTACGCACGTCAGTTTCTTAAAGATCATCCTGACAGGGATTTAAAGGCTATGGCAAAGGAGATTTTCGGGGGAGAGGGCGATGTCGCCAAAGATACGCAGGAATATGAAAATGCGTACCATCGTCCCAACCATCATAAAAACATAAAGGTAATAAAAAACCTTACTATCAATGAGGGAAATGGTATCAATTACAATGTAAACCTAGCTCCTGAACGTCTTAGGCACATTCTGGAACGTCATCATTTCGTATATTTTAATCGCGCTTACGCTATGGGAAAGAGTGCAAAGAGTAACTTATTTGCCTATGGGGCGAGTCCGGGGGATGTGGTTAACACCATAGAGCACCTCTTAAAGGATAATGGGGATCTCATCTTCGCTGGGAAGCAATCCAGATCTAGCCGCTATTTTTTGGATTTGCAGGATACCAATAGAGCCAGATACCACATAGGTTTTCTTCAAAACTCCAAGGATAAAGTGTATGTTGATCAGTTCTATCCTCTAGATACTCCGGAATGGGAGGCTGTCAATGCAGAGATACAATCTGAGATCGATCATCCCATATCCTCGAGTAGATAGCGGGGCCGGCAGCATCCCAACGGATGTGTGCATTTTCTGAGGGGATTTTTAATCCTACTTTTTTGCCTCTTTGGGTGACTTTTTCCTGCATTTTTGATTGCATCCCAAACACGGTATCACCCTCAAAACATAGGTAATTTTAGGTTCCTTATCACTGTCCACAAATCGCTCCCTGGGGATATTTTTCTAATCAATTATATTACTCATTAAGACTATAAATGGCAAAATTCATGAAACCACGGTCCCAATATAATTTAATAAATATTTAAATATTTTTAACATTATATAGGACAACCGCCTCCATGCCCATTTCTGGCTTCATCTAGGAAGCTCCCGTCTACATATTTATTATTAAAATATCATTATACAAGAGATGCAGGGGGAGGCCATTCATGATCGATCCCCATGGCCGTCCTATGGGCCATCTCCCGGTTGAGGGCCGCCTCCTACCCCCCCTGCGAATATTCTTTCCGAGAGGGATCCCCATTCCACACTAGGGAGACAATATCGCGCCTAGGGCCCGACCCGCCTTCCATAAATTCCCCGGATCCAATGGGAATATAACAAACAAATGTTTTGCCAATTGGACAAGAGGTACTCCCCCCCTTGTGGGGCCTGACAGGAGGCCGTTATGGGCATCTGTAATCATCAGAGAGGGGATTGTATTGTATGTAACCGCGCGAATGGAAAAACCTTGCGCCCGGATCTAAACACATTCTGGTAGATCGATTCCATTCCAATTTCTGGATCCCATGACGATGGATACGGACACGAATCCCCTACACGAACGTACGTGTAGGTAGCATCCGCCTGAAGGAGGCTATAGCCGTTCCCCCCGTAGGGAACATTGATTCCATGCACTTGATTGAAATCATCATAGCGCCTAAATCGACGGGAAAAGGTAGAACGGGGGGTATCACTGTAACATAAACAACGGGGATCGTTTCGACAAATCCTACAGAGACCTACCATAAGCGCGGAGGGGATACAACTTTCCCCAACCAACAGAGCGTGTACCTTTGATAACGTTTCACAAGAACGGGTTCGAATCCCCCCTTCCACACTTATAGGGAAGGGAATCGCAAGAGAACCGCAACCCGCTTGTATGGTTCTTTTCCTGTAACCGTTTCTGCGAATGATATCCGTAGGGACTTCCCTTCTGAAGCCTCTACGGCCGATGGGGGTCACACTCATGACCAATGAACCACTCCAAAGCCCTGGAAAAAGAAGGCAAACCAATATGGGGATTGGGGGAAAGTTCCCGCCCTAAACGCAAAATAGCCCCCTTGAACGGAACCCCCCCATAACGAACCCCTCATTTTTTGTAGGTATTTCCATCGATGTCGTGAAAAAGAGTGCATATCCTTTTCACATATCCAGGAAACGGGGCCAGAATTTCAATAGCTCATGGTGGGAAAAACCCGTGGGGGACCCCCGATCCCATGCCCTATAGAAACCCCGTTAGAGTAGAACCAACCGATCTCCCCCCCAAAAGCAAAACATTGGCCCCGGGCGAGGGGGCCCTTTTATAGAATCCGGAAAAAAGAAACGGCATACACTGGAGGTCCGCCATTTCCCCCACGTTGCACCCACTCCATTGCCTGTACAATAGCAAAAAACAAAAAATCCCTGTTCAACTACACATCTTTATCAGACGGGTCCTTACTTTTGCCCCCATCCTTTTTAGGGGACGCCTCCTCCCCACCGTTATTATGAAAACGAGGTGGATCAGGAACAATTCCCTTCTCCAGAAGATCCTTAATCTGACCTGAATCCAATGTCTCGTGCACTAGCAGGGTTTCAGCCATCAAATTCAACTTCTCACGATGCCGCCGCAAGATATCTTCAGCAATCTTATAACATCTGTTGATAATATCCTCTATCTCCACGTCAATCTTGTAAGCCACTGCATCACTATAATTCTGATCCTGGCCAAAATCCCCACGACCCAGAAAAATCTGTCCTTGAGACTGTCCAAATTTCATAGCCGCTAGATTCTTACCCATACCGTAATTCATAACCATGGAGCGAGCGATAGAAGAGGCACGCTCAAGATCATTACTAGCGCCCGTACTAACCTCATCAAACACCAATATCTCGGCCACCCTACCGGCCAACAGACCACAAATGCGGTCCAACAATTCCGGTTCAGTAGCAATATAACGGTCCTCACGCGGCAACATCATAGCGTAACCGCCCGCTTTACCACGCGGAACAATCGTCACCTTGTGAACAAGATCAGCATCCTTACAGTAATAACCCACAATCACATGACCAGATTCGTGATAGGCAACAATTTTACGTTCCTTAGGACTAATCACACGACTCCGCTTCTGCGGACCGGCCAGGACACGATCCACGGCCTCATCCACTTCCTCCATCGTGATCTTGTCGCGGTTATGGCGCGCAGCCAACAAAGCTGACTCATTAAGAACATTTTCCAGATCAGCGCCAGAGAAACCCGTTGTCCGCTGGGCTATGGTACCCAATCGTACATCCTTTGCCAACGGTTTGTTGCGCGCATGCACCTTCAACACGGCCTCCCGACCGCGTAGGTCAGGTATACTCACCAAAACCTGCCGATCAAAACGACCCGGTCTCAACAGGGCAGGATCGAGAATATCAGGGCGATTCGTTGCCGCGACCATGACAATACCCGTATTGGCATCGAAACCATCCATCTCCACCAACAATTGGTTTAGAGTCTGCTCACGCTCATCATGACCCCCTCCAAGACCTGCCCCACGCTGCCGACCCACGGCATCGATCTCGTCAATGAAGATGATACAAGGAGCATTCTTTTTTGCCTGCTCGAAGAGATCACGTACCCGAGAAGCACCGACCCCCACAAACATCTCCACGAAATCAGACCCACTGATAGAGAAAAAGGGCACCCGAGCCTCACCGGCTACTGCACGAGCCAATAGGGTTTTACCCGTACCCGGGGGACCCACCAACAAAATGCCCTTGGGAATGCGGGCCCCTATGGCAGTAAACTTGCGACTCTCCTTAAGGAAATCCACAATCTCCTCAAGTTCGGCTTTCTCTTCATCGGCCCCGGCCACATCGTCAAAGGTAACACGCTTCTTTTCTTCATTATAGAGTCTGGCCCTACTCTTGCCAAAATTCATCACCCGACTGCCGCCGCCTTGTTGGTTGAGCATAAAAAACATAATCACACCAATGACCAGCACCGGTAGAAAGGAAGAAAATAGGGTAATCCAAAGGGACCTATCCTTGGCTTTTTCAAATTTCAAACCAGGGGGATCCGCTTCCAACAGATCAGAAATGAATCTTGAATCCTGTGGGGCATACACCCTAATCTTAGAGCCCCGCGGGGATTTTCCATTCGTTGGATTTCGGTATTCCGCCTCAACATTATAAGCACCATCTTCAACCCGGACGACAGGATTCCTTAAATCACCACGCTTCAGGTAAATATTGAACTTGTGGTAATCCCACTCTTCCGGTTCTTTTTTTCCATTCAAAACCACCTGGATAGCACCAACTGCAACCAGGAGAAGAATAACGTAAATTATGGCATTCCTAAAAATATGTTTCTTCACCCTTGGCCTCCCCCCGCCAGTTCGCTCCATTGTACCATAGGCCCATTTCCCCCACAACAGGCCGTCCTACCCACAAAACACCAAAATAAGCAACAAAAGACTGTTGAGGATCCCACCCACCGGGTTGGCCTAAGATCAGAACCCACATGGGGGAACAACAGCCTATACTTACTCAATCAGCAAAAATTTCATTCCATAGATCATAGAATTGTATACCCCAAACATTACTCCATTCCTAATCTTCCCCCTCATACCAGTTCGAACCTCCCCCCAAAGAGCGGGGACGATACAACAACAACAAACACCAACGGGTTCCCACATGAACCCCCGCGCAACGAGCATACCGAATCCCGGGAACCCAAAGAATTCGTCCACCGGCCACGACCAAGGGCAAATGATCCCTCATCCTAGAAGGAACCCGGGCCTCCATCAGTATTTTTTTCAGTTTCTTCGTACCCTGCATTCCAACACATTGCACACGATCCCCGGGTCGACGTGTACGAACCCGCAGTACATCCGGTAACCGATCCTTATCAAAAACCGCAACCTCCACATCGGATGGGGGAACAGGGAAATGAATCGCCTCCTCCCTCGCCATCGTACGCGCCTCGATCGTACCAGCCCATCCAACCTCATCCACCTCACCTGGCACGGGAAGGATAACCTCCCTTGCTACAACCTCAATGGGGTTTTGTGAGTCATTTCTATGGGGTGGGACGATGGAACAACCACGAACGAAGCGGAGCGTTGTATAACTACGCTCAAACCAAGCATCACAGGGTAAATCAATACGTCGTGAAGGGGAACGACCTACCGCTATTCTCCGAATCGGCTCCACCAAACGCCAAGACAATTCGCTAGTAACAGAAAGAAATCCCCCCAAAACATAACGAACAAGTCTACGCTGTAAGGCTACAGGCAAACACACAAAACCCTGTTGATCCAAGGACCATCGCACGTGGGTACATTCCCGTAGAACCCAACGACTAACCGCCTCCACCATACCCTCCCACATTTCCTCCTCTGCTTGTACCATAGCAGCTAGTCGTAGGAAAGCATCACGATAACGGGGGTTGTAGGCGGGAAATTGTGGTAATAGATCGTGACGTAAACGATTGCGAGCCTGATCACGTCTTGCATTACTAGAGTCAAAACAGGGACGCAGACCAACCTGTTGGATATAAGTTTCAATAACGGACCGGCTGATAGTCAACAGGGGCCTAACAAGGGTTGCATCCCTCCATTGACCAACAGAACGCATGCCCGCTAAACCGGCAACCCCCGTACCGCGCAGAAGATGCAACAACATCGTCTCCACCTGATCATCGGCATGGTGCGCCAGAACGATCCGATCCGTCCCCAAAGTCCTCGCCAGCCGATACAAGGCATCATAACGAGCTTGACGGGCTCCAGCAGGTCTTGTCCCCCCAGGGCGAGAATTCAAATGCAAGTGCTCCCTTACATAAGGAATTTTCCAATCCCTAGCGAGAGAATTCACATATTGCTCCTCCGCCTCACTCTCTGCACCACGCAAACCATGCTGAATATAGGCTACTACCAATCCCCAAGCATATTCCCTCTGCAACGTATACAACACATGCAGGAGTGCAACGGAATCCGTACCTCCGGATACAGCAATCAATAATTTGGATCCATGGGGCAGCCAATTATGATGACGTAGTAAATACTGCAAACGTGACAGCACCAAAATCCCCCCGAATTCTAATGCTATACAGAACGCCGTACGGAAGCAACACCAGGAAAGCGGACCGTAGACCACTCCCCTACACACCGCTCCACTTTCGCCACAACAACTGTCATGTCATCCTTGGCCTCATGACCCCGCCGATCCCAGGCGGCTTCTAACAATGAATCAGCAAAATTCTGCGGATCCGGAATAGCCGCATTCCGTAGACAATGCAACCAAGCAGCATCCTCCATAGCATCATACACACCATCTGTCATCAAAATAACCAGATCACCTGATTCTAACTCCACATGAAGGGGCTCTATATCCAATGTCGGCAAAATACCAATGGGCGGGTGGGAGGCACGCAAACGATGAACCTCTTGATCCCGCTTGACGAAACCGGGGGCGGAACCAATTTTCAAAAACTGTCCACTGGCCGTGTAGAGATCAACGAGCACAAGATCAACGGTAGTAAACATCTCTTCATCACTAGCACGCAAACGCAACACCGTATTGACGGTCTGTACAGCCACCAGCGGAGCAATCCCCACCCGTAACAACCGGCGTAGGAGACGGAGGGCCGATTGACTCTCCTCCCGAGCCTTTTCACCATGCCCCATTCCGTCACTCACAGCAAGAGCAAATTTGCCTGTTCCCAAATCTAGGGCACAGGAACTATCCCCGGAAACAGTCTTTCCTTCCTTGACCACCATAGCATGACCTATCCGTAGGCGATACCGCTGTGCCGAACCAAAACTGAGCAATGCACCCCGCCCATCCCCACAACTTGCATGACGTAATAGATGAACAGGTTCACCAAGAACTTGGCTAAGCAAGGGGGCAATCCAACGCTTTCCTACACCCTTCGCCCCCTGTTGCAATAAGGTAATTTCCAACTCAATTCTTCCGGGCTGAAGATTGATCACATCAAGACGTTCCATGGGAATTCCACCCGCTATCAAAGCCCCCGATAACTTCTCCTCGCACGCCTCGGCTGCACAAACACCCCCCCGAATTTCTTTCGCCAAATTATCCATCACCTCGGCCATCCCACTCAACTGATCACGAACCAACTGACGGACTGCCATTTCTCGGGCATCACTACGTTCCCGAACCACACGGTGCGTATAAACATCACGCAAAACATTGGCCGTTGGCTGGGGACGTACACAATATTTTCTCCAAGCCACAGTGGGCATAGCATTCCCCCCACTTCTGGATAACAAGGGGATCATCTTTCCTAATTCATTACAGGTTGTTTCCACATGACTATCCCAGCAGACAGCCTGCTTAGGACAGCCAGGACATACCCCCTCCGCAATGGAGGAAGCAAGATCGGCCAGCAAAGGTTGACCCTGGCCCCCGGTTTTGGTGATTCTCTCCTTACCCCCCCCAAAACTATGAGCCAACTCTTGGAATACCTGCACGAATTTTTCCACGCGTTCCGCCGTAACGTCACGCAAACGCCGCAAATAGTCCTGCTGTACGGATTCCTGTACCACAGTACCCGGTATAATAGAAGCCAACTGATCGGGCCAGCGTGCGGGAACGAGAAGGAGGAAAAATAGCGCCAGGCCAACCGTAAGCAGCATGGGAAGCAAGGGCACTGTTTCTGCATGCAAAAATACATCCCAAAGCGCACTCAACCCAAAACAACAAAGGACACCACGCCGCCTACTCCCTGTCCACAATAAACCCGCTAAAAGACCAGCCAGGGGTAGGGAGGGAAAAAAGAAGGATGTGGGACCCCCCACCAAATAAAGAAAGGATACCACCAAGGTTCCAAAAGCACTGCCCCACAAACCACCCCCACCCCAAGCAACCATAGCCGTCAATCCGTGGGCTAGCCAGTCTGAAACACGAACACCCCAAAATCCCCAGTGGGCCGCTCCGGATACCACAGCAGCTAGGAAAAACAAACAAGCAAGGGTCATCTCGGGGCGGATGAGAAGCCGTCTTCGACCCGCCGTAAAGAGAGGAATCGCACGCATAAAAACGGGCACAAGGAGGGCAGACAGCATGCTGTCAACCAAGGCCAATGCCAGATCCTGACCGCGCACACCCCCCTCAACCAGCCAAAGAACACCATAGGAAAAAATGGAGGCAAATCCTACCCATACCATGGGAAACCGCAGAGGACCATGGGTACAACGCTCCCAACCTAAACCAATCAACACTAGCAATCCGAGTGATAACCATTGCTTACCTTGTAATGGAGAACCCAACAAAGCACCCAATACAGAGCCCAACACCGTGGGCCAATAGAAAGTTCTTGCCACCCCAAAAACCGCCATTGCATAGGGTAATGCAAACGGCGAAAGGGTGCCTAACAGCTCCGCGCGTCCCAGACTCACACCGGCCAGGAAAATCCCCAACACAGTCCACGACCCGCGCAACCGCCCGTGCCCTAGCCCCAACCGCGACCATACCAATCCCATGCAAACCCGCCCCCTCCAACCGCTGAACAGCATAGAAAGACTCCCTAATGAATGCCATCGCAGCCCCATTGTAACAGGAGAAACACGGAAAGTTTGTCAAAGGGACGAGGGCATGGGGTGAACAAATTCCGACGAAACATACGGGCATTTGGCCCAATACGGCGCAGCCCGACCCTACTTGTCCTCTTTTGCAAGGAGATAAGGACAAATCCCTTAGCGGAGGATCTTCGTCGTAACAACGTAATCCGTTCCCGCGGCAAAAACACCACAATACGCAATGGGTACGGACGGGTGGTCCCCATTCACCCCACGGGACCACCTGATCCTCCAAAATACTACCCCCTATAATTGCATAAAAAAAAGGCGACCCAATGGGGGATCGCCGCGAATCCTTCTCCTACCCACACTCTCAAAATAGCGGTGGAGGGTCTCGAACCCCCGACCTTACGGGTATGAACCGTACGCTCTAAACCAGCTGAGCTACACCGCCCAAAACACTACACAAAACCACTGGTTGCGGGGGCAGGATTTGAACCTGCGACCTTCGGGTTATGAGCCCGACGAGCTACCGAACTGCTCCACCCCGCGCCGTATCACTCTCTCCACTGAAAACATCACGCAAAACCACTGGTTGCGGGGGCAGGATTTGAACCTGCGACCTTCGGGTTATGAGCCCGACGAGCTACCGAACTGCTCCACCCCGCGCCGTATCACTCTCTCCACTGAAAACATCACGCAAAACCACTGGTTGCGGGGGCAGGATTTGAACCTGCGACCTTCGGGTTATGAGCCCGACGAGCTACCGAACTGCTCCACCCCGCGCCGTATCACTTTCCCCACCGAAAACATCACGCAAAACCACTGGTTGCGGGGGCAGGATTTGAACCTGCGACCTTCGGGTTAT